>JAICXC010000106.1 GCA_025980665.1 Bryobacteraceae bacterium
GGCCACGTTGATGCCTGCGGTCGTGTAGTAGCCCCAGCCGCCTCGCGATCTGCAGGTTTGGCAATTGAAGCTGCTATCGTCGCCCGCGCCAGGGACCTCGACTGACTCGCCGTAGTTCAGATAGACTGCACCGCCTCCGCCGAAAAGCTCGACCCGTGGGCCTATGGGGAGAACGGCGCGTCCGCCGAAGGGCACCATGAGCTCGTCGTCCCGGACTTTAAGCCGCCCGATAATCGTGTCCTGGAAGCCGCGTACGTTCGCGGCATGGAAGATAGTGTCCGCACCGACGTCGGCTTGAAAATACTTGAAGGGCCGGTACCCGAAACCGACCGTCAGCATCGGTGAGGTGTTCATGAATGACGTCAGGTCTTCCCGAGGAATCGCGCCACCGGCGCCGATGTTGACGCTAAACTGGCGCGCGAGAGGTTGGGCTACTAAAGGGGCGGCCGCGGGCACCACCAGGAGCCAACTGAGAGACCGCCATTTCCAGGATGTCATTTCGCCCTCTAGGATGCAGCAACCATGTAACCGGTTCCAGGGTTTCTGTTAGAGGACCGGCCAGTAATCTGGCACGGGATCGCTGGGTATTCCGAATGGCGGGCAGGCCGGTATGCCGTCAGCGATCTGTTGCCGCGGCACGGACTGGTGCGTCCTGCACCCGGCGCATCTGAAACGGCGTGCTCTTCACGATACCCAGAACAATCGACGAGAACTTGTAGTCGTTGCGGCTGGCATCGCGGGCTATCCCGCGGACCGTTGGCATGTCGTAATACTCCAGGCCCCGGCCCAAGCCGTAGGTCAGCATCTTCTCTGTGAGCGTACGGACGAACTGCTCGGGGTGTTTCATGATCGCGTTCCGCAGCGCCACCGGACCGTCAACCTTGGTTCCGTCCGCCAGCTGGCCCGAGGGATCTACCGCGCCACCCGGTTCCTTCGTGCGCCACTCGCCGATGCCATCGAAATTCTCGAGCGAAAAGCCCAGGGGATCCATCACCGCGTGACATCCTGCGCAAGGCGGGTTTTTGCGATGCAGTTCCAGGCGAGCGCGCACGGACATGACCTGCGCACCCTCGTTTTCCTTGAGCGGCGGGACGTTCGGGGGCGGTGAGGGAGGAGGCGTCCCCAGGATCGCTTCCAGAATGAACTTGCCTCGTTTCACCGGCGAGGTCCGGTTGGCTTCCGACGTCACGGTCAGGATACTGCCCTGGCCGAGCAGCCCACGCCGTTCTTCGTTGGTCACCTTTACGCGCCGGAACTGGCTGCCGTAGATGCCCGGGATGCCGTAATGCTTAGCCAGGCGCTCGTTGACGAAGGTGTAGTCTGCCGTCAGCAGATCAAGCACGTTCCTGTCCTCGCGCATAATGCTCCCGAAAAACATTTCTGTTTCGCGCCGGAAGGCTTGCCTGAGGTTATCGTCGAAATTCGGGAACTCGTTGGGGTCGGGTTGCACGTTCGGCAGGTTGCGCAGCAACAGCCATTGTCCGGCGAAGTTCTTCACCAGCGCTTCGGACCGATCGTCGGCCAGCATGCGCTTCACTTGCTGTTCCAGAATCGCCGGATCTTTCAGCTTCCCTTGCGAGGCGAGGGTAATGAGCTGATCGTCGGGAATCGAGCTCCACAGAAAGAACGACAAGCGCGATGCGAGCTCAAGGTCGCTGACGGGATGTATCGAACCAGGCGCGGCACCCGCCGGATCGGTTTCCATGCGGAACAGAAACTTGGGATTCGTCAGGATGAGCCGTAGCGCATTCTCAATCCCCGCGTCGAAATTCTTCTTGTTGCGCGCGGATTGATAGAAGCTGAGCAGATTTTCGAGATCCGCCGGCGTCACGGGACGTCGATACGCCCGTCGCGCAAGATTGGTCAGGATCGTGCGGGCGCAGGGAAGTTCTGCCGCGGCATTCGCGGGATGACAGGAAAAAACGCGATGCCGGCTGGGTGTATCGCCCGGACCAGTGGGATCGAACGGTCCGGTGATCTGCACGCGGTCGATGCGCGGCACGCCGTTCATATTCTGTAGATCGTGGTCATGGGTAAAGGGCTGTAGCGGCTCGTCGGAGGGCGCGGAGTTACGCCGGAGAAACGTCACCACCACTGTCCGAGGTCCGGCCTTGACCGGGATGCGCGTCCGCAAGCGCGCGTCGAGGGTGTCCTTGGCGACGCCAAGGTTAGCGTCCGACATCTTGTTGTCTTCCTCGCCGCCCACCTGCGCCAAGAATACACGCTGGCCGTCGATGCTGATTTCAAGCTGGTGGGCGTACTCCAGACCGGGCACGTAGCCGACGATGTTCTGCAGCAGAAAAACGCGCAAATCGTATTCGCCGTCGAGCGGGAAGTTGTAATGGATCTGGATGCCGCCGCGAGTGCCGAGGGGTAACCCTTCAATGTGCTGCTCCTGGTCGAGATCCGGAGGAGCCTGAAACACTAAGCTGATCGGAGTTATCGAAGGGTCGCCAACCGCCAAGCTTGAGATCTTGTCCGATGCCGACAAGTATTGTTCGAGCAGCGACGGCGAGAAGCGCAGCACGTCGGCGATATTGTCGAACCCGTTGGCCTCGTCGTCGGCGGGAAGAAACGCTGCTGGATCGATATCCAGATCCAGAAGATCGTGGATGGCGTTTCCGTACTCGGTTCGATTCAGCCGGTGTAGCGTGGACCGCCCCGGCTCGGGGTGAGCCGCCGCCGCGCGATCGAGCGAAGTCTCCAGCCAGCCTGTGAACTGGTCAACCGTCGCTCCGTCGGGACGCGGCATGCCTTGCGGCGGCATCATGCCTCCGTGCAGCTTGCGCAGAACCTTTTCCCAGGTCTCGGCGTTATCAGCGACCTTGTCCAGATTCAGGTTGTCGAGCGCCAAGCCGCCCGTTTTCAGCCGCTGGTTGTGGCAGGTGACGCAATACTTGTCGAGCATTGCGCGTTCCTGGGTGGCCGGACCGGTCTGCTGGAAGGCGAGTGTAACGGAAAGTGCGACTAGAATTCCGCCTGTTATGAGCAATAAAGATCGCATCGTGGCAACCCGAACCTACTCAAAGCATACACCGGGACGCTATCGTAGAGACGATGGACGGGGTCTTTGCCTGGCTCAGCGCGCACGGTTACGGGGCGCTGTACCTTTTGCTGGCGCTCGGCGTCGTCGGGCTGCCCGTTCCCGATGAAACGCTGCTGGTTTTCACCGGCTACCTGATCTTCCGCGGCAAACTGCACCCTGTGGGGGCTTTCCTCGCCGCGGTTGCTGGAGCCTGGACCGGCATCAGCGGGAGCTATCTAATAGGACGTACCCTGGGCGTCGGTGCGGTCCACCGCTATGGCAAGTACATCCACTTCACCGAAGACCGCCTGGCATACGTGCACCGTTGGTTTGATCGGATCGGACACTGGATGCTGGTGGTCGGCTACTACATCATCGGCGTGCGGCATTTCACCGCTATTGTTGCCGGAATGTCCAAGCTCGCATACCCGACATTCATTGCTTATGCATGGACTGGGGGCGCACTGTGGGTCGCGACGTTCCTGACGATGGGTTATTTTCTGGGAGAAAACTGGCGGCCGGCCGCCGAACTGGTGCACCAATATGTCGTTTACGCTTCGATTGGGATCGTTGCCATCGCGGCGCTATGGTACTTCTTTTGGAAGAAACCGCGTAAGAAACAGGCTAGAACAACGCAGTAATGGCTTGGTTAACCAAGAAGGCGCACACGTAAGCCATGCCAGTCATATACGCGAATTGGATGATGGGCCAGCGCCAGCCGCCCGTTTCCCGGCGCACTACGGCGATGGTCGACATGCACTGCATGGCGAAGGCGAAGAACACCATCAAGGCGACGGCGCCGCCCAACGTCAGATCCTGCTGGAGAGCGTGCTGCAAACCTGCGGACTTAGCCGATGGGTCCTCGATTCCGTAGATGGTTCCCAGCGTACCGACGATCACTTCCCGCGCAGCCAGGGATGTGATCAGTCCGATCCCGATCTTCCAGTTGAAGCCCAGAGGTTTGATGGCGGGCTCCACAACGTGCCCGATCATGCCTACGATGCTCTGTCCGATTTCCGGTGGCTGACCATTATGTACGGGAAGGTTCGCTAAAACCCAGATGATGATCGCTACTGCCAGAATGACGGTACCTGCACGGCGCAGGAAAACTTTCGAGCGGTCCACCAATCGCAGTCCGAGAGAGCGGAAGGTGGGCCAGCGGTAAGGAGGCATCTCCAGCATGAAGGACGATCGGCTGCTCTTGAGTACCGTCGATTTGAGCAGTTTCGCCGTGAAAATGGCCGCCAGGAAACCGATCGCGTACAAGCCCAGCATCACGGCTGTTCCAGCGCTGAGAAACACGCCGAGCAGCCGCCGGTCCGGAATAAAGGCGGCAATCAGCAGTGTATACACGGGAAGGCGCGCTGAGCACGTCATGAAGGGCGCAATCAGAATGGTTGCGATGCGGTCGCGCTTGTTCTCGATGGTACGCGTGGCCATAATGGCCGGCACCGCGCAGGCATACGCCGACAACAAGGGAATGAAGCTCTTGCCTTGCAGCCCGAAGCGTGACATGGTGCGATCCATAATCAGGGCGGCCCGCGCCAGGTATCCCGAATCTTCCAGGATCCCGATAAACAAAAACAGAATCAGGATTTGGGGCAGAAACACGACCACGCTTCCGACACCGTTAAAGACGCCATCGACCACCAGGGAATGCAGCGTTGGGTTGGGAATCAGGGAACCTACCCAGGCACCCACTGCCGTGATGGTTTCTTGCAGCAGATCCATCGCCGGTTTGGCCCAGAAGAAAATCGACTGGAACACCGCGATAACTACGATTCCAAACACCAACGGGCCTGCTACCGGATGCAGGAAAACCGCGTCCAGACGGCGCGTCCAATGGGGCGGAGCCGGTGCCTGATACTTCCCCTTGGAACCCACGTTCGCGGCCCAAGCGCGGCACTTGGGAATGTCCTGGATCACCGGCAGCTGCATCATCGGCGCAGTGCGCGGCGCGGCCTGGGTTGTGCCTGCAAGAAATTGGAAAACCTTGTCGAAGCCTTCGCCGCGCGAGGCGCTGACCAAAGCTACGGGCGATCCGAGCTGCATGCTCAATTCGGCCACATCCACGCCGCCGCCGCGACGTGACAGGTCGTCGGCCATGTTGAGGATCACCAGCGTAGGCAGGCCCAGACTGAGTACGGGCGCTGCCAGCACCAGATGGCGAGCCAGATTGGTCGAATCCAGAATCAGCAGGACCGCGTCCGGCTTGGGCAGATCCTTCATCTGGCCGAGCAACACGTCGTGCGTGACGCGCTCGTCTTCGGTGCGAGGTTCCAGGCTATAGACGCCTGGCAAGTCGACCGCGAACACTTCGCGCCCGCCGTCCACTTTTACCTTGCCCATGCGATGTTCCACGGTTACACCGGGGAAGTTCGCCACTTTCTGGCGCAGGCCGGTGAGACGGTTGAACAGAGTCGATTTGCCGGAGTTGGGCGGTCCCACAATCGCCACAATGTGCCGGCGAGTTGGTATCGCTGGCGGCGGTGGGAGGGTTGCGACAGAGCACCCGTGGCAATCGCTCATGTCACTTCAGCCTGGCGGACCGCAGAATGAGACGCCGCGCCGTCTCGCGGCGTAGCGCAACTTCGGAACCATCGACGCGAAATACCCGCGGATCGCCGCCTGGGGCGGAATGGCCTGGAGTGATTGCATGACCCGGCAGAAAACCGAGTTCCATCAGCCGTCGCGCGTCGTCTTCCGGCAAGTCCAGGCGATCCAGGATTCCGGATTCTCCATGCTTCAATTCAGTGAGATTAGTCGCTTCCGGGTTGTGCTTTGCCTGATGCGCCTTCTTGACAGCCGTTTGCATCTCGAACCAAGTATCCAACTGGAATAACTGTAAAGTCAAACTCTTGGAGTACCAGGATTTGATAGCCAGTTGCAATTGAGCGTTAACTCCATCCCCACTATACACCATGTAGGACCGAACCGGTCCGGTATACACCGAGTTGGCAGATTCGCGCCGCGAATGGCGAAAATTTGTGGGTGAGTGATTATGGTAACGATGAAGCTGAAGCTTCCCCCTTTAGTGGATCAGATCGTCCGCGAATTGCGCGCAGCCGGCTATCGCGCGGTGGTGGTGGGCGGGGCGGTCCGCGACGCGCTCCTGGGCGGGCAACCCAAGGATTTCGATGTCGAAGTTTACGGTGTGGCTTATGACCGGCTAGCGGGCTTTCTTGCCCGTCATGGACGTGTCGATTTGGTGGGCAAAAGCTTCGGCGTCGTCAAGTTGACCGCGGCTGATCACGAGTACGATTTCAGCGTTCCCAGGCGTGACAGCAAACTGGGACTCGGGCATCGCGATTTCCAAACCACGTTTGATAACGACATTTCGCCTCGGGAGGCAGCCAGCCGCCGCGACTTCACCATCAACGCGATGGCCTATGATCCGGTGACCGACGAACTTCTCGATTTGTTCGGCGGCGCTGAGGATTTGAAGAATCGCATCCTGCGGGCCACCAGCGCCGCTTTTGCCGAGGATCCGTTGCGTGTCCTGCGCGGGATGCAGTTCGCGTGCCGTTTTGACCTCACGCTGGAGCCTGGAACCGCGGCCATGTGCAAGACCATCGTGGATCACTACGACACGATCGTCAAAGAGCGCGTCGCGGATGAGTTCATGAAGTGGGCGGTGAAAAGCTCGCGGCCCGGCCGGATCGCGGAGTACCTCAAGGCTTCGGGCTGGGAGGTTCATTTCCCCGAAATCGGCCGCCTTGCAGGTGTACCGCAAGATCCCGGCTGGCACCCCGAGGGTGACGTCGGCACGCACACCATGCTGGTTGTGGACGCCGCTGCGCGCATCGCCGCCCGTGAAAAGTTGGAGGGCGACGATCGCGCCGTGCTAATCTTTGCTGCGCTTTCTCACGATTTCGCCAAAGCCACGACGACCATGCTTCGCGAGCGCGAAGGCAAGATGCGCTGGACATCCTGGGGACATGAAGCCGATGGCGGTCCCATGGCGCGCGGATTTCTGGAACGCATCGGCATCAAGAGTGCGATTGTCGATCGCGTCGTCCGCATGGTCGAAAACCACTTAGCGAGCTCAAGTATCGGCCGTGAGGTCACGCCCAGAGCGGTTCGCCGCCTGGCGATGCGTCTCGCGCCTGCCACCATTGCCGATCTGGTGCGCTTGATCGAGGCCGATTACTCCGGTCGTCCTCCGCTACCCACTGGGCTGCCGGAGGGTGCCATGCGGATTCGAGAAATGGCCGAAGCGCAAGCAGTGCATCATGGTCCGCAGGCGCCGCTGATTCTAGGCCGGCACGTCATGCCGTATTTCGCCGACCAGCCCGGCAAACATATCGGGGAAGTAACCGCCGCTGCGTACGAGGCGCAGGCCGACGGAGCATTCTCAAATCACGAAGAAGCGCTCCAGTGGCTGGAGCGTTATATGTCGGAGCGCACAGGCTGAAGGCCTGCGACAGATCTACTATTTCTGCTTATTCAGGAGGCCGTCGATTTCGCGATTCCGCTCCTTCATACGAGCGTTCCGGCGATCGAGACGGTCATCCGCAGGGGGGACTTCCTTTTTGGCAGACTCAGCCTTCTTGTTTTCAGCCTTCGGTTGTTGCTTATTTTGATCATGCTGCTTAGGCGGATCGAGTGCGAGCAGCGCGGGAGTGGCGCTCAATCCAATTAAAAGAGCGAACCTAGCATAAAGTAGCATTGGGTTCACCTCTGCTTATCGGATGATCGTGCTCCAAACTTTGTTTCAGCTATCGCACGTGGCTACGGCCCGTTAAACTAGTACTATGCGGCGGATCGTTCTAGTCTTGCTATGCGCTGGGGTCATATGCGTCGGCCAAAAGCAGCCGTTTACCGTAGATACGATGCTAAAGCTCGCGCGGATCAGCGAGCCGCTTCTTTCTCCAGACGGAACCCAGGTCGTTTTCACCGTTCAGAAAGTGGATTTGGACAAGAACACCAAGCCGTCGCAGATCTATGTAACGCCGGTGCTCGGTAGTTCGCCGCGGCAGCTTAGCACCGCCGGTGACACCAACCAGCGGCCGCGCTGGTCGCCTGATTCCAAGCAGATCTTCTTTATTTCGAACCGGGACGGTTCTTCTCAAATATGGGTAATGAATGCCGACGGATCGAGCGCGCGACAGGTCACCAAGTTCGCAGCTGAGGCCGACGGAATCTTGCTTTCTCCCGACGGCAAAAAGATCGTATTCCTTTCGAACGTGTATCCAGATTGCGGCGCTGACGATGCCTGTAACCGGCGCAAGATCGACGAAGAGTCCAAGAACAAGCTCAAGGCTCGCATCTACACCACTCTTCTCTTCCGCCACTGGAACCAATGGCAGGGGGCGCGCCGGCGTCATCTGATGGTGGTCAACGCGGATGGATCCGACATCAAGGAACTGACGCCTGGACCCAACGACGCTCCTCCGTTTTCACTCGGCGGGCAGGACGACTATGCGATTTCGCCTGATTCGAACGAAGTGGCGTTCGCCATGAACGTGGACCCGGATCCGGCCACCAGCACCAACTCGGATATTTACGTAGTACCCATCGCCGGCGGCGACGTCAAGAAGATCACTACTGGCCCCGGTGCGGACAATACGCCGCTGTACTCGCCGGATGGAAAATTCCTCGCGTTCCGGTCGCAGGCGCGCGCCGGATATGAAAGCGACCGCTGGCGTCTGATGGAACTCGATCGCGCCACCGGCCGGGCTGTCAGTCTGACGGAGAACCTGGATCGCTCGGTGGGAAGCGTCACCTGGTCGCCCGATTCTACGCGTCTGTTTTTCACAGTGGAGGATCGTGGCCGTACCGGCCTGCAAATGATTCAGGCGTCCGGCGGGGGATCCCGCAATATCGTCGCGGGGGCATCGACGCTGGATGACGTACAGTTCACCTCCGATGGGCGGACCATGATTTATACAGAAGTAAGCGGCTCGCATCCCACCGAGATTTATCGCGCTACGTCCAGTGGCGGCGCGGGAGTGCCGCTGACACACTTGAATGAGGCGGTATTGGCCAATGCCACCCTCACCCCGCTCGAAGAGATGTACGCCGATAGCTCGGATAAAACCCGCGTACATGCCTTTATCGTGAGACCGCCGGATTTCTCGCCTACCAAGAAATATCCCGTGCTGTTCCTGATACATGGTGGACCGCAGGGATCCTGGGGAGAAGACTGGACCTACCGCTGGAATGCTCAGGTGTTCGCGGGCGCGGGATATCTGGTAGTGATGCCGAATCCGCGCGGGTCCACCGGCTACGGTCAGAGATATACGGAGGAAATCAGCGGCGATTGGGGCGGAAAAGCGTTCGATGACATTATGGCCGTTGTCGACAGCGTCGCGGCGCTACCCTACGCTGATCCTGCGCGTATGGCGGCGGCAGGCGGATCTTATGGCGGGTACATGATCGATTGGATGCTCGGGCACACGGATCGATTTAAAGCCTTCGTCTCGCATGATGGTGTCTTCGATCTGCGCAGCATGGCGACCGAAACCGAGGAGCTGTGGTTCGTCCTATGGGAGTTCAAGGGCATGCCCTGGGATAACCCGGAGCTTTACTCCAAGTGGTCTCCGAGTTATTTCGTCAAGGACTTCAAGACGCCCACGCTAGTGATTCATGGCGAGCAGGATTATCGCGTTCCCGTGGGGCAGGGGATTCAGTTGTTCACTGCGCTGAAATTGCAGAAAGTGCCTGCGAAGCTGTTGCTGTTTCCCGACGAAGGGCACTGGGTCCTGAAGCCGCAAAATACGGTGCTGTGGTATTCGCAGTTTCTCGATTGGATCGGCCAGTGGACCAAGGCGCAGTAGCTTGTGCTCTTGTAATTGCCTTGCTGTGCGGGTGCGGCACCTCTCCGGAAGCCCGTCTTCGCAAAGCGCTATCGTCACAGACTACGGGCATAATTCGCCTACCCCCAGGAGAGATCAAGGTCTCTTCCGAGCTTACGCTTGCTCCCGGCGCGCACGACCTCGAGATCGTCGGGAATGAAACCCGCTTGAAAGCCGCGGACAATTTCAAAGGCCGCGCGATCCTGGTCCTTGAAAACGTCGAGCGGATCCACCTGCACTACTTGGAAATTGATGGAAATCGGCAAAAGCTCGTCCAACCGCTCGAAATGGCTCCCTCCGAGAATGCATTCCACGTCTGGTATCCAGATAACGGCCTGCTGGTGAACAATGTGAAGGGTCTCCAGATCGAGCGTTTGCGCTTGAACAACGTGGTCAATTTCCCGATCCTGGTCAGCCAGTCGAGCAAGGTACGCATCTGGGGGGCAACTGTTGAAGATTCCGGATCGAAAAATACGCGCGGGCGGAACAACCTAAGTGGAGGAATATTATTCGAAGAAGGCTCTTCCGGTTTTGAGGTGACTGAATCGGCCTTCCGCGGAATTCTGGGCAATGCGCTTTGGACGCACTCTAATTTTCACGCGCCGCGCCAGCGGGACGGTGTCTTCACGCGCAACAAATTCGACACCATCGGCCGGGACGCAATCCAGGTCGGTCATGCCACACGCATCCGCGTGGACGGAAACACCGGCGTCAATATCGGCTATCCCATCGACATCGTCGATGTCGAGAATCAGGGAACCCCTGTGGCCATCGATACGGCCGGCAACGTGGATCGCTCCGAGTATATCGGGAACACATTCGAGGAGATCAACGGTCAGTGCATCGACCTGGACGGCTTCCACGACGGAGCGGTCCGCGATAACCGGTGCACTAACCGCAAGACTGCCGAGGACTATCCGCACGGAAGCTTCGCGATCGCGATGAACAACACTCATCCCGACACGCACTCGGAAAACATCGATCTGAGCGGAAATATCATCGACGGATCGAAGTTCGGAGGCCTGTTTCTGATGGGCAGCGGTAACAAAATCATGGGGAATCGGTTTCTGCGGCTGAATCTGGCTGGTTGTAATGAAAGCGCTAAACAATTCGGCTGCATCTACAAGGCAGACGAGCCGGAGATGCTCCAAAGCGGAATTTATTTGAGCCGCGGCGTGGCTCGCCTGGAGGAAAGTCGCGGGAACATCATCCGTGATAACGAAATCTCGGGCCACGGAATGAAGGCGCGCTGCATCGGGTTCGGCCCAGGCGTATCGCGTAGAGCGAACACCCTAGGGAACAACCTTTGCTCCGACGAGCCGACCGCCCGGTAACGTATCCTGATTCATAATGTCGCTTGAGTTTCGGAACGTGGTCCTGGCGCCACTGAGCGGGATCTCCGTGATCGCCCCCGCCGGGGTCATCATCGGAGTGATTGGCGAAAAAGCCTCGGGCGTGACCGAACTGCTAAAACTTGCAGGTGGCGGCGCGCAGCCGGAAAGCGGTGAGATCCGGGCGGATCCAGAGCGCCGTTACGTAGCTCTGGGCGATTCGCTGAACCTCGCGCCGGCGGCAGTGATTGCGCTCGACCAGGCGCTCGCCACCCAAGACGCCGTGGTGCGCGCCCGCACGTTAACCGGGCTTGATCGGCTGCGCCGCGGCGGAGCGATTGTTCTTCTGGCGTCCCATGAAGGCAACCTTCTGGAAATGATGTGCGACGAAGTGTGGTGGGTGGACGGCGGGCGGATCGCCGCCAAGGGCGATCCCAAGGAGACGCTGGCCAAGTATCGGAGACACGTCTCTGAGCGCATCCGAAGCTGGGGAGAAACGTTGCCTGCCCGCCTTGCTCCGGTGTTTCGTCACGGCGACGGCCGGGCGGAACTCATGTCCATTGAGACTTTGGGTTCCGAGGATAAGCCGACCATCGTCTGGAAGAGCGGCGAAATGGCCACGGTACGCGCGACGGTACGCTACAACGCGGCGGTGGAAAATCCGGTGCTGGGGCTGCTCATACGCACCCAGGTCGGTTTCGAGGTTTACGGCACCAATACCGAGCTCGAGCGGATCAACCTGGGACCTCGCGCGGTGGGAGATATGGTCACGGTGGTTTTTTCTTTCCTGTGCGACCTGTGTCCCCGGGCTTACACGCTGACGCTGGCCTCGCACGATCCCGACGGTACGGTGCACGATTGGCTGGATGACGCACTTGCCGTCACGGTGACGGATGAGCGCCCCACAGCAGGTGTCGCGAATCTTCGGGCAAAGGTAACGGTGAAAACCGAGCCGCGGCCGTGATCGAGCGGATTTACTTTCCTTCTAAGAGGAAGGTCGGCGCCAGTCCCGTGAGCGTTGAAAATCCCGACGAGCCTGCGACGCTCAGCCAACTCGACGCGCCATAGACTTTGCCCATGAAAGCGTGTGGATGGAGATGCACCACCATGTCTTTCATGATCAGGCTGCCATACTGCATCAACGGAAATACGGCGTGCGTCGGCTCCACTGCTTCCTGCACCACGAAGGGTGTCCGCATCGCCTGGCGTAACGCTTTCTCCCACGCCGCGTCATCCACTTCCGCTCCTCGCACCGGATGCAGATCCGTCGAATCGTCGTTGGGCTTGAGCACCAGCTTGTTGCGATGCTTCATGACGAACTCCGGCAGGTCCACGGTGCGATTGTTGTAGGTGGTTTTGGCGGCCTGTACCAAGCGGGTCCACGGCACAAATTCCTTGATCGCCCGCTTCTCAGCCGTGGGAAACTTGGCAGTGATCTTTTCGTCAGTGAGTAGATCGAACAGCGCGCGCTTGGAGCCGATGTCGGCGCGGAAGCTGTTCACCATGCACACGGCATGCTCTTTGTAAGCGCGCACCAGGGCATGGTTCAGGTCGAACCGCACCAGGAATTCCTGCACCTTGATGCGCCGGTACAAAATGTCGATGTTGAAATCGCCGCGGCGCAACGCATTATTGCGGTATTCGAGTTGCTCCGGCGAAACCACTTCGGTGGGATGTCCCTCGCGCGTGAAGAATTCGGCTAGCAGCGCATGGTCGCTGGATGCGGCCGCGAAAGGCGCCCGAAATTCGACAATCGCGATATTCGGTTTTTTCTGCTTTCCGCCGAATTCCTTGTAAGCCTTGAGCAGCCCGTTCAGTAAATGTTTGGCGCCGCCCATCTTTTGCAGCTTATATTTCTTGCGGAATTGTTTGACTGGCGGCACTTCATAATACAGGTCCGATAATGCATCTCCGTACAGAACTCCAGCGGGCGCTTCCGAATTGAAGCCCGTGAAACGCAATGAACCATCGTGGATCGCGGCATCCAGCAGCGCTGTGATGCCCACCGTCGAATACCCGGGATCCACAGCCGCCAGCATTTTTTCCGCCGGCAATAACTGCATCCGCGCCAGTAGCGCGGGCGTTTCGAGGGCCAGCTTTTCCACGCGGGCGATGGCCGAGAGCAGGGTCTCGGACGCCCGCACCAGAGCGGCGTAGTCCTTCTGCGTTATCAAGTGCGGCCGTAGCACCGGCGACACAGGCCTGCCGTCCAATTTTTCGGACTTGATGCGCTCTTGGAGCGCATGGGCCCATGCCAGGTCGATGTAGGGTTCGCTCTCGATGAGTTTGTGATATCGGGCGATTGCCTCGCTCACCAGAGTCATCGTTTATTGACGTTTAGTATCGCACTGCCAAGTGCATTTGCAAAATACAGGAACGTCAATGATGTTACTTAAGATACTGACAATAAAGGACTTTTAGATAAAACAAAATACTCTACCGTTGATTTGATTTGAGCACTTTTTTGCGCAGGCGGATGGACTGAGGCGTCACCTCCACCAATTCATCCTCGCGAATGAACTCGATGGCCTGTTCCAGGTTCAGCAGCCGCGGCGGCACCAGCCGGATGGCTTCGTCGGCGGAAGACGCCCGCATATTCGTCAGCTTTTTCTCTTTGACGATGTTCACATCCAAGTCGGTATCGCGCGCGTTCTCTCCGACGATCATTCCTTCATAGACCTCGGTCGCCGGCGATACGAACATCTCGCCGCGCTCTTGCAAATTGAAAATTGCGTAGCCGGTGGTTTTGCCCGCGCGATCAGCCACCAGCGATCCGGTGGGCCGCGACGGAATGTCGCCCTGCCACTCGATGTAGCCCTCGAACAGCGAATTCATGATCGCCGTGCCCTTGGTGTCGGTGAGCATCTCACTGCGCAGTCCGATCAGCCCGCGCGATGGCACGAAGAACTCCAGTCGCACGCGGCCTGAACCATGGTTGACCATCTTCTGCATCTTGCCCTTGCGCGTGCCCATCTTCTCCATCACGACGCCGGTAAAGGCTTCCGGGCAATCGATCACCAGCAGTTCCTGTGGTTCATGCAACTTGCCGCCGATGGTTTTGGTCAGGATTTCGGGCTTGCCTACACCCAGCTCGAAGCCCTCGCGCCGCATCATCTCGATCAGAATGGCCAGTTGCAGCTCTCCCCGGCCCATCACCTTGAAGGCGTCGGGACCGCCGGCTTCCTCTACTCGAATCGAAACGTTGGTGAGCAGTTCTTTGTCCAACCGATCGCGCAGATTGCGCGAGGTGACGTAAGTCCCTTCGCGGCCTGAGAACGGCGATGTGTTGATGGTGAACGTCATCGCGATGGTCGGTTCGTCGATCAGGATGTGCGGCAGCGGCTTGGGCGTGTCCACATGCGTCAGGGTTTCGCCAATAGTGATACCCTCCACTCCGGCAATCGCCAGAATGTCTCCGGGCGTGCCGATGGTCTCATCCACACGCTTCAGGCCTTCGAATGAGTACAGCTTGGTGATCTTGGTTTTCTGGAACGAACCGTCCAATTTGGCGATCGATACTTCATCGCCCAGATGCAGCGTCCCGTTGAACACCCGGCCAATGGCCAGACGGCCGAGATACTCGCTGTAATCCAAATTGGCGACCAGCATCTGTAGAATCCCGTCGGGATCGCCTTTAGGCGCCGGTATATGCTCCAGGATTGTGTCAAAAAGAATCCGCAGATCGCTGGTTTCCTGCGCCGGGTCCAGTTTGGCGACTCCGATCTTTGCATTGGTGTAGATAATCGGAAAATCGAGCTGGTCCTCGGCCGCATCCAGATCGATAAACAGATCGTAGACCTCGTTGAGTACTTCCTGAATGCGCGCGTCGGGGCGGTCGATCTTATTGATCACGACAATCGGCGTCAGCCGCGCTTCCAGCGCTTTCATCAGCACGTAGCGGGTCTGGGGCAGGGGACCTTCGCTCGCGTCCACGAGCAGCATCACGCCGTCGACGATCTTGAGCGCGCGCTCGACTTCGCCGCCAAAATCGCTGTGGCCAGGCGTGTCGACGATGTTGATTTTGATGTCATGATAACGCAGGCCAGTGGCCTTGGCTAGAATCGTGATGCCGCGCTCGCGCTCCAGTTCGTTGGAATCCATCATGCGCTCGACCACTGCCTCATTGGCCCGAAAAAGGCCGCTTTGGCGGAGCATCGCGTCTACGAGAGTGGTCTTACCGTGGTCAACGTGGGCGATAATCGCCACGTTGCGAATCTTCTCATTTGCAGTCATTGGAACCTTCATGGTCGCACGGTGGTGGAGAGATCCGTAATGTCACAGGTTAAATGCCAAGGAGTGCGATGATTGAAGTACGTGTCCGTACAGCCTTCCGTAGTCATCGTTGGTCGTCCCAACGTCGGTAAGTCGACCCTATTTAATGCCATCCTGCGTTCGCGCCGCTCCATTGTCGGCGACGAACCCGGGATCACGCGCGACCGTATCTATGGCCAAGCTGAGTACCGCGCCCGGCGATTCGAACTGATCGATACGGGCGGCATCATCCAGGGTGACGACGCGCTGATCCCCAGCGAGATACTGCGCCAGGCTAAAGTGGCGCTCGAAAGCGCGGATCACATTATCTTTCTGATCGACGGCCGCAGCGAGCTGACCGGCGCGGATCGCGATTTGGCCAAGATGCTACGCAAGCTGGGTAAACCAGTCGCGCTGGCCGTTAATAAAATCGATAGCCCGCGCCGCGCCGACTTGGCCCACGAATTTCACGAGCTCGGTTTCGAGCATCTGTTCCCGGTTTCCGCCGAACACCACCTGGGAATCGACGAGCTGCTGGCGCACGTTACCGAGGGATTCCCGGAAGCGGCCCCGGAACCAAATGAACCCCCGAACCGGATCAAGGTGGCGATCCTGGGTCGCCCCAACGTCGGAAAATCCACGCTGCTGAATGCGCTGGTCGGATCCGACCGTGCCATCGTTTCTCCCATCGCCGGCACCACCCGGGACGCCGTGGATGAATCGGTCATTCGCGACGGCATCGAGTACGTGTTCGTCGATACCGCGGGGATCCGCCGTAAGGGCAAAACCCATCTGATGGCCGAGAAGCTTAGCGTGGTGATGGCTCGCCGCCACCTGCGCATGTGCCACGTCGCTTTATTAGTGATGGACGCCACCGAAGGCGTGCTTTCGGCCGATTCCACCATCGCTGGATACGCTCATGAGGAAGGCCGCGCCATTATCCTGTGCGTGAACAAATGGGACGCTGTCAAGGAACGCAACCGTAAAAGGTTCATGGAACAGATCCAGGAGCGGCTGAAATTCCTGGACTACGCCCCCGTGGTTTTCGTGTCGGCGCTCACGGGTCAAGGCACGCCGGCGCTTTTTCCCCTGATCCGCAAGGGCTACGAGGCGGCTTCCCACCGCGTCGGCACAGGCGAGCTGAATCGTTTTGTGGACACGCTCCGTTGGGAGTATCGTCCGAAGATCAAGTATTTGACTCAGGCCTCCATTCGGCCTCCTACCTTCGTCGTTTTTACCGACCGAACAGGTTCAGGCAAGCTGCATTTTTCAGCCGAACGGCATTTGGCGAACCGCCTGCGGGAAAAATTCGACTTTGCGGGAACCCCCGTGGTCGTAAAAACGAAAAGAGCGGAAAAATCCTAAAGCGTATCCGAAATTCTGCGATACGTACAAGGTGGAAGTGTTTGTTGCCCGTCAGCCTGTTTTCGACCGCAATCTGAAAGTTTGGGGTTACGAACTGCTCTTTCGGTCCAGTGCGACGCAAACAAACTTTGACGGCACCGACGCCAGTACGGCCACCACTCAGGTGGTTTCCAACAGCATGCTGTCGATCGGTTTGGACAAGATGCTGCGAGGCAAACAAGGCCTCATCAATTTTGGACGGGACATGCTGTTTCGGGATTGTTATTCTGTCCTGCCCAACAAGTGCACCATCATCGAACTGACTGAAGACATCGAGCCGGATAGGGAAGTCGTGGCGGCGGTGCGCGCCATGCGGGCGCAGGGGTATCGAATCGCGCTGGATGATTTTCAGCCCGGAACGAAAATGGAGCCCTTCATCGAGCTGGCTCATTTAATCAAAGTGGAAATCGGCACGCCCAAGGCCCAGCAGGAAGCCATGCTCAAGGAATTTCGGGGACGCGGCATCAAGATGCTTTCCGAAAAAGTGGAAACCGATGCGGAGTACCGTTGGGCTTTACGCGCGGGGTACGAATATTTTCAAGGCTACTTCTTTGCGCGCCCTGTGATCATTGCAGGCAAACAGATTCCCGCCAATAAACTTCAGTGTTTGCAGCTGATGCAGGAAGCCATCCGGCCCGAGCTCGATTTCACTCGCCTGACCGCTTTAGTATCGCAAGACGTCTCCTTTTCCTATAAGTTGCTGCGCTACGCCAACTCGGCCCACTTCGGACGGCAGGCCCAGATTCAATCTATTCGACGGGCCCTGGTGGCGTTAGGCGAGTGCGGCATCCGCAAATGGATCGCAATTGCCGCGCTACCGGTCATCGCCGAAGGCAAGCCCGCCGAATTAATTACCCAGTCCCTGGTGCGCGGCCGATTCTGCGAATTATTAGGGCGAGCCAGCGGTCGAGGCGTCGAGGATGAGGCCTTCCTCGTGGGGCTTTTCTCCATGCTCGGCGCCCTCCTCGACCGTCCGTTGGAGGATACCCTCACGGAGATGAGTCTGGCACCCGCCCTGGACGCGGTGCTGCGCGGGCAGGCGTCCGAGGAGAACGTGCTCAACATGATCTATACGCTGGTCCAGCGCTATGAAATGGCGGATTGGGACGAAGTGGAACGCCTCGCAGGCCATTTGGGAACTGCGCCGGAATTGGTCGGCGAGGCTTACCGGGATGCGCTTCCCTGGGCCGACGAAGCCGCTCGGAGTTAGTGGTTTCTTCGACCCCGAACATCTAGGCGCGATAAATCCTAAAGCGGGGCGCGGTTTCGCCGATACGTA
>JAICXC010000167.1 GCA_025980665.1 Bryobacteraceae bacterium
ACAACGATTCGGATCGAGAGTACGCGCCGCAGATGCAGGAATACTGGACCAACTTCGCCAAGACTGGCGATCCCAACGGCGGAAAGCTGGTGAAGTGGCCGAAGTTCGATGCGACCGCGCGCGCATACATGGACTTCACCGATGCCGGCCCGGTGGCCAAAGAAGGCCTGCGGCGCCAGGCGTGCGATGTGTTTATGGAGAATCAGAAGCGACAGCAGCAGTAGGATCAAAACCATGAAAAAATCGTTTGCGGCCGCTTGGATCGTAGTCACCCTCGGCATGTCCGTCGGAGCGTATGCGCAGAACGCGGCTCTCCGCGTGGGCGCGGCCAAAGTGGATGTGACCCCGGCGCAGGCCGACCTGCCCAAGAACTACGACGGCATCCTCGATCACATCTATTCGCGCGCGATCGTGATCAACAACGGAACCGCTTCGGCGGCGCTCATCAGCGTGGACGCGGGCGGTGTGTCTGACCAAATCTGGCAGGCTGTCTCCAAGCAACTGGAGACCGACCTTGGAATTCCCGCGAAGAATGTGCTGCTGAGCGCGACGCACAGCCATAGTGTGCCGAACCAGCCCGCTGGTGCGTACACGCAGAAGATCGTGGAATCCGTCCGCCTGGCCAAGCAGCGGCTCGCGCCGGCTCGCATTGGTTATGGAACGGGCGTTTCCTACATCAACGTCAATCGCAACATTATCGATCCCAAGACAAAACGTTGGTGGGAAGGACCCAATTACGAGGGTCCGTCCGACAAGACCGTCGCCGTGATCAAGTTCGAAAGTCTGAGCGGCGAGCCGCTGGCAGTCTATTACAACTACGCCATGCACGGGGTGGCCGCGGGCCAGCTCGACTTAGTCAGCGGCGATGCCCCCGGGACCACTTCGAAGTACATCGAAGATTCGTTCGACGATAAGATCGTCGCCTTGTGGTCCAGCGGCGCTGCCGGCGATCAGAACCCCATCTATTTTCAGCAGACTTACGACCTGCGCGAAATCCGCATCAAAGACTACGCCAAGCGCGGCATCGACATCAGCAATTCGATGCCTCCCGGTGGCCAGGGTCTGAATAAGAAAGACCCGACCGTGATCAAGCTGATGAATCAGCAGAAGCAGATGATCCTCTCCATGGGACAGTTCCTGGGCGAAGAAGTGATGCACGTGATGCGCGGCATGGAACGCACGGAGTCGAGCATTCAGGTTGACGGCCGGTTCAAGACCTTCAGTTGCCCGGGTCGCGAGCGCACGAATGAGGGTCGCGCGGGTTTCCCGGGAGAGTACAAAGCGGCCGGTCCGGTGGATATTCGGCTTGGGCTACTTCAGTTGGGAGACATTATGATCGGCGCCGTGAATGCTGAGGTGTTCAACCCAATCGCCCAACGTCTGAAGAAAGAGTCGCCCTACGCGCGAACCATGATGGCGACTCTCACCGATGGCTCGGCGCGCTCAGGCTACATTCCGAATGACACCGCTTATGGGATGTACACGTTTGAGGTTCTTTCTTCCAGGTTGCAGCCCGGTTGCGCGGAGTCTGCGATCGTCAACGGCATTCTCGATCTGATGGCTGATTCGGGCCGGTGAGAGGAATAAGTCATGAAGCGGATTCTTGCTCTGGCGGCAATAAGCTGCGGAATGGCATTTGGACAGGCGGCGGACGTGTGCACGCCATCTGTGTACAACGTCCCTTCCGCAAAGTACCCCTGTGTTTATCCCGATCATCGGGCCATGTTTCGGGTCAACGGGCCGAACGCTCAAAAGATAAGCGTACGAATTGGGCAGGGGTTCGACATGGCGAAAGGCCCGGACGGTGTCTGGACAGTGACCACGACGCCCCTGGTGGTCGGTTTCCATTACTACAGTCTTCAGATCGATGGAGCCGCAGTCGCGGACCCGTCCACCATGACTTTCTTTGGATCAGGATGGCAAAACAGCGGGATCGAGATTCCCGAACCGGGTGGCGATTTCTACCAGGCCAAAGATGTCCCGCATGGTCACGTTAGCCAGCAGTCCTATTACTCCAAGGTCACGGCGAAGTGGCGACGCGCCTTTGTCTACACACCGCCGGACTATGAGACGAACACCAAAGGTCGTTACCCGGTCTTGTACTTGCTGCACGGCTGGGGTGAAGACGAAACTGGCTGGTACAGCCAGGGGCACGTGGACTTCATCCTCGACAATTCAATCGCGGCCGGGAAGGCCAAGCCGATGATCGTCGTGATGGACAATCTGAACGCCGTCAAGCCAGGCGAGGACGGAACGATATTCGCGGCTCGCGGATTGCCCCAGCCACCCGCCACTTCGGCGGCGGGGCGGGGATCGGCTCCTGCCGGCCGAGGCGGCGGTCTGGCGGATTTCACGGGAGCGACGTTCACCCAGATGATGATGACCGACCTGATCCCCATGGTTGAGAAAACCTATCGCGTGCTTCCGGGACGCGAGAATCGCGCCATGGCCGGACTTTCCATGGGTGGCATGCAGACCTTCCTGACGACTCTGGTGAACCTGGACAAGTTCGCCTACATCGGCGGATTCAGCGGAAGCTGCGGCGGCAGAGGGGCGGCATTCGATCCGAAGACTTCGTGCAGCGGCGCCTTTGCGGATGCAGCTGCGTTCAACAAAAAGACCAAACTCCTGTTCCTCGGGATCGGCTCCGTCGAGGGACCAGGGACAAAGAACTTCAGCGACGAGCTAACGAAGGCCGGTATACACAACGTCTACTATGAATCGCCCGGAACGGCTCATGAATGGTTGACGTGGCGACGAAGCTTGAACGATTTTGTGCCAAGACTCTTCAGATAGGATCGACTAACCGTGATGAACAACTCACGCGTATGGATGCTTCTCGGCGCAGGAGCCGCGGCTCTCCTCTGGTCTGCCGGAGCAGGAGCACAAGCTCCGGCCGGCTCCAAGGCGATTACGGAGGCGGATTGCACCGCCGCTAAACTCGGCGACAGCATCCCGATTACGTCGATCGGTGAGCCCGTATCCGCAGTCACCCTCAGCGCTCCCCGATGGAACGCCGCCGCGAAGGGATTGGCCCCATACTGCACCGTGAACGGCGCGATGGCGCCGGTCGATCACGCGCCCACCGCAAAACCGATTAACTTCCAGGTCGCTTTTCCGTCCGCTTGGGACGGCCGGGCGGCACAGCTTGGCGGTGGCGGCATGAACGGAACCATCCCGGGGCTCACCGGCAGCGGCCCGGGAAATCCGTTCGCCCTGGGTTTTATCACCTACGGCAGTGATTCGGGCCATCAGGCGGGTGGATTCGGTTTTGGCGGGCTCGGCCCAGGCGGCGCTAAGGGCGGACCTCCCGGAGAATTCGGCAAGGGGCGGGGTGGCGCCAAAGCTCCGGGTGCTGAAAAGGGCCCCGGTGCGCCCCCTGCGACGGCCAAGGGACCCGGTGGACCGGCGCCCTCCGACGATTGGGCGCTGAACGACGAGGCGATCAAGAATCTCGGCTATATGCAGATGAAGAAGACGCACGATGCCGCGATGGTGCTGATCCAACGGATGTACGGCGAGCGGCCCAAATACAACTACTACATCGGTACGTCTCAAGGCGGACGCGAGGCGCTGACGGTTGCGCAGCGTTATCCCACCGATTATGACGGCATCGCGGCGAATGTCCCAATCGTGGGCTTCTCGTCGCTGATGCTGGCGCCGGAGCTGATCCGCATTCAGGAGAAGCCGGCGGCAAACTGGATCACCCCGGCAAAGATCAACGCGATACGCGGCGAATTCATGCGCCAGTGCGACAAGCTCGACGGGCTGGTTGACGGCATCATGAACAACTACATGGCGTGCCGCGCGATTTTCGACGTCCACCAGGGCGCAAAGAATCGCCATCCCTGGGCCGCGAAACGTTGTCCGAACAATGTCGATCCCAACCCTGCGGACACCAGTGCCAATGCGTGTCTGACGGATGGCCAGATCTCGACGCTCGAGTTCATCTACACACGCTACCCCTTCGCTGCGCCGCTGGCGAACAAGGTGAAAAGCTTCGGAATGTGGTTGCCAAATACCGATCCGAGCGGCAGCGGCCTGATTCTCGGGTCGCGCTTCCGCGGGCAGGAGGGAGCGCCTGCGGATGCTCCGATGCACAGCCACTTAGGCGCGATTGGCGTTACCGGATTCCTAATGAAGGACCTCTCCGCGAACCCGCTCGACTACGTGGAAGGCGGCAAGTTCGCCGCCCGCCGGGCCGAGCTGTCCCAATGGCTTGATGGCACCAATCCCGATCTGTCCGCGTTCCAGAAGCGGGGCGGCAAGATGATTGTCGCAATCGGCACCAATGATACGCTGGCATCGCCGGGGTCGCAGCTGGATTATTATCAGTCGGTGCTCGACAAGATGGGCCGGTCAAAAGTGGATACATTCGCGCGGTTCTACGTATTGCCGCAAACCGGGCACGGCCTCACCGGCACGAACTACGCCACCGATGGCGATGGCAAGCAGATTGAGTCCAAGCCGATCCCGAATACATGGGATCGATTAGCGCTGTTGGTCGACTGGGTGGAAAACGGAAAGGCCCCGGGGAAGTCGATCAAAGTGACCGCCGGTCAGAAGAGCTTGCCGATGTGCTCATATCCGGAATATCCGAAGTACAGCAACGAACCCAATCCGTCCGCCGTGACGCGGGAGCAATCGCGGCAATGGGTGGGGTCCTATGCCTGTAGCGCAAAATAACAATACCTGAAACGAATAAGGCTTTGCAGCGGTCTCGCCTGCGAACCCGTCTGCGTTCCAGGGATGCGTTATCGGGTGTGTTCCCTAAAACTTAAAGATCTGGCCTGCTCGTCTAGGAGCCACCCCACGAGCCGGTTAGTGTCAAACACCCACAGTTTCGCGGGCGTTGTTGGCGGAATGTATGGAAAGTGTCACCTGTTTCCTGCTTGACACGCAGGAGGTACAGATTCGAGTTCTGTCGAGCCCACCATCCTCCCGCAATACACGATCTTCACAAATCGCACAGATCGGGGCGAAAAGACTCATTCCGCGCCAGATTTGTAAATTCAGCCTGTTTCCTGGTCACTACATTTCGCGGTGGCAACCTTCAGTCTTGACCCGCAATCGATCCCCCATGCATGAAAACATTGACTATCTCCGCCGATTGAAACTCCATTTCCCCCGCAGTATCAGCCGCATTGATGTGGTATATCAGTCAAAACCGCTAGACGAAACGCAGTCTGCTGCCTATACTTAACCAAAGCTTCTGGTCTTTTGCGGTAGTATCTCGCGTATTCAAGCACGTGGCAGCCACCCGGTTGAGGCCAAGAACCTTGGGACCGGAATTGTGTTGGGAGAAGATATCTATGAATCGAATCGCACTCATCGCTGGACTCCTGCTGACGGCCTCGATTGGATTTGGCCAAACCAGTTTGGCCACGGTCACCGGAACAATCACGGACGCCACGGGAGCCGTGGTTGCCAATGCCCCTGTCACACTCAAGAATCTGGACAATGGACAGGTCTACGCGGCCGCCAGCTCCGAAACAGGAAACTTCACTGTTTCGCAGTTGCCCATCGGTGACTACAGCTTGACAGTGACGGTGGCGGGCTTCAAAACCTACTCGCACACCAAATTTCATTTGGCGGCGGAACAGACCATGCGCGAAGATGTGGCGCTGCAAGTGGGCCAAAACACCGAATCTGTAACCGTGACGGCCGAGTCTTCCCTGCTGCAGACCGAAACCAGCGAGCTGGCCGGCAACTTCACGCTGAAGCAACTGGACGACCTGCCGCTTCTTACGGTGGGCGCGACTAATGACGGCGTCCGCGATTATTTCGCTGCCTCGCGGCTGCTGCCTGGAGTGCAGTATTGCGATGGCCCTACTTGCCCCACAGGGGGGAGCGGCAACGCAGTCACACAAACCGTCATCAACGGAACTCCGAACAATTCACTTACGACTCGACTGGACGGCGCGACCATGAACCCCACGAGCTCCCGCCTTGGGGGCGCCACCATGGAGACGCAGTCATCTTCGGAGGCAGTTCAGGAAGTCGCCATCCTGACCAGCAGTTTCGCCCCGGAGTATGGGGCCGGCGGTGGAGCAGTGGTGAACGTAATCACCAAGAGCGGCACCAACGCTTTGCACGGCACCGCCTATGACTATCTGGTCAATAGAGCGCTGAACGCCGCTCAGCCCTACACAGGGCTGAAGAACGCGATCCACCAGAACGACTTCGGATTCACAGTCGGAGGTCCCGTCTGGATCCCCAAACTTTACAACGGCACGAACAAGACATTCTTCTTCTTCAACTTCGAAGAGTTCCTTCAGAATCTGATCAATACCACCACGCCGGGTACGGTACCCACTGCCGCCTACCGCAACGGAGATTTTTCCAGCCTCATCACGACGGAAAATCGCTTGGTGACAACGGCAGCCGGCCCCTACGTGGACCCGCTCGGCCGTAATATCCAAAGCGGCACGATCTTCGACCCCAGCACCACATTCACAAGTGGGGGCCAGCTCGTTCGCAATCCTTTCCCAAACAACAGGATTCCGGTGACAAGCTATGACCCGGTGGCCGCCAAAATCCTGGCGATGGTCCCGCTGCCGCAGGGTGCAACTGCCGCGCAGGCGGGAGCCAACTATCTGGCGTCGTACGACGGAAGCCGCCGATCCTACATCCCGTCCATCAAAGTCGATCAAAATCTAGGCTCTAAGTTGCACGCAGCGTTCTACTTCCAGAAGACCAGCACCTCTACACCCCGGACTGGCACGGGGGCCGACGACCTGCCGGATAATGTCACCGTCTCTGGAACTTCCGGTAATGCCGCCAGGACATACCGGCTCAACTTGGACTACACGGCGACACCACGGATCCTGCTTCACTTCACGTTTGGTTGGAACGACTCCGACTTCTTGTTGGGGCCCGAAGATTTCATCAACATCCAGGATACACTCGGCTTATCGGGCGCAATCTCTCCTGGCCGGGGTCTCCCGCAGCTTTTTAGCGGTGTCTCAAGCAATACCGCGTTGGGCGGCATGAACAATTTAGGCCCACAATTCGACCAGCATTTCTGGGAGCGCCGTCCCTCGTTCGTTACTTCCGCCTCGTACGTGCGTGGCGCGCATACCTACAAGGTCGGCGCTGAAATCCGGCAGATGAAGTATCCGAATTTCAATTTCACGAACACCGCCGGCACATACACCTTCAATACGGCCGGCGCCACCGTTGGTAATATTTCGAACTACACCACACAGACCTCGCTGAACGGTACAACTGTATCCTCGGGCTTCGCCGGATTCGGTTTAGCTTCGTTTCTGCTCGGCGGCGCGCAAGCAATCTCCGTAAACGCGCCCATCAACCTCATGACGGAGAACTACCAGTCCGCCGTGTATCTGCAAGACAGCTGGAAAGTCAGTCGCAAGCTGACTCTGGACTACGGCGTTCGCTGGGACTATGGAACCTACCAGAGAGAGCAGTTCGGGCGCTATGGAGACTTCTCGCCCACCCTCCCGAATCCCTCGGCTTCCGGACGGCCTGGCGCACTGATTTATGAGGCGAACTGCAATTGCAATTTCGCCCACAACTATCCGTATGCCATTGGGCCGCGTTTAGGCGCCGCCTACCAGATAGATAGCAAGACCGTCCTTCGCGGCGGTATTGGTCTGGTTTACGGCTCTCTCGACGCTTCCAGCGCTACCGGTTATTCGTCAAATTCCGCGAGCGCGTCGACGCCCGCGTTCGGTCAGATAGCCGGACTGCTGCAGAACGGCATACCCTCCAGCGTCCAAGCCGCATGGCCGACCCTTAATAATCCGGCCGCGGGTCAGGCTCCTGGATTCGTCGTCACCGCGCCTACCCTCCTCGATCCGAACACGGGCCGCCCGATGCGCCTGCTGCAATGGAACGTCAATGTGCAGCGCGAAATCGGCCGCAACCTGGTTGTTGATGCCGGGTATGTCGGCAATCGCGGTGTTTGGGAGGTAGCCGGCAATAGCCTGGCTCCGGAAAACCAGTTGAGTCAAACA
>JAICXC010000203.1 GCA_025980665.1 Bryobacteraceae bacterium
GATCAACGACGCGACCGCTAAACGCCTGGGGTTGGCATGGTCCTACGTGGTCGGCGCTGGAGGCGGCAATCAGGAAGGCACGCCGCTGATGTGGAACAACACGCTTTACGGCATCACGACCTGGAGCGTGGTGTATGCACTTGACGTGCGCACCGGTAAGGAGTTGTGGCGCTGGGATCCGGAAGTGAACCAGACCGCGGTGCGCCCGAAGATTTGCTGTGGGATCGTGAATCGCGGCCTTGCGATCTACAACGGCATGATCATCGTGCCGGTTACCGACGGCCGGCTCCAAGCACTGAACGCGATCACGGGCAAGCCGGTGTGGGAATCGCGCGTGGCGTATCCCCAGGATTTATACACGCTGACCATGGCCCCGCGGATCGCGGGTGGCAAGGTGATCATCGGGGCATCCGGCGGCGACAAGCCCACGCGCGGGTTTTTTGCGGCGTTTGACGCGGCGACAGGCCATCAGGCGTGGAAGTTCTACACGGTTCCCGGCAATCCGGAGTTGCCGCCGGAGAACGATGCGATGAAGGCCGCCCTCAAGACCTGGGGCGGCGACTTCTGGACCAAGGGCGGCGGCGGAGCCGTCTGGGACGGCTTCGCCTACGATCCCGACGCGAACCTGGTCTACGTCGGCACCGGCAACGCCGAACCTTGGGTGCAGAAATTCCGAGGCAAGCAGGATGTGGACAATCTGTACACGTGCTCTATCCTGGCGGTGGACCTGACCACTGGCCAACTCAAGTGGCATTTCCAAACCACTCCGAACGACAACTGGGATTTCGACAGCGTGCAGCAGTTGATGCTGCTGGACCTGAACATCAAAGGCCCCGATGGCAAAGTAAGGCCGCGCAAGGTGATCACGCAGGCTTCGAAAAACGGCTTCTTCTGGGTGCTGGATCGCATCACGGGCGAGTTCATCTCCGGAGCCCCTTTTGTGAAGACCACGTGGGCCCTCGGACTGGACGCCAAGGGCCGCCCGATTGTGAATCCCCCGGCCTACTACGACGCCGAGCCAATCTCGCTGTTCCCGACTGGCGGCGGCGCTCACAACTGGTCGCCCATGTCCTACAATCCCGCGACCGGCTACGTGTACATCTCCGTGTCTCTGTCGCCGTTCACCTATGCAGCGACCGCGGAACTCCAACCGGGCACTACGGGCTACTCGCGCGGCTCCGGCACGCCGAAGTTAATCGATAGTCCTGCAATAGGTCCGCCTACCGCCGACGGGATGCGTGGGGCGCTGGAAGCGTGGGACCCGGTGAACCAAAAACTAGCGTGGCGCGTCGACGGCGGCGGGGGCATCGGTGGCGGCACCACGACGACGGCTGGGAACCTGGTGTTCCAGGTGATCAACGACGGTCGCTTTCGCGCGGTGACGGCCGACAAGGGCGAGATCCTCTATCAGATACAGACAGGGCGCACGGGCATGGCTCCGCCGATCACCTATGAGGTGGACGGCAAGCAGTATGTGGCCTTCCAGGGCGGTTTGGGACGTCCGGCGTCGACGGTGGGTCCGAATGACGCCAAGATCGACAACCCGCCGATGATGTTCGTGTTCGCGCTGGACGGGAACGGGGAGCTGCCGAAGCCGGCTCCGCCCCCTGCGCAGGCGGCGAAGCCTCAGCCGCCGACTCCGGGAGCGGCTCCGGAACTCCAGCAGCGGTAGCGGGGTACCAGCCAGTAGACGCAGCAGCGGAATATCGGCGGGCCTCGCGATCCGCTCGTCCTTCCGCTCGTCCTAAAGATCGGTGAATTCCAGAACCGCGACAGGGCGCCATCCTCGAGCTCCCAAAAAAATGCGTCCCCCACCCGGGACGTTTGCGTACTTATCACTAAGGGCTCCGCAAGGGCTCCGCAGCCAACGCGGACACGAATCGAGGAACTCATGAGAAACCGCCTTGCTTTTGGACATAAGCTTGCACAAAATATGGTCTTAGCAGGTGCCCGGATCGCGGCCTTAGGGTCGCTGATCGCAGCCGGCATCCTGCTCACACCTGCGGTCATGGCTCAATCCACCGCTACGTCGACGGCAGCATCGCCAACGCGTCCGGCCTTTGAAGTGGCGTCCATCAAGCTCAACCCTGACTGCGCCGGAGACCACCAGGATGAGCAGTTTTCGCCCGGCAGAGTCAGCGTGACATGCATCACGCTGCCAAATCTCATCAAGGCGGCCTATGGGACGTTTGCGAATGGCCCGAATTCAAATCCGAAACGCCTGCGACTTTTCGGTGCGCCGGATTGGATGGGTTCTAGCCGGTACAACATCACAGCGAAGGCGCAGGGTGAAACGCCCATGGACCAGATGTTTGGACCGATGCTTCAGGTGCTTCTCGAAGACCGCTTTCGTCTAAAGGTGCATCGCGAAACCAGAGAACTTCCGGTGTACACGATGACCATCGCGAAAGGTGGTCTGAAGATTCTGGCAACGAAAGACGGAAGCTGCATTCCCCTTGATCTGAACCACGCGGACCAGCCATCGCCGAACTTTTGCGGCCGCATGACGGGAAAAGCGAATGGAATGCACATCACCGACGACGCTTACGGGATGAGTATGGCTGAGATCGCCAGCCGGTTTCTTGCAAACAGACTGGACCGACCGGTCATCGACAAGACCGGGCTCGCGGGGTTGTTTGATGCCCATCTGGAGTTTGTCAGGGACAACGCTGCAGCTACACCTGACAATCCAGATGCGGCGGCTGACACGGCCCCGTCGATCTTCACCGCCGTGCAAGAGCAACTTGGGCTGAAGCTCTCACCGGATAAAGGTCCCGTGGAAGTGCTCGTTATCGACCATGTGGAGAAACTGTCCGAGAATTGACGGTCGAGACGAACGATCCAGATCGGAACTCGAGTCGACGCGGAAGGGATGCGCTCGGAGCCCCGCGGGAGTATACTGTAACAGCGCATAACTATGTTCGTTTCAACGCGTAGGACGTTCTTGAAGGCTGCCGCGGCGGGCCTCGCGGCGCCGTATGCCTTCGCGCAGGCCCCGAAAATTGCGAATACCCCTCTGGGTGACAACCTATATCTGCTAAGCGGAGCAGGGGCTAATGTCATCGCGCTCACGGGAGCCGAGGGCGTCGTGATGGTGGACGGCGGGCTCGCGCAGAATGCCGACGCGCTGGCACAGGCTGTGGCTGCCCTGCCCAACAGTGGTCTGGTTCGAACGTTATTCAACACCCACTGGCATCCTGAGCAGACCGGCTCCAACGAGAAACTCGGCATGGCCGGCGCCACGATTATTGCCCAGGAGAACACGCGGCTATGGCTGCAACAAAACATCACGTGGCCCTGGAACGGACAGAAATTCAAGAAGCTCGCCAAGGTGGCCCAGCCCAACAAAACCTTCTACGACAAGGGCGCCCTCGAAAACGGAATCCGGTACGGTTACATCTCCGACGCGGCGCACACGGACGGCGATCTGTACGTCTACTTCCCCCAGCAGAACGTCCTCGCGGTGGGCGACGCGGCCTACGGGCAAGGCTGGCCGGTGGTCGATTGGTGGACCGGAGGGTGGATCGGCGGGATTGTCGGCGGACTGCAACGCATCCAGAGCGTAGTAAATAAAGATGGAAACCGCGATACCAAGATCATTCCCGCGGTCGGTCCCGCGCTCAGCCTGGCCGATATCACCGCTCAGGTCGATATGTATGGCACGATCTACGATCGTCTGAATCAGATGCTGAATAAAGGGCATAGCCCTTCGGAAGCCGTCGAAGCCAAAGTGGCCAAGGATTTCGAAGCCAAGATGGGCAACCCGGACGAATTCATTCGCCGCTCCTTCGAGAGCCTGTGGGCGTATAATTCGCCAGATGCTTGAGGATTGAGATGAGACGACATATTAGATACTCGATTCCGCTGATCTCGCTCGTCGGTCTCATCGGCGTCTTCACCGTCCCGCGTCCGAGCCAAGCCCAGGATCCGGCCGAAGC
>JAICXC010000046.1 GCA_025980665.1 Bryobacteraceae bacterium
ATATCCGTGCAATAGTTGCAGGCATACGGACAGCCCGTGCTAGTGGCGTAGGGGAGCTTCCGCTCTCCGCTCGAGCGCGCATAGGCGTCGAAGTCGATCATGTCGTAGGCGGGTAAAGGCAGACTCGTGAGCGGAATCGCGAGACGATCCGGGTTCATCCGAATCTGGCCGTTGTGCTTGAACCAGCAGCCCTGCACCAGGTCGAGATGTTGTCCGGCTTCAAGTCGCCGGAGAATCTCAACCAGAGTTGTCTCGCCCTGATGACGCACCACTACATCGACGAAGTCTTCCCGTAATGTCTCGCCGGTTAACAAGCTCGGATGCCAGCCGCCGTAGATGATCGGTGCGTCTGGCCGAAGACTACGAAATAGCTTGCTGGCCTCAATAGCATCCAGGATCATAGGGCCAGTTAACAGCGACACGCCGAGGCACGCGCAGTCGGGTGCGTGCGCGGCAATGGTTTTCAGGTAGTTGCGATCCAGGGCACCATCGATAATCTGCGGGATGTATCCCGCCGCGCGCAATGATCCGGCCAGGCTGAGCAGTCCCAGCGGAGGTCCCAGCAGTTTGCCTGCATAAGGCGGCAGGAACAGGAGAACTTTGCGCGACCCTGCCATCAGCATGTGACTGCTTCGGCCTCCAGACGATGAGCGTCAACCTTCGGCTTAGGCGGCTCCAGCCACTGGTTTACTTTATCTTTCAGCCACAACTCCAACGGGAATGAGTAGTAGTTATGATCCAAACGCCAGCGCGCGGGAGCGCTGATCATTCCATGCAAAACACGCTGTCCCACATTCCTGGTGCGAATGCCAATGGGCACACGATTGAATGCGACGCGCAGGTACTCACGCATGGTTTGAACCTCGCGGTGGACTGGCCCTTTCAGCCACGGAAGCACCGTATAGCGCGGAAAGAATTCCGCCCAGCCTTCAAGAGTTCTCGGGACCTCAATTCCCAGCTCGAAGGCGCGATTCATGATCGGAGCGCCTGGATACGGCGTAAAGATATTGGTCCAGAACTCAGCGCCCGGATAACTGCGGCAGACGTCCATGATCAGCTTGATCGATTCGCGGCGCTCTTTTTCGCCTTCGCCGGGATATCCAAAGATCATGTTGAAGGAAGGACGAATCCCAGCTTCCGTTAATTTTTGCGCTGCTTGGTGGATGGTTTCCAATTTCTGGAACGTCTTGCCCATCAGTTCCATCACCTTGGGGGATCCGGTATCAGCGCCCTGCGACACTTGCGACAGGCCGGCGCGCTTAAGCAGCTTTAGTTCGTCCACGGACAGCCGGCAGACCAGGTTGGTCGAAGACTGGATACTCCAGTCAAACTCGACGCCTTTGCGAACCAGTCCTTCGGCGATCAGAAGTGCACGCTCGCGGTCGACCAGAAAGTTGTCGTCCACGATCCACAAGAGTCGCAGACCGTAGCGCGAGACCAGGTCGGTAGTCTCTTCCACTACTCTTTCGGCCTCGATCGCGTTCCATTTGCGCCCGTACACTCCGTCATTAGTGCAATAGCCGCAATTGTAGGGACAGGCAAGGCTGGAAGTGTACATGGCCCACCGCCGGCCGCACACGCGTTCGTAGGCGTCGAAATCAGCGAGTTGATATGCCTTCGGCGGCAGGTCCGCAATCGGCTTCAATGGGCGGCTGGGATTGAACGTCAACTGACCGTCGGTTTTGTAACCGACTCCCAGGACGCCTTTCAGCGTCTCTCCCCCCGCAATTCGTTCCACCACTTCGAGCAGCGCCTCTTCACCTTGCCCTTTGACCACTATGTCCACATACGGCGCGGCGAGAGTCTGATCAGGAAGAAGAGAGGGATGCCAGCCACCCAGGATGACGGGCTTATTCGGGTAGAGCTTCTTGGCGTCGCGTGCGATCTGAACCGTCTCCATGATCATCGGACCCGTGACCAGGGAGACTGCCAGGCATAGCGCATCCTTCAGTTCTTCCAGTACACGCTGGCGGAAATTCGGAGTAATTGTGGAATCGATAATACAGACCTTGTAACCCTGGCGAAGGAGCGGCGTGGACACCGCGAGGATTCCCAGAGGCGCAGTTGCTTCCTGGCTGGAGAACGCCGGAAAAAAGAAGACAACTTTCTTAGATTGCATGCTGGTTCTTAAAAGTGCCCTTGAACGCCATGTTGCTGGATGATCTGCTCTTCCATTGAGACCAGCGCGCCGAGCTTTGGGAACATTTCCAATCTGCGTTCTCTGCGGCAGCCGCGCTTGTCTAACCCGTTGAACCGGACCCGAAGGTATCCACGTGACGCCCGCAATTGAACAAGTCCTGCCGCTGGAAACCGCGGCGCCCATAAAGTCGCTCCGCGTGATCTACTCCGTTGAGCCGTGGATAGCGGCGCTGGCGCTGATCGTTCTGGCTCCTGCGCTGCTCATCGTTGCTGCAATTATCGCCATGCTCGCCCGGCGGACTCCGTTGGTTCGTCACCGGCGGATGGGATGGCGGGGTACGGAACTGCCGGTACTAAAATTTCGCACGATGTGGGAACCAGGTCAGAAATGGGGTCCTCTGCTGGCGATCGAGGACGTGTCAAACGCGATTCCAATAACCAAAAATGGCGAGGATGACCGTATTACCAGCCCTTTCGCTAAGTGGTGCCGGAAACATTCGGTTGACGAACTGCCCCAGCTTTATCACGTGGTTCGGGGCGAAATGTCCTTCGTAGGCCCTCGTCCGATTACGCGCGGCGAATTGGAGGAACACTACGGACCGCATGCGAAAACAGTGCTATCGCTGCGGCCCGGCCTTACCGGACTCTGGCAGTTGATGGGCCGCAGCCGGCTAACCTATTCCAAGCGGAAGCGCTTGGACCTCCGGCTGGTCAGATGTGCCTCGCCAGGCCTGTACTTCCGGATATTCTTTCGCTCCGTCCCAAGGGTGCTGCGGGGTCATGACGCACACTGAATGCGCATCGCCATCCCCGGCCGAGTTAGCAGTCGTTGTGCCTGATGCGCGTGTTGACCGCATACTCTACGGGGTTGCATTCGCCTCCGCGGCCTCGATTCTTTTCTCGATCGCTGTATCTCAAATCCTGCTTGGCGTCAGCGTTGCCGCGCTGCTAATTTCGCGAAGACGACTGCGTTTCCCGCCCATCGTCCTTCCTCTCACCCTCTTCTTCGCGGCGACTGTCATTGCTGACCTGCTCTCGGGCGAACCCTTGAAAGGTATCCCTCAGATCCGAAAATTCTTCGTGTTCGCCATCATTCTGGTTTTGTTCAACACGTTCAGCAGTATCTCGCAAATCCGGCATCTGATCTTCGCATGGGCGGGTATCGCGTCTCTTTCCGCCGGTCTGGCGCTCGTGCAATTCGCACACCGTTGGGCCGAGGCCGTACGGCTTCATGCCTCGATTTATGATTACGTGCTCGACGGTCGAATTACGGGCTTCGCGAGTCATTGGATGACTTTTGGAGGCCAACAGATGATCGTCCTGCTGCTGCTGCTTGCCCTGCTGCTGTTTGCCCCCGGTGGACTGTGGAAAATATTCGGCTGGGCGTGTGCGGCGATTATCTGGATCGCAATCGTCCTAGGCCTTACTCGCAGCATCTTTCTGGTCGCAGTTCCAGCGGGAGTTCTTCTTCTTGCCTGGAACTACAAACGCTGGCTTGTCTGGGCATCGCCAGCGGTTGCCCTGGTGCTGTTCTTCGCGGCTCCCCCGCAGGTACAGGATCGTGTGTTTTCGGTTTATCGGCCCCATGGGGACGTCGACTCCAACTCTCGCCGCTCCATCATGGCACGGACGGGGTTGCGAATGATTGAATCGCATCCGGTGTTCGGAATCGGACCGGAGGAAGTTCAACCGCAGTTCCTTAAATATCTGCCCCCGGATGTTCCTCTTCCCCTTCCAAAGGGCTGGTACGGGCATTTGCACAACGTCTACCTCCAATACGCCGCTGAACGGGGCCTTCCAGCATTGGTCTTTATCCTGTGGATCATAGGACGCATGGCGACCGATTCGTGGAAGGCTCTCAAAATATCGGCTGAGATGGCGGACGAGCGATTCATTTGGCTCGGCGGCTTGGCGGTGATCGCGGCCGTCCTTGCTGAAGGCTTTTTCGAGTACAACCTGGGCGACAGCGAAGTACTCACGATGTTTCTGGCTACCTTGACGTGCGTTTACGTCGCGATTCGGTCACAGAACGAAAGGGTAGCGCCGGAATGAAAGTGGCTCTGGTCCACTACTGGCTGCTCGGATCGCGGGGCGGCGAAAAAGTGCTGGAGGCGATCTGCCGGATCTTCCCGGACGCCGACATCTTCACACTCTTCTATGATCCGGAGTCCGTACCCGCGCTGATCCGCTCGAGAAACGTCAAAGCGTCTTTCCTGAATCCCTTCAAAAGGTTTTATCGTTCGCTGCTGCCAATGATGCCGATGGCACTCGAAGCATTCGACCTTCGGCCCTACGATCTGATCATCAGCAGTGAATCTGGCCCGGCCAAGGGAGTGCTCACCTCCTCCACCAGCAAGCATCTATGCTATTGCCACACACCTATGCGGTATCTGTGGGAACTCTATCCCGCCTATCGCAATGAGTTTCACCAAAACCCGCTTGCCCGTGCCCTAATGTCGCCCATCGCAAGTTACCTTCGAACCTGGGACTATTCGACTGCCGCACGGGTGGATACCTTCGTGGCCAATAGCCGCAATGTCAAACATCGCATCTGGAAAACCTACCGACGCAAATCGCGTGTGGTGTATCCGCCTGTTCCGGTCGAATCGTTTCATCACTCCGCCAGCAGCGACTATTTTTTGATGGTCTCCGAAATGGTGGCTTACAAACGCCTTAATTACGCCGTGCAGACGTTTGCGCGGAATGGTCGGAAGCTCAAGATTGTCGGAGATGGACCAGAATATGCCCGGCTGCGGAAACTCGCGGCGAGCAATATCGAATTCTGTGGACGCGTCCCCGATCATGAGTTGAAAGAGCTTTATGCCAGGTCCACTGCGTTTCTAATGCCCGGAGAAGAGGACTTTGGGATGACCATGGTCGAATCTCTTGCGAGCGGTAAGCCGGTGATCGCGCTCAGCCGCGGGGGCGCCATGGATATTGTGGGAAACGGGTGCGGAGTACTGTACCCGGACCCATTGGAGTCATCCTTGGAGGACGCCTTGCGCGCTTTTGACCGCGTGGAAAGCCTGATCGACCCGGTCCAGCTCCGCATTCGAGCATCCGCTTTTTCCGAATCCGTATTTGAGCGCGACTTTCGCGCTGCTCTGAACCGGTGCCGATCGGGGTGCCCTCCAGCACGTCCAGGCGCCGCACGAGCGGAGCCGGTAAATCCTGAAACCTCAACCCGTACCCGATTGTTCGGATATCATCCACCGATTCTGGGCCAACCCGAGTAAGAACGTTTACAACCTTTTCACAAATCTTTTACATCCCGACCACCTGGATTGCTGGTCTAAGCATGCATGGCCGTTCACGTTTACCGTGCACTGGCGGTAGCCTCGACGGAGTTCGATCGCAAACCGCTGCACACTTGGGATTTGCGGGCGGCGATTTGCGCCGTCGGAGTCCGCAACATCGAAGCCCACAGTGATGAGGCGTTGGTATTTTTGTTGCGCAGTGCCATCGACCAACAGACCGTGGATGACCTGTTCGGCGAATTGTTTCGGCGCTATCAAGCGCGCGTTACGCAATGGTGCTTCCGAATTATCAAAGAACCGGATTCTGTTCCGGATCTAGTCCAGGAAGTGTTTTTACGTGCATTCAGGCGGCTAACCACATATCGCGGTAACGCCAAATTTTCAACTTGGCTGTTTGTTATCACCCGCAATCACTGTTTGAACGCACTAAAGAAGCGCCATGTCGAGCCGGTTGAAGATGGGGAGACCATGCCCGGCGACCTTCCCGGTGCAGACGGGCAAGAAATACACTTGGCTATGGAAAGAGACCAGCAGTTTCGAAGTATGTGGCGGCTGATTCAGGCGACGCTGACCCAGACCGAAGTTCGCATCATGGCCCTTCACTATGGGCACGGGCTTTCTCTTGCGGTGATCACCCGCCAGATGATGCTCTTGAACCCAAGTGGCGCCAAAGCCTATATCGTAAGCGCGCGAAGGAAACTCAAGGCCGTATTACGCACGCCTGAGTCTGCAGTGGGATCGGAATCGCACCGGAATCGCCGGGCCAATATAGCCTGCGCCGCGGCATCCTGATCTGCCGCTGAAGTTGTGTTCCGGTATGGATCGGCCGGTGCTCTAAAGCATTGTGGTGCCCACATCTCGACTTAGCAGTCAAGCTAATTCTGCGGCTAGTGCCGAACGCAATGATCCTCTGCGCTCGGCCACTCCCCTTCCGCTTCAAGCCGAGTATTTCCCCATGGGGTACCGGCTTCAGATCGCATCCAACTCGGAACTTGTCCACCTCGTGGCCGGACGAATCTGGTCGCGCTACCCCCGCCTAGCGGACGACCCGGCCGTTCGTCTGAACATCGTAGTTACTCCCGACGACGCGACGCGGCCTCCCCGTGCTCCCATATTTCGGGCACGCGAGCACCTGTTTTCCATCGTGGCCGACCACCACAATTTCGCGACTGCGGATCTCCGGCTGGGTACCGGGTTCGCGAACTTCGCTGAGAACACTTCCCCCGACTATCTTCGTTATCAATTCCTCGAGCCGCTGGCGTATGTACTGATTGCCGCGCGCTACTTGACGTTTACCCATGCTGCCTGCGTCGCGCTCGAGGGGTGCGGCGTTCTTCTTGCCGGTGATTCTGGGGCCGGCAAGACCTGCCTCGCTTTCGCTTGCGCGCGCAAAGGCTGGACCTTCCTTTCGGGAGATGCAACTGCAATCGTTCGGGGGCGAACCGACCACAGGATTCTCGGAAGGCCGTTCGAAATCCGGTTCCGCGAAACGGCTCGCCAACTGTTTCCCGAGCTTAATATTTACCCACGCGTCATTCGGCCGAACGGCAAGGACGACATTGAGATCGACCCGCGCGATTTGGGGCTTAAATGCGCTATCGAAAGCACCGCGCGCCACGTGGTTATTCTGGAGCGCTCTCACCGTCCCATTCCCACTATCGCCCAACCCCTGCCAGCAGACGAAGCGTTCCGCCACCTCGAGCGGGCGATTTGTTTCGGTGATGAATCGAGCCGTGCGGAGCAACTGGATTCTCTGCGGGAGCTTATGGCGCTTCCTACTTCTCGGTTGCGTTTTTACGACCTGAATTCCGCCGAGCGCGCGCTGCGGTCGCTCGTCACGAGGCGGCGCTAGGTGTCGTCCAGCCTTCTGACCATCGTCCGAAGCCTCAGCCTAGGCCAAGATCGGAGAAGCGATCTTGTTGGCATTCCGGCTTCGCAGTGGCACCGGCTGCTTACGCTCGCGGACCGGTCGCAACTCACGCTTCCGTTGGGAGTCCGCTGCATGCGCGAACTTCCTGAATGGGTCCAAGCGCGGCTCGCTGGGAATCTGCGAAACAACGCGATTCGGCATGAACGAGTGCTTGAAGCATACCAGCAGGTAGCCCAAGCGTTGTCCTCGGCAGGCGTCGACTTCATCGTCTTGAAGGGGCTGGCGCAGTGGCCGAATTACTGCGACGACTTGCGCCATCGCCCGCAGTATGATTTGGATCTCTATTGTTCTCCGCCCACTATTGAGCTTGCCTTCGAAGCAATCCGATCTCTAGACTATGAGCCATTCGGCCAGCGAGGAAAAATTACGATCGATCACCTGCCGCCGATGATCCGGATGACCGGCTGGCGTCCCCGGGGCGACTATTACGACCCGGAAATGCCGCTGACCATCGAACTGCACTTCCGGTTTTGGGACAAGGCCACCGAACGTTTTGCCGTCGGTAGTGATGACGGCTTTTGGACGCGGCGAATAAGCCGCAACATTCAAGGCCTTTCGATCCCTACGCTCGATCACGTTGACGGGCTTTCCTATACAACATGGCATCTGGTACGCCACCTGGTCCGAGGCGACGTTCGTGCATATCACGTCTATGAACTGGCGCACTTTCTGCACCGAAGTGTCAAGGACGACGCATTCTGGAGGACCTGGCATAATCGAAAAGCTTCCGCGTTAGTAGAGGCAATTGCATTCCGCCTCGCTATCGATTGGTTTGAATGTCCGGTGCATTCAAGCGTTCAAGGGCTGTGCGACTCTCTTCCGGCCTCTGTCAGGCGTTGGTTTGAGCTGTTCGCGTCGTCACCGCTAAGATCGCTGGAGACTCCCAACAAAGATGAACTGTTCCTGCACTGGTGCCTGTTGAACGGGTGGCGCGATCGTGTGCAGGTTGCCAAGCGGCGGCTTATTCCCCTTCGTTTCAGCCCCGTGACGGTGGATGCGCATGTGCCTTCGCCAGATTTGCGGCTTCGGCTTAAGCGGCGTGTGTATGGGAGCTGGTTTACGGCGCGGAGAGCGTTCCATCATGCGAGGACGCTCGCGCCGGTGATGTGGAACGGTGTGCGTTGGCACAGGGCGCTTGGGAAGTGACAGCATTGGAAATCGCGGCCGACACGTCTGTGCGGAATCGCTCTACTCTGAATCGGGTTTTCCACTCCTGCCGTCCGTTGACGGCGAGCTTACCTCGCAATTCAGGATTTGCGGCCAGCGTGCGAACCAGCAATGCCAATTCCTCCGGCAAGGAAGACTTTGCGAGCAATCCGCTATATCCATCGCGAAGAAGTTCGGGGATTCCGCCTGAAGGGTAGGAAACCACGCACGTTCCTGCGGAAAAGGCTTCGAGGATTACTCTAGGACTCGCATCGTGGCCAGCGGAGGGCACAACCAGAACGTCGAGATCGTGGAGAGTCTGCGACACGCTGTCCGTCCACCCTTGGAGCTCCACACCGACCGCGCCGATCGCTGCGCGAATCCCCTGCTCGTACGCGACATCGGAAAACAGCGAGGAACCAATTATGCGGAACAAGACCTGCGTTCGATCTGGAATCGCGGCTGCGACGCGGAGAAAATCGATATGGCCTTTCTCCGGAGCGATGCGTCCCAGGATCCCGACTCGAATTGGACCTCCGCTCGAGTTCCGCGGGCAAAAGCCCTGATCCGCAACGCCGTTATAGACTACCTGAACCACGTCTGCCCCCAGCAATCTTTTCAGCGGCTGAGCTGTAAATTCAGAACACGCCAACACACGAGCCGGCACCCCGCGTAGAACCGATCTGGCGATGCTTCGTGAATATCCTTTGTCAAGAAGGCTGTGCGAATGAAACAGGACCGGTACGCGGACCCGCCACGCGGCCGGCAATACTCTAGGCCCGTTCACGTAAACAATATCTGCCGGACGTTTTCGCATCACGTGGCGGAGAAGACGCGCGCTGCGTATCACATTGACGCCGAAACGTAAAATATCGGACGTGGTCTTACCGCCGTTGGAGTAACGAGCGATCGGAGCACGTTGTACAGGGAAACCGAGACCTCGCGCGAAGTCGAGGAGCGGCCCCGCGCCGGGAGCCATCACTTCCGCTTGCCAGCCCAGACTATGGACTTTAAGCAGCACGTCCCGCAAACAGAGTTGTGCGCCGCCGAGATCGCTGAACTGATCGACGAACAGGATTCTCACGCATCCTCCCGTGTTAGCCGCGCGGCCGTACCGAGCACCCAGAAGTACACCGGCAGAACCCGCCAATAAGTAATGAGATCGCCGGATAGCATCTGGACTAGTTGTCCGCACCAGAAGCAGAAAATCCACTCGCCAAAGAACTGCGCTTGAGGCCGGGCTGAACGCCGGGCGAGCCATCCTGTCCGCAGGATCACAATGTTCAGGCCGATAAACGCGGCTAGCCCGACGATGCCCGTTTCTACCAAAAGTCCTAGATAGGTATTGTCAGCGATGACCCTGCTGCCTACGAAGGTTGAATAGGGCAAGGTCTTATAGCCAATGCCGAAAACCGCGTGCCACGGTTCGCGAGCCAGGAAATCGTACAGCACCTGCCAATGCCCTACGCGTCCGGAAAGGACCTGGTCCGGCGACTGGCCGAAGAAACTGAAAGATCCTAGGAGGCGGCCCCAGTAGTTAGCGGACAGCTTGGGCGCTGCGAGTTCGATGGCGCCCGCGGCAGCGACTAACGCTACAAGCAAGACCATCAGTGATCTGCGGGGCCGTCCTCTATGGATGCAGGCAAGCACCGCCGCGGCCACACACACATTCAAAACCGACGCGCGAGAGTATGAAAACAGCAGCGCCCCTGCGAGTATTACGGCTCCCAAATGCGAGGAGGCGCGGGATAGCGGAGTCTCCTGGCGGCGCCTGAATAGACTCACCATCGCCATGACCAGAAAAAAAGCGCAGAAGTTCCCGAGAGTGCTGGCTTCATAGAATAGTCCTTGAGCGCGCCGGAACACGCCCTCTTCGAGGTACACGAATTGGTCGCCATAACCTGCAGGCGCAGGAAACTGGAAGTAGAAGTCAGCGCACGCGAAGAGAGCTCCGGCTACCGCTAGCGCGAAAAGAAATCTTGTAATCCGCAACGGCGCCGAACCTACAGGCCCGGCATACGCATAAATGAAGACGAATACGCTCATTCCGAATAGAACCGCGCGTGCCAGGCTTCCCATAGCGATTTCCCATCCCGAATAGAGGGCAGCGAACGCCAGCGATTCCATGAGTATGGCCATGAAGATTATCAGCGCCACAATAACTGGATGGCTCCAGGAGCGCCACTCTCGTATCCAGACAAGACTCGCCAGCAATCCCAGCAGCGCACACACTGGAGCAACGTGGATCCCGGAGTTGCCAAGCGGAAATGGCAAGGGCGGCACCAGCAGCACAAGAAAGAAGAACAGCGGCAGCCAGCGGGAAGGACGCAGCAGTATCCAGTAGAACAGACCAGCTAATAGTGGAGGGATTAGCAGCAGGAGTCGGGTGGTGGTGCTGGGCATCAGAGCGATGACGCCGCACCACACTCCCAGCGCGATCGCGGAAACTTCCGGCGCATTCGGACGCCGTAGTTCGCGGAGTCGACTCGTCACCGGAGTGCGTCCGAGTGCCTGCTGAAGATTGGTTCGCGCTGTGTGTCGCGCACTCGATCGTAAGCGAACCGCATTGCAAGATACCCGATAGATGCCATCAGAGATAGCGCAAAGGCAACGCCCAGATTTAGGGGTGGGTTCGGGAAACTGGGGCGCTGCGGAACGATCCCGGGATCGAGAACTTTGAGCCGAACTCCGCGAGCCGCAGAAGTGGATTTCACATCGCTTAGCTTCGTATTTTCCACCTCCTCGTCTGCCCGCGCCGATTTCAGCTCCGCATCCAGGGCATCCCGTTCCCTTCTCAGGTTTTCGAGTATCGAGCTTTTCGAGGTCAGGGTTTGCAGCAACTGACGATCCTGATTCTCCAACTCTTGAATCTTGGCGCGCGTGGAAACAATTTCGAACTGTGTCCAACCCGCCTGGGGCTCGCCCGCCCCGCCGGGTTGAGGCGCTTGTTGCTGGCCCAGGTAATTCGCCAATTCGGCTCGTGACCTCGCCAGGTCCTTCCCGACCTCCGACCTGAGTTCCGCCGTGACAAGGACCTCCTTATCAAGCGCTTCGACCGGTGTCGTTTTGGTGAATAGGTCTTTAGCCGATTCCGCGGCCGCCCGCCGCGCTTTGGCCGCGTCGAACAGTCGCTGCGGCTCCTTTGAAAGGTCCTCATCGGTTTGCCGCTCGAGAGACGCATTAAGAGCGACGGTGTGTTCCGCAATGTATTGCGCAAGCATCTGAGCATCCTTCGGATCGCTCACAGTGGCGCTGATGTCGATAATCGTTGTACTGGCAGGCTTGGTGACCTCCAGGATCCGCCGCTTGAGGGTATCGGTGCTGGCGCCTGGATATCGCTCGCGTAGATGCAAGTCATTGAGGGCGTGTTCGAAGAGAGTGTCGCTGGACGCAAAACGCTCGTAGGTCTTAAGGGACTCCAGGTAGACCGTACTGACGGCGGTAGCCGCCCGAGGATCGCCCCCCCCCGGCGGCTCTATCAAAATGCTGGACGTCGCAGTATAGCGCGCTGGCAGGAGCAGGCTGACGGCTCCGGCGATCACCACCGCGGTCGCGCAAGTTATCGCGACCAATGCCCATCGGCGCCGCAGATAGCGTGCGAATTCAAGTCCTTCTGACGCATTACGCATCTGGTTACGATGATCGAAATACTTCCTGGGTACTTTCTATAGGTTTGACAGTGGGCAGGGCGGGAGAGAACACGCTTTTGGGCCGAGAAAAGTTGTTGCCCCGCCGGGGCGGTGGTTGTAGTATCGACTCAGCCCAATCGTGCAACAAACAACTCATTTGTGGCCGAACTTCTTTATTGCCGGTGCGCCTAAGACGGGCACAACCTCGCTGTATCATTACTTGAGACAACATCCCCAAATCTATGTGAGCCCGGTCAAGGAGCCATGCTACTTCGCTTCTGAAGTCCGGTTGGAAAGCTTCAGCCGGGAGTTTGAACCCATCGCTCGAAGGAAGAGCGGGCGGGTGAGCCAATTTATCCAGGGCTCCATGAACGGCGTGGATCCCGGAGGAATCGTGGCGAACTGGGAAGATTACCTCGGGTTGTTTAAGAATGTTGACGGTCAGACTGCGATTGGCGAAGCGAGCGTATGCTATTTATGGTCGTCTACCGCAGCAGTCAACATACGCGCGCGCATTCCCGACGCGAAGATCGTCATCATTCTGAGAGATCCGGCGGAGCGGGCATTCTCGCAATATCTGCAGTATGCAGCGAACGGGCTGGTAAGGCATTCGTTCCGAGAACACATCGAATGCAGCGCGCGTAACAGCCGCCGTGTCTTTGACGCGCTGTATCCATTCCTCGAATACGGTCTGTACTACCGACAGGTGAAAGCGTATCTGGAAGTGTTTCCCCGTGCCAATATTCGCATCTATTTGTACGAAGAAGCGTGGAGCGATCCCTTGGTATTTCTGAAACGGGTCTTCGAAGATCTGAATGTCAATCCCGAATTCACGCCCGATGTGTCCCGGCGAGCACTTGAGCGTAGAGCGCCAAGATCGCTCACCGGCCATTACCTGCTCACCAAATCGGGAATAGCGCCGCGATTGAAATCCGTGGCTCCCAGGGCGGCTTGGGATGCCGCTAGATCTCTTCTGTTTAAGTCTCATGGTTCCCTGCGCATGTGCGCCTCCGATCGACGGTATCTTTGCGATTATTATCGTGAAGACGTCCGGAAGCTATCCTTACTGCTGAACCGTGACCTTAAGGCCTGGCTCACGTAGCTTGGCGATTCGTGCCGTTTTGGAGGATATTCTAGCTATTTGCAATGCAGGAGTTTGCTGTCGGCAAATGAAATCTGGCTGTTCATGCACCTCAAGTCCCAGTCAATGAGCCAACGCTCGCATTGCACCGACTATTTAATGCGAGACTATGGGATTCGGCATTTTGAGAAAAGAGTAAGCTAATACTCAACCCCTATGACAATTCGACCCCTGCCGAGCTTGACTGTATCTTTCCTCATTCTGGGGCTGCTCCCCGCCTTCGCCGATACTCAGATCATCCCGCAGGTTGCCGATGGCGCCGGATGGTCAACGACGATTGTGCTGGCCAATAAGACGTCAACCACGCAGACTGCCGCTCTGAGCTTCAACATGGATACGGCAAACGGCGCGACGACGCCCTGGACTTTGCAATTTCTCGAAGGCGTTGCCCAGTCCAGCATCAGCCTGCCCGCCGGTTCGACGCTTTTCCTCCACACTCCCGGCACGTCCGCGACCCTGACGCAGGGATGGGGCCAGCTTGACGCACCTGCTGGAATAACGGGCTACGCTATCTTCACGGACCGTGCGGCGGGACCTGCTCAGGACGGCACCGCGCCCGCCGTTTCGGCGGCCAGCCGCATCCTGATTCCGTTTGACAATAGCTCCAGTTTCGTCTCCGCTTTCGCCGTGGTGAATCCGACCAACGCCGCCGAAACCGTTCAGGTCAATATTCGAACCTCGGATGGCACTCTTTCGGGCACTCTGCCGACCCTGCCCGCGAAAGGTCAGACGACGTTCCTCTTGGCTCAACAATTTCCTGGAACCACGGGCAAGAGCGGATTGGCCGAGTTCTACGTTGCGTCCGGATCCATCTCCATCATTGCCTTGCGGGCTAATGGGAGCGCTTTCACCGCCGCCCCCGTGTATCTCCAGAGCGGGAATCCGATCATCGGTGCTCCTAATACTTCGCAAACCTCCGCACCTCAGACCCAGGTGATCCCGCAGGTTGCCGACGGCGCAGGCTGGGCGACCACGATTGTCCTTACCAACACGGCGACAGGCGACCTGCCGGTCACCTTGAATTTCAAACAGGCCGTCCCAAACGGGGCCGGGGTGACGACGCCCTGGAGTCCACCCTTTCAAGACAGCTCGCCATTGAGTTTCACCATTCCTGCGGGTTCCTCGATTTTCTTGCGCACCCCCGGTAACGCGACGGATCTTTCTCAAGGCTGGGCGGAGCTGGTCGCCGATTCACGAGTCTCGGGCTACGCGATCTTCACGTCGCGGTCGCCAGATGGCCGTGCGCAGGATTCGACGGCTCCCGCGGTCTTGGCGTCAAGCCGGATTCTAGTGCCGTTTGACAACACATCCGGCTTGATCATGGCTCTTGCGTTGGTGAACCCGAATGCATCCGCCGAAACGGTGGCGGTCAACTTACGGACCTCGGATGGCACCTCCAGCACCGCCACGGTGCCGGCCCTGCCATCGCAAGGGCAGATCACGTTCCTGATGCCGCAGCAATTTCCGGAAACCGCCAATAAGAGCGGACTGGCGGAATTTTACGTTTCTTCGGGTACGATTTCGATCATCGCGCTGCGAGCCAATCCGAGTGGGGCTGTCACCTCGGCGCCGGTGTTTTTCGAAACCGGTACACCCATCATTACGACGGGGGGCGGCGGCGGAACGGGTGGCGGAACCGGCGGCGGTGGTGGCGGATCCGGCAACATCGTGGCGGGCGGGTTTACGGTGGCTCAAGTTTCCGTGACTCTCACCGGGTCGGGTATCCCGACCAGAACGTCAGAATCCATCGGGGGGCTGTTCTCTAGCTATACACAGGCCGAATGGCAGTACCCATTCTCAGCGCCAACATTCGGGGCTTGCAGTGTGATCGACATCACAAACCCTGCAAAAGCTCCGTACCTGCCGGATGCATATCTGGATGCCGGTACGATCACGGTAAGCGGACCCAATTTACCGTCTGGCACAGTAATACCGAAATCCATCACTCAGACCGGTCCAAGCTATGACTTCATGGCTGCAACGGGCACCACGCTCGCGGATGGCGGCACTTACACCATAAGTGGCAGTGGCGGCACGCAAGTCGGCCCTTTCACCGCTTCAATGACCCTCCCGCAAAGTTTTACGGTGACGAATTGGGACGCCATTACCGGGATCAATCGTGCCAACGGGCTCACCGTCAACTGGTCGGGGACCGGCTTCAATACAGTAGTCATCACTGCGACGGGCCAGAACTTGGCAACCACTGAGACTGTGACGGTTTCCTGCATGGTGGCGGGGAGCTTAGGCACGTTTTCAATTCCGCAGGGCGCTCTTGCAATGCTATTTCCCACCCAAGTAGCCTCGTTGACAGTGACCGCCACTACAGTCACCTCGGGAACGGCAGCACAACTTCGGACAACCGCACAAACCGTCGTCCCCAGCCTGGTGGGTGGTGGTCAAGTCAATTATGGGGACGTCGGGGGTCAGATCAGCGTGCTGAAGACCCTGTCGATACAGTAGCTCTCACCTGGGATGGAACGAGAACCGGATTAATACGCCTTTAGCGCGCCTACCCGAACCCCTTGCGCTCCATGAATCCCCATCCCGTTCGGCCACGCAGGATATCTAGAAACGCTCCCGCGCGCCAGATGGTAAGAAGCTGGCGGAATCCAAGGCTTTCGAGGACGCCCGAAACCACCAGCAGCAGCAGATCGTGCACCTTGGGATAGCGCCGCAGGGTCAGTTCCTCCAGCACCACCGATCCGACTGAAAGAAGCACGCCAAACGAAATCGAGGCCAGTAGAAAGAGAAAAGCGGTTTCATACACGAAGAACCCGAAGGCGAGCCCCACCAAAGTGAGCACGTATCCCGTGAGTTCCACTAGCGGACCGAACATCTCGAATAAAACGAAATAAGGGAATGCGGCCATTCCCAACGTGCCATACCGCGGACGCAGCAGCATTCCCCGATGTGCCCACAGAGTCTCGATGGTGCCGCGCTGCCATCGGTTGCGCTGACGGCGAAGGGTGCCCAGCGACTCCGGAACTTCTGTCCAGCACACGGGGTTCGGCTCAAATACGATGCGATAATCCCGGCCCTGGCCGCGTGCCCAGTGGTGCAGCCGCATCACCAGCTCCATGTCTTCACCCACCGTATCGGTACGATATCCTCCCACCGCCAGAAGAGCCGATTTCGAGAAGAGTCCGAATGCTCCGGAAATAACCACCAGGCAATTGTATGCGCTGAAGGCGACGCGTCCTCCCAGGAACGCACGAAGGTACTCGACCACCTGGAACCGGGCAATCCATGAGTTAGGCAGGTCCACTTCGGTCACGCGACCCGCGCTCACCTTACACCCGTTGGCTACGCGCACAATCCCACCCACAGCCAGTACCCGATCCGGATCGTAAAGGAAAGGACGGACGGCGCTCAGTAACGCGTGCTCTTCCAGGACCGAGTCGGCGTCTACGCCGCAAACCAGCGGGTAGCGAGCCACATTCAACCCGGAATTTAGCGCGTCCGACTTGCCGCCGTTTTCCTTATCGATGACCACCAGCGGAATGGGGTCGATCGACTCATAAACCGCCCGAATCGGATTGCTGGGAAGCGTGTGGTCAAAGTAGCGCGCCGACTTATAGAGGTGGAATTCCCGTATCAGCAGCGGCAGCGTATCGTCTGTGGATCCGTCGTTGATGACGATCACTTCAAATTCCGGATATTTGAGCGCCAGCATCGCCCGGACGCTCTGGCATACGCTGGCGGCCTCGTTGTATGCCGGGGCGAGAATCGAAACCGGCGGCATTAACGATGACATTTCGGCCGCGCGCTCCACCAGGGGATCATATTGGAAGAAGCGCCGGCGCAGAAGATCTACCAGCCCGGTCAGCGACAACACCATGTAGATGGCGCTGATGGCGAATAGGTAGAAAATCACCCAGCTTTCGTACCAGTTTGCGGCGGTAAGCAGGGCCGTCCTCACCGGGAGCCCCCCGGCGCCAGGAGCGCCTTTTCCAGAACCTCCACGGTAACGGCGCGCGTCATATCATTGTCGGAGTTGGTGAAGGACCGGAGCCGCCGGAGCGACTCGCCCCCGAGCGACGCCAACGCTCGCGCGATGTGCCCGGTTTCCGCAGCTTGTTCCGACATCGATAGCTTCGCTGCCAGGGTCGCCGTCAAGGACGACAAATGGAGCGATCCGCAAGCGCGGGCCGCCATCGCGCGAACGCGCCAGTCCACATCCGACAGTCCGGTCGCGGCCAGACTCGCGGGATCCTCCGCTGTGGCTAGCAGTGGCAGCGCCTTGAAAAATTTGATGCGCACTTCCAAATCCGGCGAAGCCGCCAGCTCCGCTGCGGAACCCACCGATTGGATCCGCTGCCGGCTCAGTACGAATTCGAGAGCCGCCAGCACCACTGTACGATCGGGAGATCGGAAAGTCAGAGAGAGATACTTCTCCAACGCGGGCGAGTCCTGGATCTGCTGGAACAGTACGATCCGCTGCCAGAACGGAAGTGCGGGCAACAGAGCGAAAACTTTCTCCTGTTGGATATCGGAGCCATGCGCGGCGAGAGCGAAGCACGCGGAGGCGCGCACTGTCTCGGCCGGATGCTGCAATGCCTCCTCGATAGTCTGCAAGGAGCCAGCCTGCTTGAGCTCTCGCAATAAAGAAATGGCCCACACTGCCTGGCCGGGATCGGAGCCCACGACTTTAGCCTGCAGTAACCGATCCAGACCGGTCATCGGCAGCAAGGCCAGTACTCGCTCTCGCGCCGATCCCTTCAGACTGGTTAGCGATCCTTCCCACACTTTCAGAAAATCCTTCCGATAACGTTGCGCATAACGGAGCAATTCGGCTTCTGGCTGGTTATTTAACGCGAAGCCCACCATCTGCTCCGCGATTCGATCTGCCCGAAGTCGCGCCCGGTCAGCGAGCCGTACCCCGATCCACTTGTTCGCCAGCAGTCCTGCCGTTACCAGGAATAGAGTTGAGGACTGAACCACGACCCAGGCCAGGGCGTACCGGGAATAGGGATTCGCCAAGGTCAAGTGCCGGCCCACCATCAGGACCGCCCCCAAATACATGACGAAAGCAGCTAGAGGCATCAGCTTCGCCAGCAAGGGCCAATATCGGGAGTACAGGATGCGAAGCATATGTTGTTCAATGACGACGCATCAGACGGCGAATGCGGGACACCAATTCCAGAGGATTGAAGGGCTTGGTTACGTAGTCGTCCGCGCCCAGCTCGAATGCTCTTACGATGTCGTGCTCTTGCACGCGGGATGAGAGCATCAGTACCGGAATCGAACGGCTTGCCGGGCGAAGCCGCATCTGCGACAGAACCGCGTATCCATCGGCCTTAGGCATGTTGATATCGAGCACAGCGAGTCCGAAGCGCTCCTTCGCGAGCGCCTCCAGGGCCGCGTCGCCGTCCCCAACGAGTGTTACTTGAAACCCCGATCCCTCGAGATTGCTCACCAGGAAGCGCGCGATCAGCGGATCGTCTTCGGCCACCAATATCCGGTCCGCGGACGCCCCGTTCCCCTGTGACGATTCTTCCCCGTTGTTCAAACGCAGACACGCACGCAGCTGCAGATCCTCGGTGTTGAACGGCTCCCCGACAAAGTCTGCATCCAGAGAAGGTAAGCGTTCGAGCAGCGCCAGTTCGGGTTTGGTGGCCATCACAATCACCGGCACACGAAGTCCGCCCTCGCGAAGTTTCCCGAGAGCATCGAGAGTGCCTTCCCAGAAGAACAAGTCCGCGTTGCCCGCCGTCGCCGGATCCGAAATCTGTTCCACTCGGCATCCGACGCTCGCGAATGCCTCATCCAGTTTGATCCCGACCTCACGATTGGTATAGGCCACCAGCCGCTTGCCACTTAAGGCCCCGTGCAAAGCGGCCAAATCTAAGGCGGTACGATCACGCGCCTCCTGCTCCTCCCGCCTCTCGCTCAACCCTTCCCGGGCGATGGTTTGCAGGTCTCGCCGGGCTCGCTCGAAATCCAGCTCTAATTGGTCCAGCAGTTCACGGACTCCCTGCAGAGAACCACTGCGGACCAGCGTTCCGATCGACGCGCAAGTTTGCGCCATGTTCGTCGCACCGACTTGCGCGCTCGAACCACGCAAACCGTGGGCCAGCTCGCGCATGGCCTTCGCGTCACCGACGCCCAACGCCTCCCACATCTCACCCAGCCGCGGAGGTGTCGAGCCGAGGAACAGGTCGAGGAGTTCCTGGAGCACCGTCGGATTCTGGTCGCCAAACACAGATAGACAGGAGTGCAACATGTCACGATCAATGGACATCGGCGGAGGAACGGTCCCACCAGCGTTATCCCAGCGGCCGATGACCGCGGCCACGGGCCGTACCCGCAGAGGCTTGGCGATATAATCGTTGATTCCCGCCGCTTCGCGCAGCTCACGATCATCGTGCGTGCTGCCGGATATCAGGGCAATCACTGGAACCCGCCGGGCAGCTTCTTGCGGCAAGATTCGGATTCCCCGGGTCACTGCATACCCATCCATCTCGGGCAGATCCGTGTCGAGCACGATCAGGTCATATAGTCCCCGCTCTGCCGCCCGAAGGGCGTCGGGCCCGTTGCTGACCGTTTCCACCTGGTATCCCAGGTGCGTCAACATTCGAACCGCGACTTTCCGGCTCACCGAATTGTCGTCGGCCAGAAGAATGCGTCGGATGCCGCGAGGCTTCTTTTCGATTAGAGGCTGTGATGCCACAATTCACCTAGCGCCGGTCCGCCGGCCACAGGAACAAGCTTTCTCACGTGAGTCTATCGGCAGATTAGGGTATTTCGATAAGGTCTCCCTAGGGACCTTTTACCGACTAGGGGGTGAGGAGAATCCGTAGAACTTATTGATTTCCAGGATTTTCTGCTGGATCTGCTGACGGGCTACGGCCTGTTCAGCGCGCTCGATTGGACGCGCTCGGGGCGAAGGAGTGAGATCGAAGGCGTAATCACGGTACTCCGTGGCATCAGCGACGTACAGTTGGCGTCCGCCGCGAGTCAACAGCCCGTAGACCGCACCATAGCTGCTGGCGACCAGAGAGGCATCGTTGGAACCCACACCAGCCGGATCCCCCGGCAACCCAAAAAGAGACCGACCGAAGACGGGATTCCGCTTGAGGGGACCATGTCCCAGTAGGGCATACAAGCTAGGGGTGATGTCGGCACTGAAGGCGAGGGATCTGGGATCGTATGTTACGTGGCTCCGGAGTTGCGCCGGCAGGTGAACGATCAAGGGTATCCGGAGGACCTCCGGGTTGATGGTGTAGGCGTGTCCCCAATGGCCGTCCTCGCCCAGAGAGTCGCCATGGTCGCTGGTCAAAACGATGATGCTTTCATCGTATAAGTGCTGCTTCTTCAAAAACTGAATGAATTCGCCGAAGCAGGCATCCAACCGTTCGACCCGCGAGCTATACGGCGCATAAAACCCGTCGTAGGATCCGGTCCCGACCGGTTTCGCCCCTTCTCGCTGGATCACCGAAATATGGATGTCCTGTGGCTGGGTGTAAACAAATAGGGGTTTTGTGTCCGACGGGTCTCGCGAACCGAGGTGCTCCTCAATCTCGCTCAGCGTGGTGCACAGCCGGTAATTCATATTCGCGCGAGACTGGTCTAGCCCGCCCCAGTCGGACCCCACGATGGTCGTCAAAATACTATCCCGGCTCAATAGAACGTCGTAGTCGTCCGCCTTCAGAAGCTTTTCGAGCGAGTTCATCGGCGCGAAGGGTGTGACGTACTGTTTGTGAAGCATCATGCCGCCCACCCAAATGGAAGGCTCGGCCAAACCCGTGGCGCCATAGCGTGTGAAGGCATTGTCAAAGACGATCGCGTCCCCCGCGAAATCAGCGATGCTGGGGGTGAAACGAACGGCTGGATTGTAGGGCGCGAGGTAATCACGCCGCAGGCTGTCGACCACGAACATGAAGATGTTGGGCTTGGGACCGGGCACCGCTTCCAGACGATCCACCAGATCGACTGATACGGGCGCAACCGAAATGGAACGTGGAATGTTCGTGTTTCGGGCAAGAAAGCGGTAATACTCGCCGTCGCCATCCGCTGCTGATACGGCCAGCAGGTCACGAATCAGCCGGAATGATGGATTGAAGCCTGCTTGCCGGGTCAGCATCCCGTCATTCCGCTGGTAGACGGGCGAGGCCTCGAGCGCCCGGAAACCGATTGCGGGGATGACGGCGATGGCTAGCATAACGGCCGCTGGAATCCGGAATCTGGGCATCGGCAACGGTCGCCGGCAAAGCACCAGGAACGCTGCCAGCCAGGCGCCTCCCCCGATTAGCTTCTGCATCACGAAATTCGCATCAAGAGGTGCGATCCGGATGGTCACCACCACGGCGCACACGCCAATCGCTACCAGCGCCATTGCGACCTTCCAGGCCGGCAGCCGGGCATCCGAGGGAGCGATCACAATGGTCCAGAATGCGGAAACAGCTACCGCCAGGGCGGCCGCGTAGCTTTCCGCCAAGGAGCCCGAGAAGGTTGCCGATGACGCCAACACTCCGCGCACGATCAGCCACAAGAACACCGCCAGCATTCCCTGGATGAGCACCAGTTCCACTCGGCGCGCCCGGCGAAAGGATGCAGCCACGGCCCAGATCCATTGCATCAGGACAAATATGCCCATGGACACCATTAGGTGAGCCGGAAGACTCCACAACAGTACAAACGGTATTGAAGGGGCGCCTCCGCGCATCCATGCCACCGTGGCGGACATCGTCGCCGCGACGATTCCGGCTTGCCAGGCGGCATGAAACCCGCGCGTCGAATCAAACGCATCCTCCGGCATGGCGACCACTACCGGCTTCCACACCACCAGAGGCCAGGCCACCACCGGAAGTAAAGCTACCAAACTCCATATGTATCCGGAGAAGGTTCCCCCTAGGCTGGGTAGCAGTGGATGCACAAACAATAGAACCGCGCCTGCCCCCAGGAGTCCGAATAGGACCGCCAGGATCCGGTTGCGGCCCATCTCGCCGGTCATAGTTGCGATCGCTGCGGCGACCACCGCCAGGTAGAACCAGGCCTGTAAATGGGCGAATACAGCTAACGGCCGGAAAACTTCCGGCTTGACCAGTTGTTCCCAGGTAAAGGGAACGTAGGTCAGCAGACAGTACGCCGAAGTCGCCACGAAAAACAGCAGAAAGCCGATGCGGGCCGCGATCTGCGCCGCGCGCATCATGGCTTCGCCCCGTTTGCCATGGATTGGAGTGCGGTGCTAAAGTCCGAATCGCCGGGCGCCAGGCGCGCCCCTTTTTCCAGATAGTCTCGCGCAGTCTGCGGGTCCCCGGCGTGCCAGGATGCCAGGCCGGCCACCAGCAACGCATCTATATTGGATGGTTCGCGGACCAGCACCTGTTCGGCAGCTTGACGAGCCTCTTTGGACTTACCCAGATGAAGGTCGGTGCGCGCCAGTCCGACTCGCAGATCGACATAGTCGGGCGCAATCACCAAACCTTGCCGATACAGCTCCGCAGCACGCGCCGGATTTCCCTTGCGCTCCCAGGTGAGGGCCAGATAGAAGATCGAGTCGGCGTTGTCTTTGTCCAGCTCGTAACAGTGTTCCAGCGCATGAAACGCATCTTCTACGCGAGTCTGTTTCAGATATGCGATGCCGATCTGCGGGCAGGCTTCGATCGGTACGGGTGCGGATTCCTCGAACAGTTCCCAGGTGCGGGCTTCCTCCGCGAACCGCCCCAGACCGTTGTAGATTTGCGCCAGATTCCGAAGATACGCGTGGTTGCCAGGCTCGGCCGCAGTGAGCTGGAGCGCCGGTTCCAGGGCCTGTTCAAACTTCCTTGCATGGATCAGGCTTTCAGAATCGGCCCGCAAGAGACGCAATTGCTCCAGCTGGGGTTCTGAGGTTCCCACGCCCGACCCGGATCCGGGAGCCACAAACAGCGCCCAATAAATCACGGTCAAAGCGAGTGAAGGCAGCCCCACTCGTTTCGCAAAACTGGTTGTAGCGGACATCAGAAGCGGAAGTACGCCGTCAGGCTGGCCGAGTTGTGGCCGAGCCTGGACTGGTCGAGACGGTCTTCGAGACTGTGACTGCCCAGGAAGTTGAGCATCCATCGCCGGCTCAGGCGCCAGTTCAATTCACCACCGATCACATGCGATCGCAGCACCTCAATCTCGTTGATGCTCCCGCTCTCGATGGGCGCGGCGCCGGTGCCATAGCGCAGGCCGAAGTAGCTGGTGTCGTCGCCGAAATAGCGTCGACCCTGAAACTGAAGCGAATAGGAATCGCCCGTGCTGTCTGGAGTGAGATAAGTACGGGCCGTCACCAGCCAGCGGCCGTGATACTTGGATACCGAACCGGTATAGACATTGATCCGCGAGGCGAAGCCCAGGCTGCGCAGGCCGCCTGAAACCTCCATGCCGTGGGGCAAACTTTGGAACAGCTCCGCGCCGAACCGGTTTCCCGGGTAAAGCTTCTTGTCCGGCGACCAGCCCACGTTCAAGTAGGCGTATAGGCCCTTCCGGAGCGTGGGGTAAGCGTCAATTTCCACCAGGCTGCTGTCCAACCCGAAACGGTTGGCGTGCGAGAAACGCGCAAACACTGGGCCGACGCCAGCCATTCGATATTTCAAACTGACTTGGCTCTCCAGCCAGCCCGGCCTCCCGTCGTTGAACCAGTCATACGATTGCACCACGGATGCTTCCCACTGGCGGCTGCCGTCGCGAAGATCATCCCGCAGCGATCGGGCTTCCGGCTGATTTGAGTCCACGTCCAGCAATTTGTGCAGTACGTCCAACGCGTCGTTGGGACGTGCGAGATTATCCAGAGCGCGGGCCTGGGACATGAGCAGCGCGGTGTCGTTAGGACGCTTCGCCAGCGCGCGACGCGCGAGTTCCTCGGCTCTATCGGGATGATTGGACCAAAGCTCGACATTGATCAGGGCCGGTAGCGCATCCCCGTGGTCCGGATAGCGCTCCAGGACAGTTTCCAGCTCATGCCGCGCCTGGTCGTATCGCCCTTCCCACGACAGCACGATACCGTAGAACGTCCGCGCGTCTGTATCCGCCGGGGTCTGCCGGAGATAGTCTTCAAGCAGAGTCAGCGCTTCGATCCGCTGCTTATTGAAAGCGAGCTCGTGCGCCCGCTTCAGAGCGTCTTCCTGGCCTAGAGCAGACGGGACTGGCACGGCCCAAAGCAGCACCATGACAGGAAGCAATCGCCATGCGGTCTTGAGATCCATGTGTCAGGGAAATCGACAGAAATGCGCCGGTACTTTACTTGAAATGCTCCTGCTGCAATAAAGGCAGAAAGGCGGTTTGGCGCACCCGAGTCCCATATTGGTCCTCACTGCGCCGACAGGCATCTGGCAGGCAGGACAGAATCACACGGAATTTCTTGGCTCGTCAGCAGCTAGGGCCCATCCTGGGCGCCGTGCGCCAACCCTAAGGGAACTCTCGCAAATCGAGCGATGCTCCTCGACCTCATCTCCCGAAACTCGACGGGTTCGAAGTGCTTCGGAGAATCCGAGCGAGTGAGAAATATGGTCACGTCCCGGTGCGGATCATCACTCAGCGGAACTGTTTTTTGTAAAAGAAGTCCAATGCTACGATCCCATTTTCCTCTCGCGTAGCAACGGCGGAGAATCGCGGCGTGAAGGCCCATTCCACACGGATCAGCTGCGAATTGGATTGCGTCAAGTCTTGCGTGTAACTGAACGTGATATCGGGCGTGACCTGCTGCTGAAGCGTTAAACGAGCCTGCGGGAGTGCGGACCCAGTTGTGAACGTCGGGTCGATTTTCAGTTGGCTCACTCCGAATACTCTCTGCAACCGGTTCGCGAGCGGGTTCGCAATAGTCTGTTGCATCAGTGATGATTCGCCCACCTGAGCAATTGTTTGATCGGGAGGCGGAGGCTGGTGCGCGACGATGGTGGGGTCGGTAGGCGTCTTGCCGGTAGCCAGCAGCGCCACGATCTCCTCGAATCTCAGTGGAGGATCGGAAGTATAGGAGAGCTTCAGATCGTCCATTGGACCGGAAACACGCATGGTGACCTGCACGCCTTGCGCTTTGGTTTCAAATGAGATTGCTACGATCGGCTCGATCTTTGAAGCATTATAGAAACCGATATTCCCTTCATTGACGGTGTATTGGTTGCCGAAAAAGACCAGTGTGCCCTGAGTGATGTCGATCCGTCCCGTCATCCCCGGCGATTGGGCCGTCCCGCGGAGCCTCAAATCGGCAGAAGCCTGTATCGTTTGGGCGAGTGTCGTTCGGAAAATGGCACTCGGCGCTGTGCGGATACGAACGTTAAGGCGCATGTTCGAGAGCAAAGGCGACACTTTGGACGGCGCCGCTGGAGCGCTTACCTTGTACAGCATCGAGCCCAGGTCGCTCTCAGGCGCATAACTTACCTGCTGAATCGTAACGTCGCCGGAAAGGTTACTGCGTACGCTTGATCCTTGCAGACTCAGGTCCAGATCGCTGACGATGCTCGCCCCCTGGTAACGCGTTCGGATTTTAGTCCCTCGAATCTGAAGATTGTAATTCTGGTTGGCTCCGCTAAATGTGGCCGATCCTGTAAAAGAGGTATTCCCGCCACCAACACGCGCAGTCAGAGTTTGGATAGTAGCCGAGTTTCCGTTCAAAAGGATTGTGCCGTTGGCGTCCGAAATGCCGTTGGGAGCGTCAGCGACGTGCAACGATGCGTTCTTCAGTTCCGCCTTTCCTGTGATCCGCGGCTGTGCCAGTGTCCCGGTCACGCTTCCGTTCAAGGCGACGCTTCCTCCAGATTGTATGTCGCTATCGAGACTCTGAACAAGTTTGAGATCGACATTGCCATTTATCGTCAGATCGATCGATTTTGCTCCGGTGATCGAGGCACTTCCATTGATGGCGAGCTGCATCGAAGGGCCACTGAATCTCGCATTTTGCAGTCGAATCTCTTGGTTTTGGAGCGAAGCGGTAATCGGCCCTTGATTTTGAAGGGCGATGCTGCGCGGTGTTGAACCTCGCGCACCAGGAGCCTTTGTCGACACTTCCAAGCGGGATAGCTGGAGATTTGCCCGAAGATTGGGCAAATTCATCATAGGTCCTGTGACATCCGCCTGCCCTTCCACGATAGCGTCGAATTGTGCCGACGAATTGGGAGATGGGAGGAGCCCCTGGAAACCGGAGTAGGTAACGTTCTTAAAAGTGAGTTTCGCGGTGACGGGGTAACTAGTGGCAAGCGTGACTTGCCCGTTCGCCTGGATGTCGCTTTTCCCGATGTCCGATTGCACGGTAAACGCCACAGTCTGTCCGCTTGTGTTAGCTTTGAGCGACGCGTTGCCCAAAGCTTTCCCGTTAACGACGAGAGCCGAGACATCGCCGTTGACGTTTCCTTTTGAAACCAAGACCTCGCGGTGGCCATCGCGCGTTTCCAGGGTTGCGGCGATATCCGCGGTTATTCGAGCGGCGCCGCCGAGCCCAGGACGGGCGTTCTGCAGATTGACGACACGCGCCAGATCGACTCGAGCTGAATTCGCGCGGAGCTCGAAGTGGCCTCGATCAAAGTCATTAGCCGGGTGAGAAAAGGAACCGCTCAACTGCAGAGATCCCGCGGGCGTTATCAATGCCAGACGGGAAACGGAAATCGAATCAGCTGTATAGGCCACCGCGCCTTCGATCGAGTTGAAGGGTTCCTGATAAAGCGTACCGTTGGTCACCCGAAAATCGGCATTCGAACGAAAGTCGCGCCTATTACCCGACACATCCGCCGTAGCGGACAACGTACCGCGAGCGGGAAAGGACTTTCCTGCGACCGATAACACCTTATCGATCGGCAAAGCACTGATAGTGGCGTGAGCTGAGGTTGGATAGTCGGGAGCGAGCTGCGTTTGCCCATTCACCTGCAAGGTCGAACCGGCGAAATTCGAATCCCCGCGGAAGGTCACGTTCGAGCCGCTCGTGCGGGCCGTAACGTTTAGGTTTCCGAAGGATTCACGCATATCACGGAGCCCGATGGCATGGATATCGCCTGAGATCGAAGAGAGGCTAAACTCGGTTCCACCAGCGGCGTTTCGTAAGTCTCCACTCGCTGCCGCATCCAGTTGAATAGTTCCGGCCAGGCCGGGATGCCGCTTTTGCGCAGTTTGGAGCTGAGCCAATGCGAGATTGCTGCCGGTCACCTGCGCCTGGATTCTCCCGGTGTTCAGCGAATCAGAAGGATGCGCATAGCTTCCCTTCAATTCAAGCGTCGCTGCACCCGCAACGATCCGAGCCGATGGAAGATCGATCAGCCGGTCGGAGAACCTGATCGAGGCTTGAAGCGTGTCGAATGACTCCTGATAAAGGGTCCCACGCGCTACCGACAGGTCCGCCGTTCCTTGAGGATTGCCGATTGTGCCGGTGATGTTGGCTTGGGCCGTGAGTGCGCCCGCGGCGGGTATCGAGGATTGCCCTGCCAAAGCGAGCACGTCGGCCAGGTCGCCGTTGCGCATGCTGGCTGTCAGCGTCATGCGATCGTTTCCACTGGCGCGCCACTTATGCAAGCCAACTGAACCCGCAAACTGAGCGTCCAGGTTGCCGCGCGTGAGACGCCCGTTCTGGACGCTCGCGCCGGATGCCGAGGCTTGAAGATCCGCTTCGATGCGATCAAAATTCTGCTGATTCACCGAAAAGTGGGTCAAGACTGCATGCCCGCCGATCTGAGGCGCGGACAATGGTCCGCGGACTTTAGCCGTTAAGGTAGCCGATCCTCCGTTAAGAGCGACAGGCAGCAATGAAGACGGCGCGAAATCACGGAGGTTTCCTGAGACGATCCGAACATCAACCGTTTGGCCCAATACTCCGCTGGCATCCAAGCGGCTGTTCGGCAAAGAAAGCTGAACGTCTCTCAAAGGGATATCGCCTCGAGCGCCGTCATACTCGGCCACAACCCGGCCTGATACCGGGACGCCGGATGATTTACCTGCCAGCACCAACTGTGCGTGGGCGCCGACGGATTTCGCGTCTTTCAGACTTCCGGCGGATGTGAGATTGCCCGATATGGAGCTCGCATAATCGATCCGCGTTCCCGTCAGTGCGCTCGCGAGCGATTGCAGGTCAAAATTCCTAAGCTGAGCGTTGGCCGTGAACCGATCCAAATCTTTCACATTGCCGCTCGCAAATATCTCTCCACCAAGAGCGTCGATGCGCAGCGTCCTTAAGTTGATCTGCCTGGGATCGGCATCGGCGGCGGCGGCTAGCTGAATCCCCCGCAAGACGCGTCCGCCCTCGCCAAACGTTATGTTCGATCCGCTGACTTCGGCGTCTCCACTGTAATCGCTGGCGGATATGATTTTCCCGTGTCCCATTATCTGGAGATCCCCCTGAAGGGTTGTTCCATCCTTGTTTAATATCTGAGCAACATCTTCCAGCGATACTGAACCGCTCAGATCCGCCGAGGTAACTGGCGATCGCATATTGTCAACCGTGCTGGTCAGCGTAAGGGCCGATTTCCCGGTCGATATCTTCGCGTTGTCGATTCGAATCCGATCTCGTTCGAGCTGTATGGGAATTTCCAATGCAAGCGTCAGCGGATTACTCCCCGGTGGAGTAACGATCAGCGGATTAATTCCGAGCTTGCCCTCGTAGTGTTGGCCCAGTAAATTCCACCTGAGCGCGACCGTCAAATTGTCGCCACGCGCGCCGAAATCGGTTTTGCGTCCCGAAAGCTGAGCCAATCCATTCAGAATGTCGAAATGCCGGATCGCGAGATCGACAACGGTTTCCAGCGCGGAACTGTCGCTGGTTTTTTTCGTTGCCGGTGAAGGGATGTTCGTTTCGCCATTTTCGAGTACTATCACGTTCACGACAGGATGGTCGATTGTCAATGACTCAAGCCCAATGAGGTTCTTCCAGCCCGTGAACAGCTTGACCTGAAGGTCAATTGAACTTATTTCCAGGAACGGTGCCGTTCCTGGCGGCTCCTTGCCGTGAATGACGAAATGCTCAATATGAGCGTGCAAACCGCGCACGTCGAAGGTGAACCTCCCTATTTCTGCCTTGCCGCCTGTCGAGGAATAGACAGCAGCTACAATCTTGTCGCGCACAAAGTTGCGGAAGCGATCCGTGCGCATGATGATTAAGCCCGCTACGACAACCGCGACGATAAGGCCCAGCAACGATCCACTGATTATGAACAGGAGTTTCGAACGCCGCATCATCGCAATGTTTCCTCTCGAAATTCGATTCGAGCGTCTTTCCGGGTTTGATCGAGCCAAGCCTCAAACTGCTGATTTGCTCGCTCGCCGGAAATCTCCTTTTCGATCTGGGAGCGCACATCGCTCGACGATCGGGCTTTTCCGAATTCGGCTGGGTGGGAACGGAAGTATTCCTCCACGTCTTGATCGCCTGCGGGACTTGCAGACGGGAATCTCTGATCGATGAAACGCAGGACGGTAAGCTGCCACAGCAGCGCGGCTTTCAACTCGCCGTCTGTTAGACCGTAATGCGTCAAGGCCTGACGATAGAGCACGTCGTTGGGAAAACGATCTTTCTTGATTTGTGCCAAGAGCTGGTTGACTTCGCTGAGGGGCGCGGGGGATGTGGAAGCCGTGAGCAGGTCCTGACGGATCAACATTTGATCGATCAATCTGGCGGCGGACGCCTTGCGCGAACGAACGCTGAAATCGAGCTGCGTTTGGTTCAGGAAACTGACGACGCGAATATCGCGCTCGATATCGCTCTGCTTGATGGCTCGAGATCCAACGATGACTGAAATCCGATCCACAATCTCAGCTCGGGTGGGCGCCCAAAGCATAGAAACCAGCCAAAGCGATCGTGCCAGGGTTCTCATCAAAACGTCTGCCCAATCGAAAAGAAAAACTGAAAATGACTGATGCTCTGAGTTTGACCTTGGCAAGCCTGCGGGAGTTGTGAAGGCGGGAGGTTGGGGTTGCATTGAAGCAGGTCGTTCAGCGTTCCCTTAAAACCTACGAAACTGGGCGGATTGATGCTATACGCGAGATCAAGACGGATAGGGCCGACCGGCGTTTTGTAGCGGATGCCGAAGCCGACGGCATGGACCATGTAATTGAAATCCTGGAGATTGCGCTGGTGCACGCGGAAGGAGATGCTGCCGACGTTCTGGTAGACATTCCCAGCGTCGTGGAATAGCACTCCGTTGATGTTATCGCCCAACAGCGGAAATCTAAGTTCGAACGTATTGAAGAAGAGGGCGTTGCCGCCGAGTGGAAATCCGGTGGGCGTAGTCGCGGTCCCGCCAGGACCCGCAGGGACGCCAATGTCGCGCGGTCCGGCCTGATTTTCAGGGAAACCGCGATGCGATACGTTTCCGCCGCCGAAGAGTCTCTCGGGCAGGGGTACAGCGTCGGCATCGCTCAACCCCGCCACCGTCGCAAATGGAAGAATCGCGCCGAACGTGGTCTGTCTCGCGAAAGTGATGTTTTTGGTCAAGGGATAATAGGTGGCGTTTTTTCCGACAATGCGGAAGAAGCTGCGCTGCGAGCCAAAAACCCTGGAAGTCACCGCGACGTCGAGGGTATTGTACAGCCCGCGGTGCGCGTCGGCAGAGTTGTCCCGGCGGTCTTGAACCAGATTCGCCGACAGGATCCCCAGCCGAACCGGTTGCAGAAGCTGGGGGACCAGCAGCGCGGGAATCACCACGTTGTTCGTGCTCACACGGCGATATGCGTAGCGGAACAGAATCGTGGTGGGCTTCGAAAGCTTCTGGGATACCTGAATCGACGCCTCTTCGCGCCGCGCTGAGAAGGTCGCTACATCGCGCGACACATCATAGAGAGCGGTAAAGGTGATCGAGCGGCCATCAGTGTTTTGAAACCGGGGCCACAAATAGCTGAGCGCTGCCTTCCTCTCGATTGTGGACGCGATGGTTTGCAATGCGATTGTGTGGTTCAGTCCCCATTGATTCAGGCGCTTGAGGTCGATAGAAACGCGCGGACTGAAGCCCGTGGATCCGGCCGGCGCAGTTAAGTCGGAAGTGGTTCCGCCAATACGCGCGATTTCCGCTCCCACGCCGACATTCAGCGTATAGCGGTGGCCTTCATCGAAGTCGAAGAGGACGTATTTGTAATCCTCCGTTCCGCCAGGATTCTGTACCACCGCCCGAACGCTGGCGAAAGCGCCCAGGTCATACAGATGCCGCTGCGAGTTGAGGAGTTGGGTGAACGAAAGTGGTCCGTGATTGTCCATCTGCAGGTTGTTTGTGATATAGCTACGGCGCGTGGCCTTCAATCCGCTGAAGAGAATGTCTCGTACGAATTTTTGCTCGCCAGGTGTGATACGAAAAGTAAGCAGCACCTGCTGCGGAACGTCAGCAGGGCGAATGGCCGCTATGACAGCCGCATTCAAATAACCTCGGGAGCGGTAGAAGGTGACGATGGCAGCCTGGTCCGTCGCGATGGTTTCATCGCTATAGGGTTGACCATCGCTTGAGCTGATCAGGTTCAAAATTTCCAGCTGATCGGCATCGGCGGCGCCTTCCAGAGTCAGTTTGGAAATGAACCATTGAGCGCCTTCCTTTATGTCAATGGTGATGCCAATTTGGCCACTCTTCCCTCCATAATTGCTTTCGACCGTGGAACTCACAGCGACATCCCGAAACCCGTTTCGTCTGTAGAGGATCGCGATGGTCTCCTCGTCTTTACGCCGGTAGGCATCGCTGAATCGACCATGCCGGAACCGGAAGGAACTGGGTTGTAAGAACATACGCTCGCGAATGGTCTCGGTGGAGAAATAGCGATTGCCTTGGATCGCAACGTGCGATAGCTTCTGCCGCGCGCCCTGACTGATCACGTATTCGATCGTCAGTTGATCGTTTTGTACCGGCAACGTTCGATAAGTAACGTCCGCGTCGGGATAGCCTTGAGATTGGAAGTAGTCTTTGAGGTTGCGAGCGCCCTCGACCAAAAGATCGTCGTCAACGGCTCCCTCCTGAAACACCGGGACATAACGCTGTAGGAGCTTTTTGGACACTTTGGCTTCCACGGCCTTGATCTGAACTTTCGGACCAGCCTGAATATCGAGCTTGGGCTTGAGGTGACGCGTCTCCGGGTCATAATCCTGGCCCTGGAGAGTCACCGACGCGGTAAGCCGATCGTCCTTCTGATAGCGCCTCTGGATACCCTGAATTCCGGTGTTGGTCAGAGTTTCGGTAACCTGTCGCCATAGCCCTATGAATCGGACACGCCAGCCCGTCGCCTTGAGGATGGTCGCATCGGGAAGTTTGGCATCGCCTGTGATTAGAGGAGCGCGGTAGTGGGCGCGATGCCCCGGGTCCACGGCAACATTGACATTCAATTGCTGCGTGTCTGGATCTTCGGACGTATCCAGCTTGACGGTTGCCTCGTAAAGCCCATTGCTGACGAAGAGATGTTCGATCTGTTTTTGCGCAGTCGCCAGCATCTCGGGCCGGAAAGGCGTCCCCAGATCGAGCATCGTTTCAGAAACAATCTGCGCGCGGTTTGGCGGAGACCCGGGCCTGCCCAGCACGTCGATGTGGCCGACGAAAGAGGAGGCCCGCGTAGCGAACCGCACGACTACGCCATTTCCTTCGGAACGCGCATCCACCTGAATATCCTCATACCGCCCGGTCGCAAACAGCGCGTCGATTACATCGGCGATTTCGGATTTCTGAAGTGTTTCGCCCGGTGCGAGCGTCTGCAATCTGGCCAGATCGGCCGGGGCGAGTGGTTGTTGCGGCGGCTGGTATTCAATTCTGAGGATCCTCTCTCCTTCATGCTGTGGGCTCTGGCCGAATGATAGGAAACCCGTCATCACCGTCAAAAGGACAGCCCAAAACCTAAACCGCTGGCATGCTCCCTCAATAGGCACTATCAAGAAGATTCAGAACGCGTTCAATTGTTTCCCTCTGGGAAACTGAAAAGGCGAACACAGGATCTCTTCAATGAATGCCTGCACCCCCAACTCGCGCGAGCCTCTCGGACGTCCTCCGGGATAGCTTGGTCCGGTGGAATGCCCACAATGCGCCCAGGTTCGGCGCTTCTATCGCGTTTTATACCCTTCTCTCCCTGGCGCCTCTTCTGGCAATTTGCACGGCCATCGTTTCGCTGGCATTCGGGACGAAGGTCGCCCAAAGCGAGGTTACGGCAATTGTCCGCTTATGGATCGGGGACGAAGCCGCCAAAACTATTTCCGATCTGATCATTGGAACCCAAAGGCCGTCGGGCATTTTGTCGGGAGCCCTGACTCTAGTGGTATTTTTCTTAGGCGCTTCCAGCGTGTTTACGGAACTGCGCAGCGCTCTGAATCAAATGTGGGACGCCCCGGTGAAAGGGAGCGGATTCGTGACGGACCTTATCCGGCAGAGAGCCTTTGCGTTCGGGATGACGATCGCAGCGGGATTGTTTCTGCTAGTTACCACGGCTCTTAGCGTGACGCTTTCGGTATTCGAGCGCCGGTTTGGAACTTGGTTGCCAGTCTCGCCCCTCCTCCTGGAGGCCCTGAACATGGGCGCGAGCATCTGCATACTTTTGGCGCTTTTCGCTCTTATCTTCCGGCTGGTGCCAGACGTACGATTGCCGTGGAAGCCGCTGTTTTTGGGCGCAGCAATCACGACAGTTTTGTTTACAGCGGGCCGCGCCGCCCTCGATGTATACTTCGTCAAAACTGTAGTTGGATCGGTCTACGGCGCGGCTGGATCGCTGGTGGTAATGATCGTGTGGGTCTATTATTCGGCACAGATATTTCTTCTTGGCGCAGAGATCACTAAGGTGTATGCCGATCAGCGATAGTCCAAACGCGTTCGGCTCATGGTCCTTTTGCCGACTTGTTTTAGTTTTTTACCTTGGCGCTGCGCACGTTCTCTATCAAACTCCTTGAAACGACTCGACAACGGCAGGGATCTCTCTAAGCGGCTGAAACGAACCCATCAGATTCCGGATTCTCCCAAGGCTGAGCCGATCCTTCGCGTCGGAAGGTTTGCTCAAGTCCCTTCCGGCCGGCCCCGATCCGACAAGCTAGATGGGAGATCTTTTCCAGCGGCCGAATCCAGGTAGACTACGGCTGCGCGATGAAGCCGCAAGGCAGACGCCGGAGCCAGCGGACTAATCTCGGAGACAAAGCACTGATGTACCGCCGACGCCTTCCGGGAGCCGGTTGCGATGCAGAGGATCGCTCGCGCCTTCAAGATTTCACGGATGGACATTGTGACTGCCTGGCGAGGCACCTCGTCTAAGGACTGAAACCAGCGTTCACGAACTTGTCGCTGTCGTGTTTGTTCCGCTAAGTCCACGACAATAAAAGGATCTTCAGTGGTGAAGTCGGCGGGAGGTTCGTTGAAGGCCAGATGTCCGTTTTCACCGATGCCGGTGAATGTAACATCAATCGGCGCCAGAATGAGAGCATCTCCTGCCTGTGCCCAGGTCTCTTCACGGGTCCCATCCAACAGAAACGTACGGACAATCCCAGCGGGTTTAACAAGGTGCTCTTGAATGTATCGCTGCATGCTTGCGGTATGCTCCGGCGCGAGATTAACGTATTCATCCAAGTGAAACAGTGTGACCTGCTGCCAGGGGATATCCTTTTGCGCAACGAGAAGATCCAAGAACTTGAGCTGCGAGCTTCCCGTGGCGGCGACAACTCGAGCGGTACCGCGAGCGGCAATAGCGTTACGAATGAGAGTCGAAGCATGAATGCAGGCCGCGGCCGCTACGCCGTCAGGACCATTGAGGACGTGTTGAATCACAAAATAAGACAGTACGGCTAACTTCCGTAACTCGTCAACCTTTGCACGCGTCGGGACGCGCACGGCATTCTTGGAAACATGCTTTTCTCCGGGTGGATCTTCAGTCTGAAGCAGGCCCCAATCATGACTCGGACGTACAGTTGTTATGTCGGCATCGTCACTTCATGCATAGATCCTCCAAGATACTGCCATGACTCATCTAACCCATCTTTCCAACGACCTAGACGAAAAAGAAGCCGTTTGCAAGGCAATCATTGAGACCCCGAAAGGCTGCCGCAATAAGTTCGACTATGACCTGGACTCAAATCTCTTTATGCTTGGCGGTCTCCTTCCCGAAGGGATGATGTTTCCTTTCGATTTTGGCTTTATTCCTTCGACCCTCGGCGGCGACGGCGATCCGCTAGATGTTATGGTGCTCATGGATGCTCCCGCGCACGTGGGCTGCCTCATTCAGATTCGAATCATTGGAATCATTGAGGCCAAGCAAACCGAAGACGGTGATACAGAGCGAAACGATAGGCTTCTCGGTGTGGCAATTCATTCCTACGATCGCGAGGATCTGACGACGATAGAGGACATTAGCAAAACGCTTCTCGACCAAGTCGAAGCATTCTTTGTGTCCTACAACCAGCAACGGGGCAAGAAATTCAAGATCACGGGCACGGGAGGGCCAAGGAAGGCGCTCAGGTTCTTAAGGGCGGGACTGGATCAGTTCGACAAAAAAGCGACTAGCAAGAAGAAATCGAAGAAGTAGAGGGTGGTGCGCAAATGCCAAAGAGCAGTTCAAGGCGGTCTGCACCAGCTCTTCTTCTTATCGATGTGATCAATCATTTTGAGTTCCCGGATGCGAAGGCGGTGCTGCGCCACGCTTTGCGCACTGCTCCTAAAATCGCAGCCCTGAAGGAGCGGGTGAAAGCGTCCGGATGCCCGGTGATCTATGTCAACGATAACTTCGGCGATTGGCGCTCGGATGCGAAGAAGCTCCTTGCCTATTGCATCCGCCCCGAGGCGAAGGGACGCAAATTCGTCGAAGCGCTAGCTCTGGCGCCGGACGACTACTGCATCCTGAAACCGATGCATTCCGCTTTCTATCAAACGCCTCTGGATACTCTCCTGAAACACCTAGACATCTCCACGATTCTTCTTGCTGGAATCGCTACAAACAGTTGCATCCTATGCACCGCTCACGACGCCGAGATGCGTGATCTCGAGGTTGTGGTTCTCTCAGATTGTTGCGCCGCCCGGTCACTCCGAGAACATCGGCAGGCGCTCGCTCATATTGCAACAATGGCGGACGCACGCGTGGTCACGTCCGTCAATCTTAGGCTGAAGTGTCGAAAAGGGTTCAGCGGCGCCGAGCGGCATTCGCCCTAGCCCTCCTCATCTTCTTCCGCCCTGAATAGCCCGACGCTGGCCGTTAGCCCCGTTGTCCGTCAACCCCAAGAAGGACAGGCGTTGCGCGTGTCGTCTGAGAGTCGGCAACTTGTGTATAGCGACCGTGCAGGTTTAAACTACCTGCTCGTCGCTCGCACTGGCGACGAAGGCCTTTCGCGGAAGTTGGCACAATGATCCGCGGCGGCATCGACGAGGGTTGACCCTAGTCGATTTCGGCGTTCGGCGCACGATTTACGGACCGCGCTCTGTCGACTGAACGAACTTGTCATCCAGGGCAACGTGCCTGAGTATCTCAAGAGCACGGCCAGTCCGCGGTGAAAATATGTTGTCGCTTGGTCCAAACGATCAGCATGAGTCGCAGCAACCGGCGATTAGTTCTCTATGCAGCCGCTCCCTAGTGATCAATATAGAGCGCGACTTCACGCCGCCCCTGGAGTGACTAGGGCCCATTTTGTTTTAAACAGACCGTCCTGCCAAATTCCTCCGCATATGCTGCGCAGGCTGACAAAACAGTGGTGACGAAATTGCAAA
>JAICXC010000092.1 GCA_025980665.1 Bryobacteraceae bacterium
GTGGTGGCCAGGGACGGAATCGAACCGCCGACGCCAGCCTTTTCAGGGCTGCGCTCTACCAACTGAGCTACCTGGCCGGGAGTAAACTACGAAGCCTTCACATTTTATCACGCGGCGCTTTTCAGCTGCTATCATACCGGTCCGATTGTCTGCCCCGACCCAATTGTCCGCCATTGCCGCGACCATTCGCGCGCCGTGCGCCACCAGAACGCCGTCAGCACCACCCCAATCGCGATCAGCCCAGCCGAAAGTCCCATCCATAAACCTGGCGCACCCAGGCCGCGCGAGAAGCACAACATCGCTCCCAGCGGCAGTCCGATCACCCAGTATCCGATCAGGTGGCACACCATGGGCGTACGCGTGTCACCCGCGCCTCGCAGCGAGCCCGTGACCACGATCTGCAGCCCGTCGAACAGTTGAAAGAAGGCCGCTACTCTCAGAATCGTCGCCGCAGTGGCAATCACCGCGGCGTCGGGGGTGAACACGCGCGCAATCCACTCGGGTATTGTCAGCAACACGATTGCTGCCGCCGACATCGCTATGGCGCCCAGTGCTAGCGCTGTCCATCCCGCACGAGCAGCCCCGTGGCGGTCACCCTGTCCCAGCGCAAATCCGACTCGCACTGCAGCCGCCGAGCTGATACCCAGCGGCATCATGAACGTCGTGCTCACTGTCGTCAGTGCGATCTGGTGTCCCGCAAGCGCAGTCGCGTTCAATTTGCTCACCAATACCGTCACAGTGGCGAACACACCGATCTCGACCGCCATCTGCCCCGCTGCCGGCGCGCCTAGCTTGATAAGCGCCCATATCCGGGCCGCCTCCGGCTTCCAGGAAAGCCGCAAAACTTCCGGGTCGTGCTTCAACAGAACATATGCCAGCGCACCCGCCATATATAGGCGTGAAAAACAAGTCGCCCAACCGGCTCCTTCCGCGCCTAGCCGCGGCGCTCCCAGATGACCCAGGACCAGGATCCAATTGCCCGCCAGATTCACCAGGTTGGCTGTGAGAAGCGTGATCATCACCGGGCGCGCGATGTGCAGCGCTTGCAGATAACGCCGTAGCGCGAAATAGATCAGCAACGGAGGCGCACTCCAGATCAGAGCGTGCAGATAGGGCCGCGTCGCGTCCAACACGGTCTGGTTGACTCCCACACTCGGCAGGATTGCTTCCAGCGCCCAAACCGCACCCATCACGACAGGGATCATGAAGACTGCCATCCACACTCCGGAAACCAGGGAACGATGATAGTCATCGCGATCTCGTGCGCCGAACGCGCGCGCCACCAACGTGTCGAGCCCCAGCAGCACGCCGGCCGAGCAGATTGCGATCCCGTAGAACACCATTGTGCCGAGACCCACGGCACCGATCGCTTCCGCGCCTACGCGGCCGACAAACATGGTGTCGACGACGCCCATCGCCATCCACCCCAGTTCGGCGAGCACGAGGGGACCGCCCAAGCGGATCATCTGTATGAGTTCTTCTCGCACCAGGCTCTCTACTTCCCGATACAGAATGTGGAGAAGATCCGGTTCAGAATATCATCGGCTGTGGTTGCGCCGGTGATGGCATCGATCGGCCGCAGCGCGGCGTAGAGGTCCAGCAAAACCATTTCATGCGGGATACCGACAGTTGTTGCGGTACGCGCCTGCGCCAGAGCCTCGCCCGATTCGCGCAAGAGCTGCTCATGCCGAAGGCTGGTAATGAAGCCGCCTTCTTGCTCCAGCCGCCCGTCCGGAACATTTATACCAACGATGGTTTCCATAATCGCGTGCCTGAGTGGTTCGATTCCCGCGCCCGTGAGCGCGGAAACGGGCAGCGCACCAGGCACTTCGACCTGCGGCGCTAGGTCTGATTTGTTTGCGGCCACGAGCGTATTGCCGTCCTGGCGCGCGCGCCGGATGAGCGCCTCATCCTCTGGTGCGAGGCGTTGTGACGCGTCCACAACGACCAGTGTCAGATCCGCATCCGCCATGGCCTGATAGCTGCGCTCGATCCCCAGCGACTCGACGATATCCTGCCCTATACGTACGCCCGCCGTATCCAGAAGCTTCACTGGAATCCCGCCGAGCGAAGCTGTCTCCGACACTACATCGCGCGTGGTTCCAGGGATGGCGGTCACGATGGCGCGGTCTTGTTCCAGCAACCTATTAAAGAGGCTGCTCTTGCCCACATTCGGCCGTCCGACGATAGCGAGAGTGAATCCTTCGTGCACCAGCTTGCCGTAGGCGAAGCTGGCGGTGAGATCGGCGATAGCCGATTCAATAGGCTCCAAACGCCGCAGAATCTCCTCGGCCGGTGCAACGCTGATGTCGTCTTCGGCAAAGTCGATCCCGGCTTCGAGCAGAGCGACCAGTTCCAGCAACTGCTCCTTCATCGGCTTCAGCCGCCGCGATACAGACCCTTCCGCTTGTTGCGCGGCAATGCGTGCTTGGTACAACGTAGTTGCTTCGATAAGATCGCGGATCGCTTCCGCCTGTGGCAGATCGATGCGGCCGTTGAGATATGCCCGTAACGTGAACTCGCCCGGTTCTGCCAATCGTGCGCCGGCTTGGCAAAGACGTTCCAGCGCGTAGCGCAGTACCACAGGCGATCCATGGCAGGCGATCTCCACTACATCTTCGGCGGTATAAGATCGCGGCGCGGCAAAATACGTTACTACGACTTGATCTACAGCATGGTCGTCAGCATCAGGCAATATCGCCAATGCAGCGGACCAAGGCTTCCATTCGGGCGACCCGCCGGGAAATCGCAGAACGCGTTCGGCCATGGCGCGGGCGTCGGGGCCAGAAACCCGGATGACGCCGATACCACCGCGGCCAAGCGGCGTGGAGATTGCCGCGATGGTATCACCGGTTCGCACAAAATCTTATAAGTTGAGTTTAGAAACGGCGGCCGCGGTCCCCGTCTCGGCGCGGGCCACGAGGGCCACCAGGACCCCCGCCGGGACCACGGCCACGGTCGCGTCCTCCGCCAAAGGGACGGCGGTTCCGGGGAGTGTCATCCTCAGGACGCGGACGCGGCGGACGAATCGGCTCCGGCAAAACTTTCAAGTCCGCGGGAACCACCACGACTTGCCGTATAGGACCTTCGCCCACGCTCTCGCTCCGCACGTCCGTTTCATCGCGCAGCGACAAGTGCAGAATGCGCCGTTCACGGCTGTTCATGGGGCTGAAGTGGAACGGCACGCGCGTTTTCTTGACGCGTTCCGCTGCGGCTTGCGCGCTCATGCGCAGCTCTTGAATCCGCAGCATACGATGATCGTTGGCATCGAAACACAGGAGCGAATGTTGCTCTGGAGCCATGCCCAGCGCCTCGGTAGTCAATTGCTCAATCGCCAACAGAAGTTCCGCCTTGTTGGCAAGCAGCAGTTCTACATCCTGACCAGTGAAGCGTACCAGAACGTCTGGGTTCTCGAAGTCTGGATGCACGGTTTCGCCGGCGCTCACGGCATAGGTCAGCGCAAAGCCAGTCCGCTGGATGAGCAGATCAAGGAACTGCCGGATACGCGGCTCAGATTCCGCAAGCGTGAACTTCTTTGACACCGTGTCAGACCCTATTCTTCTTCGCCTACTTTTTCTTTTTCTGGGGCGGACTCGGGATGACCGCTGGTGCAGGAGTTCCTCGGTTAAGCAACCACTGCTGTGCGACACCCACCAGACCGCTGGTCATGTAGTATAGTACCAATCCCGCCGACAGGTAGTAAAATATGTATCCCATCACCAGCGGCATGAATAGCATCATCTTCTGTTGTGCCGGATCCATGCCTGGACTGGGCGTCATCTTTTGCTGCAGGAATTGTGTGACCACCAGCAGAACCGGCAATACGCGGATAGCCAGGGTTTCGGGCTGCGAGAGATCGTGCACCCAAAGCCAATTCGCTCCGCGCATCTCGATCGCCACTCTCAGTACCGTGTAGAAGCCGTACAGAAACGGGAGTTGGATGATCATCGGGATGCATCCCCCCACGGGATTGACCCCGTTTTTTTTGTACAGCTCCATCATCTCCGCCTGCTGCTCCTGCTTGCGGGGATCGCGCATGGGCAGGTCTTTATACTTGGCATTGATCGCCTGGATCTGCGGCTGTAGCGCCTGCATCTTCTTGGATGACCGCATACTTGAGAAGCGCAGAGGGAACAGCACCATGCTGATCGCGATGGTGACCACCACAATCGCCCAGCCGAAATTTTCGCCCGTCACGTGTTTCGCAGTCCATGTCAGAACATAGAACAGCGGCTTGGCGATGAACCCGAAATATTTTCCCCAATCGATCAGCTTGTCCAGCTTGGGGTTTACCGCACTCAATATCTCCGAATCCTTGGGGCCGATGTACGCGTTAAACGAATTCAAACCGGAGCCGCCCACGCCCGCGCCGATTCGTTTCTCGTCGGCCCCGGTTGAGCCAGGAACCTGGTCGGAATAGGTGGTAATCGTCAAACCACCGCCCGCCGCGGTGGGAAGAACCAAGGCGGCGAAATAGCTGTCTTCGATGCCGGCGAAGGAGTACTGGCCGCTGGTGGTAACGGGACCCTTGTCGGCGGATTTCAAGGCGTTCTGTACTAGCTTTGAGTCCGCTTCGTCATAGTAGGGCACATCCTCGACGCTGGCCGGATTCACGATGGTCTGATCGCCGAAGCCGCCCCGCCAAGTCAACTCATGCGGCAGCAGCACGCCGTTATCGACCACCTGAGATGTGATCCCCACCAGGTAGCTCTTGGGCATGAACTGGAAGGTTTTCTTGGTCGCCGTGCGCCCGTCCGAGTATTCGAACGTCACCTCGAGATCGCCGGACCGTTCCACCCGGAAGAGTCCCTTGTTGGGATCGTTAGGCGGCGCTTGGCTGCGGAAAGCCACCGCGAACGGCGCCGGGACCTTCGACAAAGCCTTGGTATTCACCAGATCCAGTGGTTTCCCGCTGCCGTCCTTGTAATTCTTGAGAATCCAACTCAGGACCGTCGCACCCTGATTCGAAAACCGAACTCGATATACATCTGTTTCAATGGTGAAATCTTGAGCCGCACTCTCCTGGATCTGCCCAGGTACCGCGATCGGTATTACAGGAGTTGTGGGTTCGGGCTTGGGGGCTTCGACGGGGGGTTGCGTAGCAGGCGTCTGAACTGGAACCGTTACAGGCGGAGTCGCCGGCGGCTTGTAAATGTAGTTCCAACCCACCAGAACTATCCCCACCAGCACGAACGCCAGTAGGAGTCGCGTCTCGGTTGTCAGTTCCTTATTCGGCATTACTCGCGAGACCGCGTGTCCTTAGCGGACCGGGTCAAATCCTCCTTGATGGAACGGATGGCAGCGCGAGAGGCGGCGCAGGCCCATGCCGACGCCCTTCCACACACCATGCTTTTCGATGGCGTCCTTCATGTACTCCGAACACGTCGGATGAAAACGGCACGCCGAGGGGAGCAGGGGAGAGATCACCAGTTTGTAGGTCCGGATGAGACCAATCGCTATCGTGCGGGGCAAGCTCATCTCGCGTTGCATTGTTTGTTGCAATGTTCGATCACCTTCCTGAGCGCCCGCTCAAGGTCCGTAAAGGGCGCGGCCAGCGCCGTTCGCCGTGGATTAATGACGATGTCCCATTCTGGATTGAGTTTCGTTCGGTGCAGGCGGAACGCTTCCCGCATACGCCGCTTGATGCGGTTCCGGACAACGCTTCCACCGATAGCGCGGGGAACCGTGAGTCCCAATCGCGGCCCGGGACTCTGATCCTCTGGTCTCGCCAAACAAAAAGCGGCGAAGAGGGGACCGGAAACGCGCTTGCCGTGGTCATACACTTTTCGGAAGTCGGCGGTGCGCAAGGCCCTGACGGAAGAAGACACTGGAGAACGAAGGGGCGCGCTACCACCGGCCAGATCAACTGGCTTTGGCGTAGCGGACAGCCTTCTCGTCGCTTACGGTCAGCTTGTGACGTCCCCGGGCCCGGCGGCGTGCCAACACGGCCCGGCCGTTCTTGGTCTTCATACGCTCGCGGAATCCATGCACTTTGGCGCGCTTACGATTATTAGGTTGAAAAGTCCGTTTCGGCATATTGGCTTACATTTGCGCGCGCGTCGCCCAAAGCGAAGGCGCCTCTTTCGATGGGTCGTTTGTAGACGAATCTAGTATAACAAACGAATCGCCCCGCCCTCGAGTTCCTTTATATAGGGTTAGAAACCCGCCAACAGATCAAAATCCACGTTTCCGCCCGAGAGCACGATACCCACCCGCCCCAATTCCGCCGGAAGCTTGCCGAAAAGCGCTGCCGCGGCCCCGACCGCTCCGCTCGGCTCCACCAGGATCTTGAGCCGCGTCAGCAGGAACTTGACAGCGGCTCGGATTTCGTCGTCGCTTACCAGGACCACCCGCTCGACATTTCTTTGCAAAATCGGGAAGGTTATGGCGCCGGGAACCGGCGTGCGCAGCCCGTCGGCGATGGTATCCGGCGGCGGGACTTCGACCCGCTTTCCCGCTGCCAGCGACAGAAACGCATCGTTACCTTTCTCCGGTTCGACGCCGATCACGCGGATCCTGGGACGCAGATGCTTGGCCGCGATCGAGCAGCCGGACATCAGCCCGCCGCCGCCGATGGGCGCGACCAGGGCGTCCAGATCGGGAACTTCTTCGAGCAACTCCAGCGCGGCGGTTCCCTGTCCCGCGATGATCCAGGGATGATCGAACGGCGGGACCAGCGTAGCTCCTGTTTCGGCGGCGATGCGCGCACCGATCGCCGCGCGGTCATCGCGGAAGCGATCATACTCGACGATTTTCGCGCCTTGCGCCCGCGTCGCTTCGAGCTTAGAGCGGGGCGCGTCGGTCGGCATCACGAGGGTCGCCGGAATTCCCAGGGAGCGCGCAGCGATCGCCACAGCCTGCGCGTGGTTACCCGAGGAGAACGCGACCACTCCCCGTGGAAGATCCGCCTCGGGGATGGAATACACGAAGTTCGACGCGCCCCGGATCTTGAAGGCTCCTCCGGTCTGGAAGTTTTCGCACTTGAAAAACGCGGCGACTTTGGCCTCGGCGTCGAACCCGCGGGAATGCATGACAGGCGTGCGCTTGGCGATCGGCCGAATGCGCTCGGAGGCTTTGTGGATGTCGTCGAACGTAACTTCGGAGGGCACAATCTCAATAGCCGGCATGTTTGTCCACCAAGTTCAGCAGCGGCTCATCGGCCCGAAAGCGGCGCAGGTTCTCGAGGAAACAGTCGACCGCCAGATGAATGAAATCCCGCACATGATCCGCAGTGTGGGGCGAAAGCAAGACATTTTCCATCTTATAGAAAGGATGCCCCGCCGGAAGCGGTTCCACGGCGAACACGTCCAACGCTGCACCGCGAATCATCCCGGTCTCAAGCGCCTGTATCAGCGCCAGCTCGTCGACCACCGCTCCCCGGCCCACATTGATCAGCACCGCCGTGGACTTCATGGCAGCGATCTGAGGCGCGCCGATCATGCCGCGCGTCTCGTCGGTCAGCGGCGCTGCCAGCAACACGTAATCGCTCGCGGCTAGCATTTGATTGAGGTTCGCTGGGGCGAAACTCTCATCCACAAAGGGATCTTTGTCGAACAACTCAGCGCGGCGTCTCAGTGCGGCGATTCGCATCCCAAATGGTCTCGCCAATTCCGCCGCTGTGCTGCCGATCGCGCCATATCCTACAATCCCTAGCGTCTTACCCTGGATTTCGTCGGTCGTGAATGCTTCCCACACGGCGGCCTGCTGTTGCCGAACCATGCGGCGCATGTTGTATGCGAAGTACAGCATCGCTCCAATGGTCCACTCGGCCAGGGGCCTGCGAAACACCCCGCGTCCATTGGTCAGGGGCAGGGGGCTCGCCAGTATTTCAGGGCACAGGACATTGTCGACGCCGGTCCACAGCGAGTGGATCCACTTGGCGCGATGCGCGGGCGGAATAGCCGCGCTCAATAGCGGCGGATTCGATGTTCCATTGACAATCACGTCGGCCTGCGGAGCAAACTCGCGTACTTTCGCCGGATCATTGCTGACGATCAGGCTGACCTCGGGTCCCAGGTTTGCAAGCAATTTCAGCCACGAAGCCGATGGATCGGCCAGCACCAGCAGAGTCAAAGACATGCGCACCCTTCAGAATAACGTGCCAAACTGGAGACGTGCCTGAGTTTTGTACCTGCGGCGCGCAGCTTCCGCCCGACGCCCGATTCTGCCACAAGTGCGGCAAGCCGCAGCGTGAAGAAGATGTGCCGGTCGAGGAACAACCGATCGTTGTCTTACCGCCCGCGCCGCCGGTCGCGGCCGAGCCTCCACCCATTAGCTTTCGCAATGCCACAGCCGTCCGGGTGGCGCTGGCCACCGGAATTCCGATGTTCTTGCTCTCAGCTGTGGCCGGAAACTTTGCGCTGGCCGTTCCCGTGGCCGGAGGATTCTTCGCCGTGTACCTTTATCGGCGTCGCACGGGCCAGAAAATCACCGTATTAGCCGGAGCCCATCTTGGATGGATCTCCGGCATTATCGTCTTCGCGATCGTAACCGTGGTGCTCACAGCGGTGATGTTGCTGCTCTCGCAGCCGGAGTTTGTGCAGAGCATGCGCGATCAGATGGCCAAGATGTCGTCCATCTCCCAGGATGAGCTTACCAAGCGCATCGACCTCCTACGGACCCCGTCCGGGCTGGCGCTTGGGTTGTTGGATACCTTCGTGTCTTATACCGTGCTAACTGCTCTAGGCGGTGCGGTTGGGGCGAAGATTCTGAACCGGCCTTGACGTCGCCCGCCGCACCATAGCCACGCCGGCGAAGATGACCGCCATGGCACCGGCCTCGCGCAGACCAAATCGCTCTCGGTAAACCCACCAACCCAAAAACACTGCGACCACCGGATTTATGTAAGTGTAAATCGATGCAATCGCCAGCGGCAGCCGGCTGATCACGAGTGCATAGCAGCTGTATCCGACGATGCCTCCAAAGATCGCCAGATAAGCGATCGCTCCAATGCCGCGCGCGGTCCAATGCGCCGACGGCATTTGAAAAATGCCCGGCACCAGGAGAGCCAGCCCCGTGCTGAGCTGCTGCACGCCGCCGATTACGAACGGGTGCACGCGCGATCGCCGATTGCGCTGCAGCAGCGAACCGAGCGCCCAACTCGCGCCGCTCACTTGCAGAAGCAGAAACGCCAGGACCACCGATCCCCCAGAAGAGAAGCTGTGATGTGTCAATGCGGTCCACGCATCCGGCGCTATCAGCAGAAACACCCCCAGGAAGCCCAGGAGCAGCCCCCTCATCGTCGGCGCGTGAAACTTCTCACCGCCGGCCAGCAGCGCATCGATGCCGACGAACCAAAACGGCGCTGTAGTTACGAACAGGGAGCTCAGTCCCGTGGGAATCCACTGCTCGACCACAGCCAGCGTGCCGTTGCCCACGCCGATCACCATCAGCCCGTAACCCGCCGTCGTCCACAAATCGCGCCCGCGCGGGAAGTGAGCTCCGATCATCGCCGCCACGCTCAAGGTGATCGCTCCCGACATCAGGTTCCGCAGGCAGACCAGAAGAGCAGGCGGAAAGGAATCCAGGGCGATGCGGATTCCCAGGTAGGTGGTTCCCCAGAATATACACACACAAATCAGCGCTAGATACGCCGTAAAGTGTGGATGATCCCGCAACGGTTAGCTACCATATTAACTTGATTCTTACGCTGACCATTAATCCCGCCATCGATCGCACCATCATTTCCGACCGGATCGCATTTGAGGATCGGGGATATATTTTGTCCCGCGGTGAGGATGCCGGCGGGCGCGGTGTCAATGCCTCCCAGGTGATTCACGAATTCGGCGGAAAGACGCTCGCTCTGCTGACTTCCGGCGGCGAGATCGGCAAGCGCATGGAACACTTTCTAGGGGAGATGGGATTTCCTTTCGAAGTGGTCCGCGTGCACGCGGAAGGTCGCGCGAATCTGACCATTTCAGACAAGCAGGGACTGACCATCAAGCTGAACGAAATCGGCGCGCCGCTGGAGGAAAAAGAAGTGGGGGCGGTGCGCGATCTAGTGGAGGCGCGTCTTAAGAAAGCCAGTTGGCTGATGCTCTGCGGTAGTACGCAACCCGGCGTTCCTCCGGCGTTTTATTCGGAAATCATCGCGCTCGCCAAGAGCCGCGGTGTTAAGACTCTGCTCGATACCGATGGCGAGGCGCTCAATCATGCGCTCGAAGCTAAGCCGTCGGTCATTTCTCCCAATCAACAGGAAGCCGAGCGTTTGCTGGGGCGCGCCATCATCACGCGCAGCCAATCGCTCGAAGCCGTAAAGCGTATCCACGACATGGGCCCGGAAGCCGTGATTCTGTCGTTAGGCAGCCGGGGCGCGCTGGCCTCGTCGCCGGAAGGAATTCTGGAAGCGCTCCCGCCGCGTATCGAAGCTCTGTGTCCCATCGGCGCGGGCGATGCGCTGGCGGCTGCATTCGTGTGGGCCCTGGATAAGAAAAAGTCATTCGGGGATGCTCTTCGCTGGGCCGTCGCGGCCGGAACCGCCACTGCTTCACTGCCCGGGATGCGCTTCCCGACGCTCGATCAGACCAAGGCGATCTATAAGAAGGTAGAAGTTCGCCCCGCGCGTTAGTATGAAAGATTAGCGTTTCTTCTTGCGCTTCTTGAAAAACGGATCCGGACTCTTCAGCCGCGTCGAGAGCAACACCACGAACATCACCAGCAACGAAACTAAGGTCGCGATGGAGCCGATCACGAGATAATCGGAATCCTTGAGCGGGGCCGGCATGATCTCGACCAGGACGACCGCCGATACGGCGAATACGCAGACACCGCCCAGAATGAGCATGATCTGTCGCATTAGTCGTATTTCTCGTAGAAGATTTGCTTGCGGTCGAAACCCTGGCTTTTCAGAAGGCCGCGCACCTCATCCACCATTTCTTTCAAGCCGCACAAGTAGAAGTCGACATCGCGCCGATCTCCGATCGCTTCTGCCAGATGCGCCTGTACGCGGCCTTGGCGTCCAGTCCATCCACTTTCCGGACGTGTGAGCGTCGGCCAAAATCGAAAGTTGGCATGAGCCAGCGCCATCTCCTCGAATTCCTGACGATATAGCAGATGCGATTCGTAGCGCACGCCGAACAACAGTGTGAATCCCGGCGAAGCTGCGTCCAGATGTGTCTGCAAGATAGACCGAAACGGTGCGATGCCGGTACCTGTCGCAATCAAAATCGAATCCCGCGGAGGCTGCCGCAGCACGAACATCCCCAGCGGCTGGCGCATCTCGATGCGATCGCCGGGCTGCATATCGAATAACCGCGGTGAAAGATGTCCGGCTTCCACGCGGTTCAGGCACAACTCAAACCGGTTGCTCCCCGAGGGCGCCGAAGCTAGCGAATACGCGCGCGTGATTTCCTTGCCTCCAATCATTTCCGTGAAGGATGTGAACTGGCCGGGGACGAACTCCAGCCGCTCCACTCCCAAGGCCTCAAATCCAAAATGCCGTACGCCGGGCGCGATCTCGCGCGACTCGATAAGCCTAGCCTGCATATTTGAGCTACGATGCCGCGCGCGCCCGATCGAGCAGCGCATCGACCATCGCCGGATGCTGGTCCAACGGAGCCGTAACTTCAATCGTCAGCCCTGGATGCGCGCTTTTAACCTGATCGATCAGCCTCGGCAGATCGCGCTGCAAATGCAGCCCGAGCGTCAGGAAATAAGGCACCACCACCACGCGCGAGATATTTTTTGAGAGCGCTTCCAGAGCTCCCGGTAAGTCCGGCTGGCCGCCTTCGAGAAACGCTGCAACTACCGTCTCCAGGCCCCCGCGGCGGGCCATCTCTGCCGCGACCACGCGAACCGCATCGTTCGCCGATTCGACACTCGATCCGTGCGCGAACACTACATAAGCCGTGCTGCCGTTTGCGGCGTCGCGCATTACGCCACCACCGCAGGCGGAGGCGTCTGCACCGGGAAATAAGTGCGTAGAAAATCGAAAAACGCACGGCCGCGCCGCCGTCCATTGCCGTGTTGCAACTCCAGCCGCTGGAGGAAAACCAGAGAGCCCAGGATATCGGTGTCTCGTAGTGTCTGCATGCCGCTGGTTTCGGTTAACTGCTTACGAAGTTGATCGATCGCCTGTTTGAGTGCTTCCTGGATATCAGCCGCGTATGGATTGTTCGGCCGCGTCTCATAGATCAAGCCGGATTCGAGCGTCCGGTAAGTCTTAATGAGCGATTCCAGCCCCTCGCGCGCGTCGCCGTCGACGGCCCGCCGCGCTTCCATCACCCGCGCCAAAGCTTTCCCCAGCCACATCACGACGTGTTCCTGCTTGCGGATGAAATCTTCGCTCACCTGGATGTCTTTATTAGGCACATCAGCCTCGCCGATCGGGATCGGCCGGTCCCGTAATCGCGCCTCGCGAAGGTACTCGCAATGCAGCGGACAATCCACGGTAACTTCGCGCTCCGTACCGCAGCAGACGGTACAGATCTCGCCCTGCACGCCTGGACAGTGCCGTTTCGCGCGCCTCTTTCCGCAGAGTTTGCAAGGATCATTCACGCTGGTTTATCGAATGGGCACCTTCATCGTATCGTACGACCAGAGTCGTATGATCAAAATGTGGCGCGCACCGATGTGTACTTGAAAGTGGAGCTGGATCTGGATCCGAAAGAAAAGCCCGAGCGGGTGGCCGCCGAAATTTGCCGGACCATCCGCAGAATCTACGGCGTTCGCAAGGCGGAAGTATCCAGCATGGTGGAACGCGACGAATCCTGAGTGCATCATGAGATTATGCATACCCAAAAGAGGTACCGGAGGAAATATTATGAAGCTTAAATTGATTGCCGCCGTGACGCTAGGTGCGGGATTATTGTCCGCGGCCGAAGCACCTGAACGCCTGCAGGCTGCCGCCGATGCCTTCAAGGAAGTGATGGGCATTCCCGATAAGTCTATTCCGCAGGATCTTCTTGAACGCGCCCAATGCATCGTGATCGTTCCCGGCTTGAAGAAGGGTGCCTTCTTCCTGGGCGCTAAGTATGGAAAAGGATTCGTTAGTTGCCGCCGCGCCGATGGCGTGGGCTGGTCCGCGCCCGGCGCCATTCGCGTGGAGGGCGGAAGTTTTGGTTTCCAGTTCGGCGGTACCGAAACCGATGCCTTCATGCTGGTCATGAATAAAAAAGGGATGGACCGGCTGCTTTCGACCAAATTCACTTTAGGTGGCGACGCTTCCGTGGCGGCTGGCCCAGTTGGCCGATCCACCCAGGCGGAAACCGACGCTGCCCTGACTGCGGAGATCCTCACTTGGTCCCGCCAGCGGGGTTTGTTCGCCGGCATCTCTTTGAGTGGGGCCACGCTGCGCGAAGACTCGGATTGGAATCGGGATCTCTACGGCAAGAAGATCACCAACCGGGAGATCATCATGAAAGGCACCGTGCAAACTCCCAAAGCGGCGGAAGGTTTGATGGCCGAGCTCAACCGCTATTCGAGCCGTAAGTAGGGCCCGCAATATATGGACGATTCCGAAGTATCCGGGCGTATGCGAGACGACTGGAACGAGCGCGCCCGCGAAGATGCCGGCTACTACGTCGCCTTCGGGCGCCGCCATCAGAACGACGCGGATTTCCTGGCCACCGCCACCGAAGTCATCAACATCCTGGAATCCGAGTTGCGCCGCGTGCCGCCTCCCCAGCGCAGCACGTGGAAAGCGCTCGAGATTGGCTGCGGCCCCGGCCGCCTGATGCGCCCCATGAGCCGTCATTTCGCTGAAATCCATGGCGTGGACGTTTCCGATGAGATGATTGCCTTGGCGCGGGAGCGGCTCAAAGACACGCCCAACGCGTATCCCCACGTTAGCGATGGCGCGAGCTTGCGCGAGTTTCCCGAGGAAACGTTCGATTTCGTCTACTCCTACGCAGTGTTCCAGCATGTGCCCAGCCGCGAAGTCATCTCGACCTACATGCGCGAAACCCAACGCGTGCTGAAGACCGGTGGCTTCGCGCGGCTACAGTTCAACGGCATGCCCGCTCGCGCCACCTCTCCCGATACCTGGGCGGGCGTGTCAACTACCACCGGCGAAATTCTCGAATTCACGCAATTGCAAGACATCCAGGTGTTGGCCCTGGAAGGTGCGGCAACACAGTATCTGTGGACCACTTGGCGCAAGCAGCCTCCGGGATGGCAGACGCAGCAGGATGAACGCCACTTTCCCTCCGACACGTCGCGGATCCGGCGAATCACCAACGCGCAAAGCACCGAGCCCGGAGCGCCGTCGCGTGGACGATATGCCTCGATTTCCCTGTGGATCGAGAATCTTCCTGCCGATGCGGGACTTCACCACTTGCGCGTTCAGGTGGGGGATTCACTGGGAACGATCACCTCGATCGGTCCCCTGATGAGAGACGGCCTGCAACAGGTCAGCGTCCTATTGCCGGAGCTGGAAGCAACCGGATTGCTCCCCGTCGAATTACGCTGGCTTGAAGGGCCCATAGCCCCCTTGGCTACATTACGGGTTATTCCCCCTGGTCCATCTGTGCCGCGTCTTTGCTCAGTGACGGACGGGACCAATCTCGTGGCCGATAAGCGCATCGAGACGCGTCACGTGAAGATGATTTTGGAAGAGATCGCACGGCCGCACGACGTCGAGGCGACCGTGGACGGCATTCCGGTAGGGGATCGGGAATTCCTCTGCACGCATCCAAAGCCGCAGCGATACGAGGTCGATTTCCGCTTGCCCGAGGAGATTGGGCCGGGAAAGCATGAGCTTCAAGTAAGTATTGGACGGCGGAAGCTCGCGCCGGTGATGTTGGACGTTACCTCGTGATTGTGACCTGCGTTTTGTGGTAGTCCGTCCAGCCCTTCCAGCCGAGATTCGCGCCGAGAATCACGAGAGCCACGCACAGCATGAAGCGCAATTTCTTCGAAGGCAGCTTTGAAGCCAGCATTCCGCCCGCTAAAGCTCCGACCACCCCGCCGATGAGAAGCTTGATTAATACCGCAGTATTCAGGTCGCCCATTGCCGCGTGAATTCCGCCACCCACTAGCGACAACACGAGCCCGAAGCTCAAATCCGTCCCAACCACGGCAGCGGGGGCCAGCATGGTCATGTTCATCAGGCACAGCGCGCCTAGAGCGCCGGCTCCCGCGGAGGAAAAGCCTACTTCGATGCCGATCGGTAAACCGACGGCGGATAGCCACGGAGTCCGGTCATGCCGCGTGATGTTTGAAAAACGGAAAAGATTGATCGCCGCGATACAGACGATGGTGAAGCCGACGAACGCTGTAAGCAGATCGCTCTTGAAGCCTTGCAGCAACAGCGAGCCGATCAGAACTCCAGGAAGTCCGGTCGCCATCAGGAACCCGAACGCGCGCCAGTTTACCTGCCTGCGGGCGATATACAGCGGCGTGGTCAGGATCTTCACCGCGGCTCCGAAGATCAATGCAGTGCCGACGGCTTGCTTGGTCGGCATGCCGATCAGAAGGATCAGCAACGGAGTAGTCATCGAGCCCGCGCCAACTCCGGTGATCGCGATGAAAATCGCGATGATGAAGCCGAGGGCTATCTCCATTATTTACTCTGGTGGTCTACTTCTCTTGAATGTGGATCCCGCATTCGAGCTTGCCCTGGCCCTGCCAGCGGCCTGAGCGCGGATCATTGGGATCAAGCGGCAGTTTCGTGCACGGCTGGCAGCCGATGCTGGTGTAACCCAGATCGTAGAGCGAAAGCTCGGGGATGCGATGCGCTTGCATGTATTGATAAACGTCGCGCGTGGTCCAATCCGCCAGCGGACTGATCTTCTGGATCGATTTTCCGCTGGGCAGTTTGAAGGGTTCCACGGCCTGGAGATTGGCGCGCGTGGGCGACTGGTCGCGCCGCAACGCCGTAAACCACGTGTCGTACTTCTCCAGACCGCCAAACAGCGGTTCGACTTTGCGTAGCTTACAGCAACGCGTTGGATCGGTCTGGTTCAGAATGCCGAACTGCGATTCCTGATCGGCAACGCTCTGTTCGGCTTCGAGATTAAATAAGTTGAGCTTCCACTCCGAGGTCAACCGGTCGCGATATTCGATGGTCTCGGGAAAGTGGTATCCCGTCTCCAGGAACAACACCGGAATGTGCGGCTCCTGAGCCAGCAGCATGTGTACCAGCACCACGCACTCGGATTGGAAGCTGGAGGTGACACAGGGCGCGGCAGCATCTCCTAGAATCTTGGAAATCAGCTCCTGGGCCTGTTCGGTTTTCGAATCGATGGAGGTGGGGCTCATCTCAGTACGCCCTTCAGTAATCCACGAACCACTTCCATGGCCTGCGCGTCATCCGACGGCAGATTCAACCGCGAGCCCTCGGGAACGGCCGCGCGAACCAGCCGGACCAGGCGATCGGCGGCATCTTCAAGCGACCCTTCGGCTTCTGCCAGGATCATCCCGGCCCCCGCCGTGTGGTTGGTTTTCCGGTCGATCAGGATGAAACTGCCAGTCACGCGATTCCCCTGATACGGGTCGAAGAACAGCGGCTTGGCTGTGGCGATGCGCACCACGCCGATTTCGTTCATCGCCAGGCTGGTGGCCGGCTCGCTCTCGAGCGTCGCGACGTTTATCAGATGCCGAACGCCGTCGACCCTCGCAGGAACGGTATGCGAGGTATGCTTTACGAGATAGTCGTGCGCGGGATCGAGCGGGTGGGCGTCGAACCAGACCATAGTCGCATCGAAAATGCGCGCCGAATGCGGGGGGATCCCCGACGAAATCATGTCGCCGCGGCTAATGTCGATCTCATCCGCCAGAGTAAGCGTGACGGACATGGGCGCATGCGCCATTTCAAGATCGCCATCGAAGGTGACTACGCGTTTTACTTTCGAGCGCCGGCCCGACGGCAATGCCTGCACCTGGTCGCCCGGCCGGATGGTCCCAGAGGCGATCTGCCCGGCATACCCGCGAAAGTTCTGATCCGGCCGAACCACGCGCTGCACAGGCATGCGGAACGGCGCCTGGATCATGTTGTCGGCGGCGTCCACGGTCTCCAAATACTCCAGCAGGCACGGGCCGTCGAACCAGGGCATATGCGAGCCGCGGTCGACCACGTTGTCGCCCTTCAGCGCGCTCAATGGAAGGAAGTAATAGTTCTTGGTGCCGATGCGCTCCAGAAACGGCTCGAATTCCGCGCGTATGCGGTTGAAAACTTCCTGGTCGTATCCCACCAGGTCCATCTTATTCACCGCCATCACGAAGTTCGGAATGCCCAGCATCGTGGCGATGAATGCATGTCGGCGCGATTGTGTGGTCAGTCCGCGATGTGCGTCCAGCAGAATGATGGCTAGCTCGGCGGTCGAGGCGCCGGTGGCCATATTGCGCGTGTACTGCTCGTGGCCGGGAGTGTCCGCCAGGATGAACTTGCGTTTGATGGTCGCGAAATAGCGGTACGCGACGTCGATCGTGATGCCCTGCTCGCGTTCCGCGCGTAGCCCGTCGGTCAGCAGTGAAAAATCGATCTGGCCGGCCCGGACAGCCGACTTGAGCTGGTCTTCATAAGCACCCTTGGCGTCATGCAGCAGCCGGCCGATCAGCGTGCTTTTGCCGTCGTCCACGCTGCCCGCTGTGGTCAGGCGCAGTAGGCCCTTAGATTCCTCGGCGGCGAGGAATTGTTCGATATCGAATGATTGCTGGGAAGGTTGTTCCACGGAGGCCGCACACATAATTTTAGAAGTACCCCTCGCGTTTCTTCAACTCCATGGATCCTTCGCGGTCGTGGTCGATTACGCGATTCTCGCGCTCCGAATTCCGCACCGCCACCAGCTCCGCGATGATTTTCGGCAGCGTATCGGCATCCGAGCGGACCGCGCCTGTGCACGGCGAGCAGCCGAGCGAACGCATTCTGCACCGGACGGTCTCTAACTTGTCTCCCAGTTGAGGTTTCACGAAATCCTGCTCGGGAACGATCAGAGAGTTCCCTCGCACCAGCACTTGCCGGTCTTTCGCGAAATACAGCGGCACAATCGGGATGTTTTCTACGTGGATGTACTGCCACACGTCCATCTCGGTCCAGTTGGAAAGCGGAAACACGCGGATACTTTCGCCCGGCTCCACGCGGCCGTTAAAGATGTTCCATAGCTCAGGACGCTGGTTCTTCGGATCCCATTGCCCCAGCGAATCGCGAAAAGAGAAGATCCGCTCCTTGGCGCGCGATTTTTCCTCGTCCCGCCGTGCCCCGCCGAATGCCGCATCATAGCTGCCCGCGCGCAAAGCATCGAGCAGCGACTGCGTCTTAAGCAGCCCGCAGCAGCGCTCTGTCCCAAGACGGAATGGATTCGCGCCCGCCTGGAGCGCCGACGTGTTCGAATGCACGATCAGCTTCACGCCCAGTTCGGCCGCAAACTTATCGCGAAATTCGATCATTTCTTTGAACTTGTACGTGGTGTCCACGTGCAGCAAGGGAAACGGGATGGGACCGGGGTAAAATGCCTTCTGCGCCAGCCTGACCATCACCGACGAGTCTTTGCCGATCGAATACAGCATCACCGGACGCTGGAATTCGGAGGCTACCTCGCGTATGATATGGATGCTTTCAGCCTCTAAAGCCTGTAAGTGACTGAGCCTGCTCACGTACCCGAGTATAGCACGAAAGGTACATTGTCGATTAAGAATGTCATGATTCAGAAAAACTGTAGATTCGTCAGTGGCATACAATTACTCGCGTGTTTTCTGATTGACACCTCCAGATGTGGGGGTTAACATGGCCGACAGCGGAATTCTTAAGACTGGGTGAAGTCTGAAGGGTTCCTCCCCCCGCAGAAAAAGAGAGAGGCGTCGACCATGGGACAATTAGGGTTGAGTGTTGCGATGAAGTTGAAAGACGTTCGGAGGCCGATACCCGTTCCGGACCGGGTGGGGGTGGTTTTCCCGCGGTACTTTACCGCCAAACTAGAGGGTGGGAAGACCCCTTATGACGACGTGCAATGGGAGCTGCGTAACGCCACCATTGGCAACGATAAGGGCGCGGTCATCTTTGAGCAGCGCGACGTCGAAGTGCCCGTCGATTGGTCCCAGACGGCCACCAATATCGTCGTCAGCAAGTATTTCTACGGCAAGATGGGCTCGCCCGAGCGCGAAACCAGCGTCCGCGAACTGGTCTCGCGCGTATGCGACACCATTGCCGGCTGGGGCGCCGAGCAGCGCTACTTCAAAACTCCCGAAGACGCCGAGAATTTTCGTTTCGAACTCACCCACCTGATGCTGACCCAGAAGGCGTGCTTCAACTCGCCGGTCTGGTTCAACGTCGGCGTGAAGGAGCCCCGCGGTTACGGCTTCTACTTCGACGATACGGACAACGCGGTCAAGAAACTGAACCCCGGCGAGTCGCGTCCCCAATGCTCGGCGTGCTTCATCAATTCGGTGGGCGACACGCTGGAATCGATTCTCGACCTCGCGAAGACGGAAGGGATGTTATTCAAGTGGGGATCGGGTACTGGCACCAATCTTTCCACACTGAGGGAAGAGAACGGCCTGCTATCGAGCGGCGGGCGCGCGTCCGGGCCCCTGAGCTTCATGAAGGGCTTCGACGCATTTGCGGGCGTGATCAAGAGCGGGGGCAAGACCCGTCGCGCCGCGAAAATGGTGATTCTCAATGCTGATCACCCCGACATCGGCGCGTTCATTTGGTGTAAGGCCAAGGAGGAGAAGAAAGCGCACACGCTGATCGACGCGGGCTACGATTCTTCGCTCGACGGCGACGCCTACAGTTCCATCTTTTTCCAGAACGCCAACAACAGCGTCCGCGCCACCGACGAGTTCATGCAAGCCGTAGAATCCGATTCCGACTGGTGGACGAAATCGCGCGCCAATGCCCAGCCCGTGGATCGCTACAAGGCCCGCGACCTGATGCGCCAGATTGCCGAAGCCACGCATCAGTGCGGCGATCCCGGCATGCAGTTCGATACCACCATCAACCGTTGGCACACTTCGAAGAATACGGCGCGCATCAACGCGTCGAATCCCTGCTCGGAATACATGTTCCTGGACGATTCCGCCTGCAACCTGGCGTCCTTGAACCTGATGAAGTTTGTCGGCATCGACGGGCAGTTTGACGTCGAAGCTTATCGCAACGCCGTGGATACCATCATCATGGCGCAGGAAATTATCGTCGATAACGCGACGTATCCCACCGAGAAAATCGCCAAGAATTCGCACGATTTCCGTCCCCTAGGGCTAGGCTATGCCAACCTCGGCGCGCTGCTGATGTCCATGGGAATTCCTTATGACAGCGATCAGGGCCGCGATTGGTCTGCCGCGCTCACCGCCATCATGTGCGGCCAGGCCTACCTGACTAGCGCGGGCATTTCGGCCGGTTCCACCGGCCCGTGCGAAGGCTACGCCCTCAATGAGGATCCTTTCCTGGACGTGATCCGCATGCATCGCGATGCGACCCTCAGGATCGACAGCAAGCGCGTGCCGCAGGCCGTTTACGAGAACGCTCGCAAGTGTTGGGAAGAAGCCTACGACCTGGGCCGGGTGGCGGGATTCCGCAACGCCCAGACCACTGTGATCGCCCCTACCGGCACCATCGGTTTCATGATGGATTGCGACACCACCGGCATCGAGCCCGATCTCGCGCTGGTCAAATACAAGAAGCTGGTCGGCGGCGGCGTCATCAAGATCGTAAATCAGACCGTGCCGAATGCGCTGATCAAGCTGGGTTACACCTCCGACCAGGTCAGCGCCATTGTCGAGCACATCGATTCCACCGGCACTATCGAAGGCGCACCGCATCTTAAAGACCAGCACCTGGCCTGCTTCGATTGCAGCTTCCGTCCGCAGAACGGCAGCCGGTCCATCCACTACATGGGCCACGTCCGCATGATGGCGGCCGTTCAGCCTTTTATCTCCGGGGCAATCTCCAAGACTATAAACATGCCGGAAGAGTGCACGGTGGAAGACGTTATGGACGCGTATACCGAGAGTTGGAAGCTCGGATTGAAGGCCGTCGCGATTTATCGCGATAACTCCAAGCGCGTGCAGCCACTCAGTTCGGGAACATCGAAGGGCGCGAAGGCGGCAACTGGACCCGCTGCAGCGACGCCCACGATCAAAATTGAAGAGAAGATCGTTTACCGGCCGGTGCGGCGCAAACTCCCTACCGAGCGGAACGCGATCACCCACAAATTTTCGATCGGCGGCCACGAAGGTTACATGACCGTTGGCCTCTATGAGGATGGCTCGCCCGGCGAGCTGTTCGTCACCATGGCCAAGGAAGGCTCCACCATCTCGGGCCTGATGGATGCCTTCGCTACTGCAATCAGCTACGCGCTGCAGTATGGCGTGCCGCTGAAGTTCTTCGTCGACAAGTTCAGCCACGTGCGTTTCGAGCCCAGCGGCTGGACCGGCAACCCGACGGTGCCGTACGCCAAGTCCATCATGGATTACATTTTCCGCTGGATGGGCGCGCGCTTCATCGGCGAAGAGTATGCCGCAAGCGGAGAAGCCGGCGAATCCCCCACGCTCCGTGTCACCGAGCCCGACCCGCAGCAGGCTCTGCCGTTCTCCGCAGTTGTCTCCGACGCCCCGACGTGTTCGGAATGCGGCGGCCTGATGACTCGTAACGGGTCGTGCTACAA
>JAICXC010000128.1 GCA_025980665.1 Bryobacteraceae bacterium
GCACCGTGGAACTGGTGTCCGCCCTCCGCAGCGAACGCGACGCCGCCGTAGCCGACGCGCGACAACTCCGTCAGGAATTAGAAGACCTGCGCAGCCAGCGCAAACAGGCTCGCGTCCGTATCGAAAAGCTGCTTGGCCAAATGGACTTGATCGCCGGACGATAGAGCGGAGGCGTAAGCTTGTTAGCAGGAGTGTCGCATGGATTCCGCATCTGAGCGCAGGACAGTCCGCGTCACCATTTACAATCATCCGTACACTCTGGCGGTGAGCGGCGAATCCGGCGAGGTCGAAGCATTGGCCCATTCAGTGGATCAGCTGATGACCGATATTGCCCATCAAGCCGGCAATGTCGACGGAAGCAGTGTGGCGGTGCTGGCGTGTCTCCATCTGGCCGATCGGCTGCGTGGGATGGAGCAGGAGCTGGCGGATTTCCGCGACAGGGTAGACGAAAAATCCCGCCAGTTTTCAATCCTGTTAGACGAAGCCATCCGGTAGCGTGACGGTTCTCACTTCCAGGCTGCTCGCGAGTTTACCCGGGATCGAACACGGCTTCGGTACCCGCAACGCCACCCTGACTCAGGCCGCCATGGCGAGCGTGAAACAAATTCACTCTGACGTCTCATTCATTGCACATGAATCAGGCTGCATCGGTGACGGCGACGCGATTATCACCCGGGATCCAGGTGTAGCGGTTTCCGTTCGCACTGCGGATTGCTTTCCAATCTTGCTGGTGGATCGAGATACGCGAGCCGTCGCCGCCATTCACGCCGGATGGCGAGGGACCGCCGCCGGAGTCGTTACGTCGACACTCGCCCGCATGCGAAACGAATTCGGAACCGATCCGCGAAATGTTTTCGCTGCCATTGGACCAGGCATCGGCGCATGCTGTTACGAAGTAGGGCTGGATGTCGCGAGGCAGTTCGGCAAAACTGAAGCGGGAAAGCTGGATTTAGCGATGGAAAACCGGAATCAGTTAATCGCCGCGGGAGTCGAGGCCGACAGGATCGAAAAAGTCGGCGGCTGCACTTTTTGCCACCCCGCGCAATTCTTTTCCTGGCGGCGCGATCATAACAGCGCCGGCCGGATGATTTCTTTCATCCGAATTGTAGCCGCCGGTGTCGAGGCCGGCCCGACCTAAAAAACAATACGGGCGCGGCCTGCGGATGTTACTTGCGGACCGCGCCCTCAAAAAGAGAAGGATGAGGCTCTCCGATTAGGCGGCGTTAACCAACAGCTCGTCGAGGTTGTCGGCGCTGTCGCCCTGATTGCGGTCGGCGATTTCCTGGCACTGGATGCAGAAGGCCGTCCATGGCACTGCCGCAAGGCGTTTCGGACTGATGTCCTCTTCGCAATGCAGGCACACGCCGAAGCTGCCTTCGTCGATACGGCGCAGGGCTGCGCGGACGTTCCGCAAAAGATTGGACTCACGGTCCAGGTTGCGGATCGCCAGCTCGCGCTCAGCGGCGTGCTGCACTTCATCCAGGGCATCGGGACTCTTTTCGATGGCGATGCCGTCACGGTTGCGCACTAGTTGGACCAGCTCTGCCTGCTTGGCCTCCAGCACGTGTTTGTATTTGTTCAACTCACTCTTCGTCATGGTTCTGCCCTTCTTCCTCTCCTGTCTCTTCCGGTAAGTCTTTTTTTTAAATTCTTCTTTACCGTTTCTTAACTTCGCGTCTCAGTTTCAAATCTTGCTCAGGTAACTTTCAGCTAAGCCATTAGACGTGACGCAAACCAAAAAGGTTCACGCTTTCAAACTTCCTGTCTAGGAACGTTGGGTATGCCGAGCGGCGAATTCGCGCCAGGCACTACGTGGAGACCCATCGAGGAGGCGACAACCCCGTGGGTGCCCAACCTCAAGCTTCCAGCAACTGAGCTTTCAAAGAACATTAGCACACTCACGATCAACATTGCAAGCAATTCCAATACCAACCGTTTTGACGCCCTTGCCCAAATTGCCGTCCAGCCTCAACCTTCGGTCACCAATGAGTTTTCTAATCGGACTCCGTATCTCAAAACATTACCCTTGGTACTGCCGATCGCTTTCTTTCTGACTTGGTTTAGGCTGTAAGTTATTCCAGGTACGGCCCTAATCTGCCACCCCTCCAATACGCTTGACGTATACTGTGGTGGTAAACCCGAAAAAATCTCATACCGTAAAATCCGGTTGTGCAGGATCATATCATGCCTCGCGCCCATAACAGATCCAGTTTGGCCGCTTGCGGCCTGTTCATCCTGCTGGCGATCCTGGTACTTCCTTACGCGGGAATTCAGTCCGACGAGGCTCTCTTTTCGACTCCCCTTTTTTCCCATGTTAACAATGACCTACGACTCCCCCTGCTATCTCACCATGTTCCTTTGATGGTCATGACCTATATTGGTTCCCTAAAAACGCTGCTCTACTGGCCGATCTTCCGTATTTTCGGTACAAGCCCGTGGACGCTGCGCCTCCCTGTCGCCCTCGTTGGAGCGGTTACGATATTCTTTTTCTTTCATTTAGCTCGGGCGTCCGGGGATACTTGGGCGGCGGCCATCGGGGCCTCTCTTCTGGCGACCGATCCCGTTTTCGTGCTGACCGACACATTTGACTGGGGACCGGTCGCTTTGGAACATGTATTCCTTGTGACTGGCTGTTGGTTCCTATACCGCTTTGGGTCCCACAAAGGCCCGGATGCTCGGCTCTGGGATCTTGCGGCCGGATTCCTATGCTGGGGCCTGGCGCTCTGGAACAAGGCGATTTTCATCTGGGCTCTGAGCGGAATCGTCGTGGGCGGACTGCTGGTTTTCTGGCCGGAGATTAAGCGATGGTTGAAACCGCGCACCGCGCTGGTGGCGGCAACGGCGTTTTTATGCGGCGCGCTGCCGTTGGTAGTCTATAATCTCACCCATGCCAGCGCTACCGTCAGGGAAAACGCCCGCCTAGACCCGCACAGTGTCCCTCGCAAATGGATTCAAGTTCAACTGGCCGCCAACGGATCGTCGCTGTTCGGCTACCTGACCGGCGAGGAGTGGTGGCCGAATCCCAAGACTCCGGGATCACCCAGTGAACGCGCTTCGGCGTGGATTCACGATCATTGGGGCGAGCATCGGAGCACCGGATTCTACTACGTCTTCGGCGTCCTGCTGCTGGCGGCGCCATGGTGGTGGAAATACCGCGCAGCCCGATTTTCATTGCTCTTCATGACGGTTTCCTGGTTGCTGATGGCGCTGACTCACGATGCCGGCACGTCGGCTCACCACGTCATTCTGCTATGGCCTTTTCCCATCCTGTTCGCGGCCGTAGCGCTGGCTTCCTTGCCCTGGCGGCCGGTCGCCTGGACAGCCGCCGCAATCATGATCGCGATGAACCTGCTGGTGTGGAACCAGTACATGTATCAGTTCGAACGAGACGGAGCGGGCAATGTCTTTACGGACGCGCTGAATCCGCTATCCACGAGCCTGAACGAATATTCCGGCCGAACCTTCTACCTGGTGGATTGGGGCCTATATGACAATCTCAATTTTCTGCACCAGGGCCGTTTGGACCTGCGCATCGCCACGGGCCCATTCAATACCGACTCGCCTAGCCCGGAACAACTCGCAGAGATTCGCGACATTCTGCACAACCCCGACGCCTTAGTTCTGGACCACGTGCGCGAGCACGAGGTGTTTCCGAACGTAGGAGCGCGATTGGATCGGGCCGCCGAGTCCCTCGGCTATCTCAAGGAGGTGATCCGGACGATCCCTGATTCGAACGGTCGGCCGATGTTCGAAATTATCCACTTTATGCCGAATGAAGGGGCCTGAGTCACGGTAGAGCGGCAATGTTCCCTTCTGTCTCAAGCCCGTGTCCAAGGTCCACAAAGCACCCCACTGGCAACCTCCTAAGTCTCGTATTATCATAGACTAATACGGTCTTTGATTGGGGCGTTGACATGCTTTACCATATCCAGGAATTCTTGCGTATGCGTGTGTGGACTCGGCTTCTGGCTAGTTTGGCGCTCACTCTGAGCGTCTCTGCCACGACGCTCGAGCAACTGACCATTGATGACATGACCCACAAGTCGACCGCGATCGTCCGGGCCAGGGTCACTGGGTCTCACACTGGCACACATGGAACCGACATTTACACCTATTTCCAACTCCAGGTGATCGAAACCTGGAAGTCGTCTGGCCAGTCCAACAGTGAGGTTGCGGTGCCGGGCGGCGTGGTTGACGGAATCCGCCAGAGCGTGTCGGGAGCTCCGGAATTGAGACCGGGACACGAATATGTGCTGTTCCTATGGAGCAGCCGTTCGGGTTTGACCCAGGTAATCGGGCTTTCACAGGGACTATTCAAGCTTTCGGAGGAGAGTTCGGGGAGCGGCAGTATCACGCTGGTTCAGCGGCCTGCCGCCTCCGAGCTTATGCTCAACCGATCCGGCTTTCCTGTCGATGACCATGCAGTGAGTATGCCGCTCCAGGATTTGCGCGCACGCGTTCAACAAGCGCTGGTCTCTGCAAAATTACGAGCCGCGAAATCGGGAGCCGCCAAATAAACATGCGGAGACAATTCCGAGCGATGACGCGAGTTGCCACCCTCGCAGCTTTGCTATTTTCGCTCTCTTCGGTTTCCTCGGCTTACTACTACTGGATTTACTTCCCTGGCCGCACGGGGCCCTTCCAAGCCTATCCCGCCAAGTTCGATCTGACCACGCTCACCGATAAGACTGTTTCGTATTTCATTTCCGACCAGCCACCGAGCAAGCTGGTGGATGGCGACAATTACGATGCGCTGGTGAGCCAGATTCGGCTGGCGGCCGAAACCTGGAACGGCGTGAAGAGTTCGGATATCCGTCTGCGTTTCGGTGGGTTCGAGACCGTGGGTGCGACGCCGCAAGCGACTCCGGGCATTGACGTCGTGTTTGACGACACCAACCTGCCCCCAGGGCTTCTTGCACAGACTTCCCATTCCTTTGGTAGTGCTGGCGACCTGACCAAAGGCCCGGGCTTTGTGCCGATTCTGCGCTCCACGCTGCAATTCCGCAGCGATCTGACCTTCGACCAGCAGGCCAGCTATTCGGATGCGTTTTTCCTGACAATGGTTCACGAATTCGGGCACACCCTGGGTCTGCAACATTCCATGGTTTCCGCGACGATGTCCACGGCCACGACGCGCGGCACGACCAAGGCGCGCCCGTTGGCGGCAGACGATATCGCCGGTATCTCGCTGCTCTACCCCACGGGATCGTTCACGGCGACCACGGGGAGCATCACCGGCCGGGTTCTACTCAACGGCAAAGCGGTGAATATGGCGAGTGTGGTCGCACTTTCCCTGAACGGGACAGCGATCGGCACGCTAAGCAACCCCGATGGCAGCTATCGCATCGACGGGATTCCGCCGGACGATTATTACGTGTACACGCAGCCGCTGCCCCCGCCGCAGCAAGATGAGGCCACGCCGGCGGCGATCGTTCCGCCATCCGATTCTATGGGCGGCAACTTCCCGGCCTTTACCGGATTCGGCGGACAATTCTTCCCCCACACCCGGGACTGGAAGCAGGCGGCAACCACTACGGTCACAGCCGGAGCAAGCGCCGCAAACATCAACTTCGACGTAGATGCGCGGAGTGGCCCCAGTATTTACAACCTGGATATTCTTGCTTATCTTGGCCCGGCAGGCCAGGAAGTGTATGTCCACGCGCCGTCCCTGGTGTCTGGTTATCGCGGCTGGATGGTGTTCGATGCTCCCGGAACGTTAGTTCCTAATACCACCAAGGTCACGCCAGGAATGAGCCTCAGCGTGATCGGCCCCGCAGCGCAACTGGAACCGAACACCCTCGCCTACTTCGTCGCCGCGTACCTTATCAACGTCGTGGATGCCAACGTTGTTTCGCGAGCGACGCCGGTGGCTCTGGCGATCACCACCTCCGACGATTTGTATGTGCTTCCGTCAGCTTTCACCGTGGTTCCTGGGGCTGGACCGACTATCTCTTCCGTCTCCGGATCCAATGACGTCCTGGGCAATACCACCGTGACACTCAAAGGCGACAACCTCGGCCTCGATACGCGCGTGCTATTCGACGGCGCCGCCGCTACATCGATCCAGAAGAACGACGACGGTAGCTTTGCCGTTGTTGCGCCGCCTGCAATCGGGAATCATGTCGCCGTGCTCGAAGCTCTGGCGAGCGACGGTCAGACCTCCATGCAGACGATGGGCGCATCGCCCCTGCCGACATTCACTTACTCAGCGGCGAACAATCCGTCCCTTTCAATCACTCCCGCCACCGTCACCGCCGGCACCGATACGATGATTGAAGTCGACGGATTCAACACGAACTTCGCTGACGGCCAGACCGTGATCGGATTCGGATCGAGCGACGTCACCGTGCGCCGGACTTGGATCATCAATCCGGGCAAGGCGCTACTCAACATCTCAATTAACAGGGGCGCCGCCGCAGGATTAGTCGCGGTAACCGCCGCCACAGGCGTGCAAACCGTGACGCTGGGCGCGGGGCTTCAGGTTATGCCCGCCGCGGCAAAGCAGGTTAGCCTGCGCGCTCCCGTCCTTAATTTAGCCACCGGCCTGACGGGCGTGCCCAGCGGAGGCACATTGGTCGTCTCGGCCACGGGCTTGCCTGCCAGTCTGCAGGGCTGGACGCTCACGGTTGCCGACGTGAAAGTTGATTTTTCTCTCGATGCCAACTCGAATATCCGCGCCGTGGTGCCCGGGTCCACGCCCCTGGGTGCCGCCGTCCTGAAATTGATCTCCCCCAATGGCGATGCCATCGCACCCATTCTGTTTAACGTGGATGCGCAACCGCCTGTCATTCAGGCCGCCTACGATCAGCGCAACGTCAACAGCGTTGTATTCGTCGATGCGCTCCATGCGGCCGCACCAGGAGACGTCATCCTGCTGGACGTAGCGGGCTTGCTTGCCTCGACTGCTGCGAGCGTGCACATCAGTGTCGGCGGGGTAGATCATATCGCGACCGCGATGAATTCGGTACTTCAGTTCGGGCTGAATTCGGACGTGACCAGGGTTCAGTTCACTTTAGCTTCCGCGTTACCCGATGGGCTTCAGCAGCCGGTTACCGTGCGAGTGGGCACGCGTGTTTCCGCGCCGTTCACGCTCTACGTTACGGCGCCTCCGGCCGCCACCGTGCCACCTTCGACACAAAAGTAATATCCCCGTCGAGGAAATCGTACGCCGGGAGCCGCGCGGGTTTCTCCCACACAATCTGTTCGAAATCCAGATTGCGAAGTTCTCCCCAGAATTCAGTGACGCGGTAGAAATGCAGCTGGAAGCTGAAGCCGTCCTGGTAATCGACTTCGTAGAAATCCAGCTCCTCGCCGACGACTGCGTCGACATTCAGTTCCTCGCGCAGCTCGCGCGCCAGAGCCGCTCGTGGATCCTCTCCCATCTCGACCTTGCCACCGGGGAATTCCCATTTCAGGGGATGCCGGCCGCCGCGCTTACGCTGGCCGATCAGGATTTTCCCGTCCCGCATCATGACCGCGGCCACCACCTCTACAGTCCCTGCGCTCATGCTTGTTAGTGTAGTTGGTACGGCTTGACCGGGTTGGGTTTCCGCCGTAACCTCATAGACGACATGGCAATCACTCTCAAGGTTAACGGCCGGAGTCATACGCTGGACCTCGATCCGGCGACGCCCCTTCTCTATGCCCTCAGCGATGACCTGCAATTGAACGGTCCCAAATTTGGCTGCGGGCTAGGCCAGTGCGGAGCCTGCACGGTGATCGTAAAAGGGCAGGCGGTCCGATCCTGTGTCACCACGGTGGAATCGGTGGAGGGCGACGATATCACCACGCTTGAAGGGTTGGGAACTCCCGACAAACCACATCCCATCCAGCAAGCCTTCGTCAATGAGCAAGCCGCGCAATGCGGTTTCTGTCTGAACGGCGTCATCATGACCGCCAAAGCGTTCTTAGATAAGAACCCCAAAGCCACCGAGGCTGAAATTCAACAGGCCATGTCGACCGTGCTGTGCCGCTGCTTCACCAATGTGCGGATGTTGCGGGCGATTCAGAGGTACGGACGATGAATCTGAATCGGCGCGATTTCCTGAAAGCTTCGGGTGGGCTAATCGTCACCTTCAACCTTCGCGCGCAAGGCCCAGTTCAAGGTTCGCCGCCCCTCAATCAACTCGATTCGTGGATCTCCATCGCAGCCGACGGCAGCATCACCGCGTATAGCGGCAAAGAGGAACTGGGACAAGGAATATCGACGGCGCAGCAGCAATTAGTAGCCGAAGAGCTTTCGGTTCCATTCCAGCGCGTAAAGCTGATCTACTGCGATACGGCGCTCACGCCCGACCAGGCGCACACTTCCGGCAGCCAGTCGCATCCCGCTAATTTCAATTCCGACAATCTAGGTCAGGCCGGGGCTACCGCGCGCGAAGCTCTCTTCCGCATGGCGTCTCAGAAGCTCGGCGTGCCAGTCGATCGTCTTATTGCGACTGATGGCGTGATAACCGTCAAAGGTAACGAGTCGCAGCGCGTTACTTACGGGCAGCTGGTCGAAGGGAAAAAGTTCAGCCTCGCGCTCGATCCCAAGGCGAAGCGCAAGTCTCCAAGCCAGTGGACCGTGCTGGGCAAACCGATTCCCCGCCCTGACCTTCCCCAGCTGGTGACCGGAAAATTCGAATTTGTCCACAATGTACGCTTGCCAGGTATGCTGCACGGCCGCGTCGTCCGTCCACCGTCCATTGGGGCAACCGTCGCAAACGTCGATGAGAGTTCCGTCGCGGGAATGCCGGGTGTACTGAAGATCGTCGTCAAGAAGAATTTCATCGGAGTGGTAACTGAAAAGCCCTGGCAGGCGATCCAAGCGGCTGGCAAGTTGAAAGTCGCATGGAATCCGGGACCGCCCCTGCCCGATTCCGCTACCTTTCACGATTCGCTGCGCAAGCTGCCCGCTCGTGACACACTGATGGTCGATTCAGAAGACGTCGATGCGAAGCTTTCGGGCGGCGCGACCGTTCTGGAGGCCACCTATCTTCATCCCTACCAGATGCACGGGTCGATGGGCAGCTCCTGCGCCGTTGCCGATGTGCAAGGAGACCGGGCCACCATCTACTCCGCCACGCAAGCCGTCTGGTATCAGAAGAGCACTTCGGCGATGATCCTGGGCCTGAAGCCTGAAAACGTCCACGTGATTTTCCGGCGCGGCTCGGGATGCTATGGCGTCAACGGCGCCGACACCGTGACATACGACGCGGCGATCTTGTCTCAAGCCGTGGGGAAGCCGGTGCGCGTCCAGCTCACTCGCAAGGACGAGATGGCGTTTGAGAACTACGGGCCGGCATACGTGATCGATCAGCGGGCTTCACTCGATGCTAGTGGGAACATCACGACTTGGAATCACGAATCCTGGTCGCCAGGGCTGGGGAATCGTCCCGGAACCAACCGGCCCGGGAACATCATTACGGGTTACCTGCTGGGATTTCCGCCAGCGGACTTCGCGCCGCGTTCGTCCGGTCCCGTATCCGCCCGCGTCAACAACAACAGCAACGCCGTGCCATCCTATTTCGCTGCGGTCACCGGCGTTGTGCAAAGTGGCCGGGTGCTGACACACGCCGTCGAATCGCGATTCTTTACCGGACCACTGCGCTCCCCGGCACGCCTTCAAAACACCTTCGCGCACGAGTCTTTCATGGACGAACTGGCTGCTCAAGTGAAGGCGGATCCAGTGGAATATCGGCTACGTCACTTGCGTGACGCGCGCCTCAAAGAGGTGCTCCAGGCCGCAGCGAAGACGGCAAATTGGGAAACCCGACCCTCGCCTAAGCCTGGGAATCGCAAAACTGGCCTCGCCAGCGGCCGCGGCGCAGCCAGCGTGCTTTACGAAGGCGACAACGGCTATACAGCTCTGGTCGCCGAGATTGAAGTGAATCAAGATACAGGCAAGATCGTGGTCAAAAGGATGGTCGCGGCAAGCGATGTCGGCCCCATTTCGAATCCCGACGGGCTTCGCAACCAGGTGGAAGGCGGCGCGCTCCAGGGCCTGAGCCGTTGCCTGGGCGAGGAAGTAACTTGGGACAGTGAGAAGATTACGTCGGTCGACTGGCGAACCTATCACAGCCTGCCGCTGGGCTTCGCGGTACCTAAGATCGAGGCTGTGCTCATCAATCGTACTGAGGGAGAGGTGATGGGCGCCGGCGAGACTTCCATTACCCTGGTCGCGGCTGCAATCGGTAATGCAATTTTCGATGCAACCGGTGCGCGCATCCGTCAGGTTCCATTCACGGCAGAACGAATTAAAGCAGCGCTAGCCGCTCGAGCCTAATAGCGCCGGCCCACGATGACGACTCCGCCTCCGAAGTAAGGGTATGGTGGATATCCTCGATATCCAGGCCGACGCACCAGCCTCGGACGTGCCTGCGCCTCCGGAGCGTAGTCTTCCTGGCGCACTGGTACGAACGCGAGCTGAGAACGGTCGGTCGAAATGGTTAATGGCTCGGTCGTACGGAAAGTGAGCAGCGATTCCGGATAAACCTCGGTAGGCCGGCCGCGCGTAAGCAGGACGCCGATGGTGGAGGCGGCGGCACCCGCACCGGCTCCAATTCCCGCGCCGGCTCCGCCATCAGCCGCTGCGCCTACTGCCGCGCCGACTCCGGTGGCAGTTCCAATCGCCGTGGCGTCGCGTCCATTCGAGGTGCCGCCGGAATACTGAATCAACTGGGTGTGAATCGGCATATTCTCGCCGTCCGCTAAAGTGACGTCGGCCAATTCCAATGCCAAGCGCGACGTTCCCTTCACGCGTCCGGCCTTGACAGCCTCGGCCACGCGGCCGGATAAGATCTGCCCGCGCCGCGCTACCACGAATCCGTTGGCGACCAGGGGCTGTGCCAATGTCGCCGTAAAAGTGTCGCCGGGGAGGCTATGATCGCTTGAAAGAACTTGGTCCGTGCGCACGCTGATCCAAGTCCCTGCAGGAAGTGTTAACTGCGAAGGAAGAACCTGGCCGTTCGGAGCATCCGCTGGCGGAGGTGCATCAGCCTCACGCCATCCTCCAGCAGGAGGAGCGGCCTGAGAATTGGATTGTTGACCGCATGCGAGGCCTGCTGCAACTGCTAGTCCGAGTACTGCGCAACGGTTGAACATGGCTGTCGTATGGCACGTTTTTTGCCAACTGCAAGTCTCAGAAATAACAGAGGATCGCTGCGGAACGTCTTGGCCGCTTCCGGCCAAATGGTGGTTTTCAGCCAGCGCTTACTTGAGCCAGTGCCTGAACGTGCGCGGTGGCGGCCGAGGCCAATCCCGCGAGATCGTAGCCGCCTTCGAGCACCGAAACCAACCGGCCGCCCGCGTGTTTATCGGCGATTTCGAGCATCACACGTGTCAGATCGGCGAAGTCCTGATCGGAAAGCGTGAAGCGCCCCAGAGGATCGCCGAGACGTGAATCGAAGCCCGCGGAAACCAGCACCAGATCCGGCTTGAACTGGTCGGCAGCACGCTGCAGGCGATCCTGGAAAACGCCCAGGATTTCGCTGTGTCCTGCGCCTGCGGGAAAAGGGCAATTCATGGTGCAGCCTTCGCCCTTGCCTTCGCCGGTCTCCTGCGCGTCGCCGGTGCCGGGATACCAGGGCGATTGGTGTGTGCTGAAGAAGAACACGGAGCCATCGTTGTAGAAAGTATCCTGGGTTCCATTACCGTGATGGACATCCCAATCGGCAATCAGCACGCGATCGACTCCGTGTTTGCGCTGAGCATAGCGCGCGGCGATGGCGACATTGTTGAAGATGCAGAAGCCCATGCCCTGGTTCGGCCGGGCGTGATGTCCCGGAGGGCGCACCGCACAAAAAGCGTTCGCGGCTGTCTTCTTAAAAACTTGGTCGATCGCGTTCATCACGCCGCCGGCGGCGTCCAAGGCGACTTCGAATGACTTCGGGCTGATGGTGGTGTCGCCCGTGCTCAGCTCAGTCGCCCCGGCAGCGATATCACGCTTGACGGTTTGAATGTAGGGACGCGTGTGGCATAGAGCGATTTCATCTTCGGTGGCTGGACGAGTCGCTAGATGCAATAAGGATTTTGTGAGCCCAGCCCGCTCGAAAGCGCGGGTTAGTGCGTCATAACGTTCGGGACGCTCCGGATGGCCAGGGCCAGTATCGTGCTGCTTGAAAATCGGATCGATCAATAGTGCCGAGGTTATCGCCACGTCTCCAATAATGGCTGAGAGAAGATATCCTCGGCAACGCCTTCGGCGACCGCAGCTTCTTTGGTGCAGATCCAATATTCGGGCTGCCAGTGCTCCTTGCGATCATAAGGAGCCTTGTAAACAAAGAAGTCTTCGGCCCGCCGGCGTACCCGCGGCTCGGTACGGGTCTCCTTGCCAAGGGCGCAAGCTTCCCGCAAGGCCGCCTCGTAACTATCGAAAGGCCCGTCAATGTAGTCGTGGTGGTTAATGATGTGCCACTGCATGGCTGGAAACTCTTATTCTAACTCACTTCTAATCAGTTAGATGAGCCGGAAGCTCCGTAGGTTTCAAGCTTGCAACTTGTTGTCATTGCTCCAGTTCGGCGCGCGTTTGCAAATAATTTACAACTTCGGCCCGCGAAAGCACGCCGTCGAGGTGGCTGTTGGACATCACTGGAAGCTGATTGACGTTCTCCCGCGCCATAACCTCCAGAGCATTCCCCAAGGGAGTATCGGGAGGCACGGCGTGGAGGCCCTCCAAAGGCCGCATTACTGAATCGACCAATGTCACCGGCCATTGGCTGCGGCTGACTTGGCGGATCTCATTTGCAGTCACCAGCCCCGCCACGTGCCCATCATCCATGACCACAAAGCAGCGCCGTCCGGATTTGACCAGGCGGTCCACCAGATCCTGGACGCTCTGCCTGCCGTCCACCGTAGAGCAATCGTGCGACATGATATCGGAAACGCGTACATTCTCAAACGCTCGTTTGAAGCCGGCCTGGCGGCGCGTTTCCCCAGCCGCCTGAATCAGAAACCATCCGATGAATGCGATCCACAGGCCGCCAAAATTCGCGCCGAAGAAGAATTGCACGATTCCCAGGGTGACAAACAAACCTCCAACCACCTGACCGGTGATAGCAGAAGTACGAGTCGCCCGCTCAGCGTCTCCGGATTTCCACCAGAGAAGCGAGCGCAGAACTCGTCCGCCGTCGAGGGGATATCCCGGTACCAGATTGAACGCTGCCAAGGCGAAGTTGATGTATCCCAACCAAGTCAGCATTGCGGTTACCGGAGTCACCACGTGCGGCAGGATGAACACGGCTCCAACGCATAGCAACCCGATGACAGCACTGGTCAATGGTCCTACGATGGCGATCTGGAATTCGGTCTTGGCGTCGGGAGATTCCCCTTCGATCTGCGATACCCCGCCCAGCGCGAACAGGGTGATTTCACGCACCGGAATCCCGTGCGCTTGGGCCACCAGCGAATGCGCCAGCTCATGCAACAGCAGGGATACAAAGAACAAAACCGCCGTAGCGAGGGCCAGCCCCAGGACCATCCCCGGGGTCCACGCGGGATTGGCCACGCGGAACTGGGCATTTAAAGAGAACACAATCAGCAGGGCGATCAGGAACCAGCTATAGTGCAGGCCGACCCGGATGCCGAAAAACTTGCCCAATCGAATTTGCGATCGCATAGGTAGCGCCTTCCTCCATTGGTGATGCACGAGGAAGGCCATTGGGATCATTTTTCGAGTTCTGGAGGTAACTTTTTGGTGCTTCCCTAGTATAACTGTTGTATAGTTTACCTATGGAAGAAAGAACCGAGATCCCGCCCGGTACGTTGTACATGCTGATTCTTAAGACCTTGTTCCGTGTCGGACCGATGCATGGGTACGGCATCGCACAACACATCCAGCAAATATCGAAGGAAGTCCTGCAAGTAGAAGAGGGCTCGCTATATCCGGCTCTGCAGCGAATGTTGATCAAGGGCTGGGTGATCGGAGAGTGGCGGCAATCGGAAAACAACCGC
>JAICXC010000103.1 GCA_025980665.1 Bryobacteraceae bacterium
AACGCACTCTGGTAAAGCTGCCTGTGAACGGCCAAACCAAGACGCTATCGGTGACCGCGGGCAAGATCGCCATCTACGATGCCGTGGAAGCGGATACCGGGAAGTATGCGTTCTCGGTGGATCTGGGGTTGCAGAATGTCATCACTGCGATCGATCCGAAAACGGGCGACAAGACCATCAATCCGGCTCTGGTCCCGGGAGACGGCGAAGCGAAAATCGTTTGCCCGCATGCCGGAGGCGCGCGGAGTTGGATTCCGTCGGCTTACAATCCCGAGACCAGAACGCTCTACTCGCCACTAGTCGAATCTTGCATGGATCTCACTCCCGTCCCTAAGGGCGAACGAGGATTCCTCACGACTGGCGTTCGTCCCAGCTTGCGGCCTCGTCTGGACAGCGACGGCAATTACGGGCGTGTTCAGGCCACCAATCTCGAAACGCGTAAGACGGTTTGGATCCAGCGCCAGCGCGCTCCAGAAACCTCCGGTATTCTCGCCACCGCGGGCGGCTTAGTATTCAGCGGCTCGATTGACCGCTGGTTCAGTGCACGCAACGATAGCACGGGCGCTGAACTCTGGCGAGTCCGCCTGAACGACGTTCCAGGCTCCGCGCCCATCAGTTTCGCGGTGAACGGAAAACAATACATCGCGCTGACCGTAGGCAACGGCAGCGCGCACGCAGCCACCTGGCCCTCGCTCACTCCCGAAATTCAAAATCCGCCCGGCCGTGGCGGCACGGTATGGGTGTTCGAACTGCCCTAGTCCCGCACTGAGCCGCGATCGAGTGAAGCTGGCTGCAAGAGGGCTAAATTCACATCGCGCAGGGGGCTCAAAGCCTTGCGATGCTGACCGCGGCGAGCGATACGCATCCAAAGCACAAGTCTCTACGAGACCCTGCGGGTTGCCAGAGCAGACCCCATGGCTCCACTAGATGCTGTCCGTTAATGCTCGACAACGGCCAACTTTCCAAGAACTCGGCTTCTGGCTTTCCAGCCTTGAAATAGCGCGTCAACAAGACGTACTGGAACGGATCCGCTACTTGGCGGTTTGGGATTTAGGTTTCCCAAAGGTTTTATGGCGAAACCTGAGCGGGGGATACGGGTCTGCGGGGATGCAACCGGAGCGACCGACTCAGGGGCCGGGATTCCGAGAGAGCGTGTCTCCACTACGTGCTCTCAGCTTCCTCCAGGATCTTGATCATGGCGGCGGAGGTGATGATGCGGTATAAACTGACTACCTGGGTACATTTCCGGAATCGCGAGGGCGGAGGCAACTCTCCGGCCCCGAGCATTGGTTTAGGAGGCAAACGTGGCTAAGATAAATGCGGTGTATGGACTCTGGCGCAGGCAATTCCTCGGCGGCGCAGGCGCGCTGGCTCTGAGTGGATTTAGCGGCTCGAAACTGCTCGCGCAGCTGCAGCCCGCGCCCGCGACAGCAACTGGCGCAGACCTTGTCGTGGTGAACGGCAAGATCCATACGATGGATCCGAACAATCGAGTCGTCTCGCAGGCGCTGATCCAGAACGGCCGCTTCACGGCCGTGAGTAACAATGTCTCCGCCCCGCGTAACGTCAGGCGCATTGACCTCAAGGGGAAGACGGTAATCCCTGGCCTCATCGATGGGCATAACCACATCGTGCTCGTTGGAAACCGGCCAGGATGGCACACACCGCTCGAGCATGTTTTCACCATTCCAGAAGCGATCGCGGCGCTCAAAGCACGGAGCGCCGATGTGCCTCGGGGCGAGTTTATCACCACCGTCGGACCGGTCTCGGCGATGCAGTTCATGGAACGTCGTTTGCCGACGCTGGCGGAGCTCGACGCGGTCGACCGCCCGGTCTACATCCAGGCGGCGCAAGGCGGCACACGAACCAACACGCAGGGCAAGGCATGGCTTGAGGCCAAGGGCGTGATGGTCGCCGCCGACGGCGCGATAACGGGACCGGCGCTTACAGCCGCTCTTCTCGCACTTCGTAAAGAACTGTTAACTCCGGAAACGAGGAAGCGATCCGCGCTCGACGCCCTGAAGTACTACGCGAAACTGGGCATCACGACGCATCGCGACGGTGGGGCCTTTCAGTCAGACCTTCCCTCCGGCGGCGTCGCCAACGAGAACACCTACACGATGCACAATCCGTTTCTCGCGCTTCACCGCGAGGGCACGATGCCAGCTCGCTTGCGAATCGACTTTTTGCATCAGGACTCACCGACCGCGAATCCGCCTCTGCCGACGCTGTCGGCGCGTTTGAAGAACTCTTTTCCCTTCTTCGGGGACGAGTGGATCAAAACGGGCGGTATCGGTGAGTTCACGGGTGGAGGAATTGAGGGCCTGAGGGCGATCGCCAAGGCTGGATGGCGCGCCGAGGACCATGCTCTCAGCCTCGCCATGGTCACCAACGAGGTGAAAGATCGCGAGACCGTCAACGCGGAGATTCCGCTTTCCGGCCTGCGCTGGATCATCTCCCACGTGCCGGAGTTCCCGATGGATCTGGCCAACCGAATGAACGCCATGGGGATGGGTGTACTTCTCGGCTGGGGACCCTTGCGCACCGGTACCAATGTGGGGCCGCCCTATCGGATGCTGATGGGTCATCCTATCAAAAAGGGCTACCACTCCGACGGCGGCGACATCACGATCATCAACCCGTGGGTGAACTTTGCCACCATCGTCACGGGCAAGAATCTGGCCGGGCAGCAAATCCTCGGCGATCAAACGCTCACGCGCCAGGAAATGCTGTGGCTGGCTACGGTCGCCAACAAATGGTTCATCTGGGAGGACGATCTCGGCTCCATTGAGATCGGCAACCACGCTGACCTGGCGGTGCTTGATAGAGACTACTTCACAGTTTCCGATGGCGACCTCAAGAGCACGCGATCGCTGTTGACGGTTGTCGGCGGCAAGATCGTCCACAATGACGGGGTGGTATAGGGGTTGTCATCCAACACTCGCAGGCATATACTTACTGACCGAACATTGGAAACGCGGGCGTCCGCATAAGTCGCCAACGATCTTATGCGTTTAAGAGGGGGTCAGTGTATGCGATTAGCGCTAGCTTTGGGACATCTGTTTCTCGTCAGCCTGACCGTATTCGGGCAAGGAGGCGGAGGAACCATCACCGGTACTGTTAACGATCCGGCCGGCGCCGTTGTCCCGGGAGCGAACGTGGAAGCTAAGAACACGGAAACAGGAGTGGTTTTTCCCGCGCAATCCAGTAACACCGGGAATTATACGATTTCCCAGCTTCCCATCGGCACCTACGTCGTTACGGTTACGGCGCCAGGATTCAAGACTTACACCCATACCAACCTCGCCATCGCCGCGACGCAAGTCATTAAGGAAGATATCGCCCTGCAGGTAGGAACCGCCGCGGAGGCTGTGACTGTCACTGCTGAAGCCACGCTGCTAGCGACTCAAACTGGCGAGTTAACCCACAACGTCACGCTGTCGCAGATGGACAATCTTCCGTTGTTGGGCGTCGGAGTAGCCAGTTCGGGCCCGGCCGGCATCCGTAATTCATTCAACGTAGTGGAGTCGCTACCGGGCCTGGTCTCAAGTACTTTCGTGCCTGGCTATAACACCATGAATTTCAATGGCCAGGGCACGCTGCCATCGATCCGCATCGAAGGCCAGGACGCGACACCTCACGCGCTGTTCTATCAAGCGATCGCCCAGCCCGGCGTCGACGCGGTTCAGGAAGTCGCGTTCCAGACCAGCAACTACGCCCCAGAATTCGGAACTACAGGATCTGTCCTCATCAACTTCACCATGAAGTCCGGCACCAACCAGTATCACGGTAGCGGCTACGACTACTTTGTCAACGAGGACCTGAATGCCGGCAATCCCTACAGCGTAAATACTTCGGGCGTGGGGAAGGTTCGGCTGAGAAACCGCCGCAACGATTTCGGCGGCACCTTGGGCGGTCCCATCTACATCCCCAAAATCTATAACGGCCACAACAAGACCTTCTTCTTCTTCAACTACGAGGAGTTCCTCGAGAATACGCTGATTACCAACCCCGATACGGTACCGACGACCGATTATTTGAATGGCGATTTCAGCAAGATTTCCCCCATCGGAGGCTGCAGTCTGTGCGCCGGCCTCGGGATTCCGACCACGCCGTTGGGCGGGACCCAGCTTGACCCCGGAGGGAACCAACTGTTCGCGAATGAGATCTTCGATCCCCGTTCTCGGGTCGTAGCCACCGCAGGTCCCCTCGCCGGCCAGGGATACGCGTTACCTTTTCCAGGCAACAGGATTGACCAGGCCCTCTTCAATCCGGTTACGAAGAACTTTCTAGGCCTGCTCCAAACACTGGGAGTGAAGGCACAGAACTCTAATCTGACTGGGAATTATCTCGGGATCGTCCCGAGTTCACGATATTCGGTCATTCCGTCCTTTAAGATCGACCACACTCTCTCTAGCAAGGACAAGTTGTCCTTCTACTATCAGGAGACCAATCTGCAGGACCAGGTTTCCGTTGGCGCTCCGCAAGGCGCGGATGGCCTGCCGCTCGAGATCGGCGGGTACCGTGGAACGTTCATCACCGGCTGGGTTGAGCGACTGAACTATGACCGCACCCTGACGCCGACCCTCCTGTTGCACCTTGGCGCGGGATACTATTACACCAAGTACAGCGACGCAGCGGCGTTCCTGGATTTCGATCCCGCGAAGTTCGGGCTCAGTGGCTTTGTACAACATCGCCAGTTCCCCTCCATCACCGGAATGTCGAGCCCTCTTTACGGTGGCATGCAAAACATGGGGACCTTGGGTCAAATCCAGAGCCTGTACCACGACAACAAGCCCTCCTTTAACGCCAACGCGACCTGGGTTCACGGTGCCCACACCTACAAACTCGGCGCCGAGATGTACCTCCAGGGATCTCCCATACAAAATTTTGCCGGCGTCACGCTAGCGAACGCGGCGCCGGCCGGTGTCACAAGCGGGTTCGGTGCTACCGCGGCGCCCTTCACGCCGGCCAATAGTCTCGGCGGATTTGCCACGGGTTTCGGGTTCGCAAACTGGCTATTGGGCGACTACACCTCCACGAACCAGACCGCCCCAAACGATACCCGTATTGGGTATCAGCAGTGGGCGCTGTTTCTGCAAGACTCCTGGAAGGTGACCCGCAAGCTCACCATAGATTATGGCTTGCGTTGGGATTACGCCACTCAACCCCATGAGCAATACGGTCGCTTGGGACAGCTCGATCTGACTACGCCCAACGCCAATGCCGGCGGTCACCCGGGGGCGACTCGGTACGCCAGCACATGCGGGTGCCAATTTTATCAGCCGACCTATCCTTACGCCATTGGGCCGCGGATCGGCGTCGCATATCAGATCAATTCCAAGACGGTGCTTCGCGGCGGATGGGGAGTGGTGTACACGGAAGTGTTCGGAACAGCAGGCGCGCTCGTCAGCACGAATGGAACCTATGCCGTGACCGCCAACAGCCCATCGTACGTTCCCGCAACCGCACAATTCGTGAACATCTCGACTCCCGGCTCCATCCAGACACCGGCTTTCCCCATCACCGATCCGAACCGCTATCCGATTCTGGGCACCGTAACGGGAGCGCCTGTGATTCCCGATGCGAACCAAAACCGGCCGCCGCGCACCAACCAATTCAGCCTCGGCATCCAGCGCGAAATTACCAATAGTTTCGTCATGGAGGCGTCCTATGTGGGTAACCGCATCGCTTGGTTGGGAAGCGGCAACGGCGTCGCCGGCGGCCCAGCGGGCCCTCTGGGCAATTTGAGCCGACTGTCTCCGCAAGCATACGCGGCATACGGCTTGTACCCCTATCCGGGAACTGGACCCTGCTCCACGGGAGGTGGAGTCTGCGCCAGCTCTACCTATAACAACAATAACGATCGAATCCTGTTGGGCACGCCGATCAGTAGCAACAACGTGATCCAGAACGAGGCCGCGCACGGCATAACCAACCTTCTCCCTTACTCAGGCTTCCCCACCAGCACGCCGCTGCAGAATGTTCTTTATCCATTCCCCCAGTTCGGGGCGCTGAACCCCACTGGATCGGCCACCGGTAATTCCAAATACGACTCTCTACAGATGAAGGCGACCAAGCGCTTCTCCCACGGTCTGCAGGCCGGCGGCGCCTTCACCTGGGCCAAGGGCTTCACTCGGCCGACGCGGCAGGACTTCTTTAATCCAGACGGCAATCCCTGGGCATTGCAGCAGATCCCGCCGCAGTCGCTCACCTTCAACTTCGTCTACACAACGCCCAAAGCAGCGTTCCTGAACAAAATCGAGAACGCCATCACCACGGGTTGGCAGATCGGGGGCTATGCCGTTTATCAAAGTGGCCAATTTCTCGCCCCTCCTGCCAGCCCCACGGCGAATTTCCTGCCTAGTGAGGACATACGGGTTCCGGGCCAGTCTTTGTATGCTGTCGACATCAACAATATTCATAGCTACAATCCGGGTACCCAACAAGTGCTGAACCCGAACGCGTGGGCGGCGTGCCCCACCAATGCAACATGTCCAGCGGTGGGGACACTCTACACCGATTTCCGAGGGCCACGCGCTCCCACGGAGAACGCGAATCTGGGCCGCAATTTCCGTATCAAAGAAAGAATGAACTTCCAGGTGCGTGTCGAGTTCGTCAACATCTTTAATCGGACCCTGCTGCCAAACCCGATCACGACGAACCCGCAGAACAACGTGACCAAGACTGCGGGGATCAACTCCAGCGGGTTTGGAGTCATCAACACCTTCGCCACCGCCGGCAGCCAACCGGCAACAGCGGTGCCGCCCTATCTTACAGGCCGCACGGGCACGCTGATCGCCCGGTTCACGTTCTAAGCTGATTTCCGCATACACCGGGCCCTCGCTGGTTTCGCGACGGTCTGGCGTGGGCTTGTAACCTATACGGTGCCGAACGACAACTGCTGAAAATGCCACTTGAGCTTCCCGGTTGTGAGATCCACTGCAAGGATCGAGCAGGTATAAAGTTTGTCCAGATTAGCTCAGTGGTTGGGAGTTTCAATCAAGCGGGGAGATCGATTGCGCTCCAGCCTTTGGCAACTTGCCGGATCTTCATCCTTGATGTTCCGCATCGTCGATGATCATCCGCATGTCGGCGATTCGCAAGCTGGCTGCGGAGGCAGCCGACAACGGGCTGTTGGCACCCGAGTTAGCAGCCGGCATCGCGCGCGCAAAAAGTGCCAAAACACAAGGAATCCGATCCGGGAACTGGTTGTCCCTGCGGCAGGCGCAGGCGTTGCTTAGCGCTCCGGACGCCATGACTACAAAGGGACTCCGCGACCGCGCCATCATCGCCGTTTTTCTCGGATGCGGGCTGCGAAGGTCCGAAGTGGCGGCGCTCAACTTCGGTCACGTTCAGCAGCGCGACGGACGCTGGTGCATCATCGATTTGGTTGGCAAACACGGTCGCGTTCGCACCGCGCCGATGCCGAACTGGGTGAAGGTGGCCGTTGATGCGTGGACTAGTGCGGCCGAAGTCGGAGAAGGGCGCGTCTTCCGGCCAGTGAACCGCGCCGACCGAGCGACAGGCGAAGTTCTTTCGGAGAAGGTGGTCTGGCAACTGATCAAACCCTACGCCGAAGTAGCAGGAGTTCCTGGTATCGCGCCTCACGATCTTCGGCGAACTTGCGCCAAGCTGTGCCGAGCCGGTGGCGGGGAGCTTGAGCAGATCCAGCTACTCCTGGGACACGCGTCGATCCAAACGACGGAGCGATATCTTGGGACGAAGCAGGATCTGGTTCATGCTCCAAACGATTCAATCAAACTCAGAGTTGTCGCATGACGCGTTTCCATACCGCCCGAGTGCCTTAGGCCGAACCCTCTCCCGTCTCTGTCATTCACGCGCCTTTGCGTACGCAGCTGTGCCTTTTGGCATCAGCGCGATCAGCTGATCAACCACTGAGATCGTGTTTACACTCCATTGATTACCAAGGGCATATGTCCGACCGGAGACATGGAAGAGCTCGCTGTCATCGCAGAAGTAACGTCTCAGGTTATATCGCCCGCCTAATTTCGCCTGTAGGTTTGCAGCCTTCTGTTGAAATTCGTCCGCATCGATTTCACCTTCAACTGAAATCCATTTGTTAGGCGGCATTAAGGATGCGATCTGTTCCAGTGCCACCCCCTTAGACAGTGCGGCTCTGACAGTTTCGTGCACAAGCGCCCTTTTTGTAAGGTTGGCGACCGTTATGCCCTCGATAGTGAGATCGTATTTGGAGAAATCGGGCTCGAATCGCCGGGACTGTCTGCTCTCTTCCGCTTTCTTCTTTAGCTGAATAGTATATGAATCCGCCTCGGGGAGGGGGATGATTTGTTGCACATCCAAGAGGATTCGTGAATCCAATGAGTACGGTCTGAGGCGCACGCAACGAATATCCAAATCGTGGTCATTGAGCCAAAGAACCGACGTGGTGATTTCCTTCGAAAACTTAGCCGAGACTAACACTATTCGGACATCCTTCCCGAATTGGTCCTCGCTCGCAGCATCCCAGTCGAGAAACTGCAAGATCGCGCTCTGCGCATCTTCGGCCGTACCATTGGTCGCCAGATGACGAGCGTATACCTCGACGGCTTTCGAGAATGTCATCGCAGATACCATGGCGGCATACAGTTCCATATATCCACCGTCCTCGGTGCGCTTTCAGTTCTATTACTACGAGATTGGCGTCGCGATCCAGGCCTAGCAGATCGATTCGTCGCTTGCTCTCATCCCACTCGCAAAACTCTTCTGAAATGATGAGCGTGTCCGGCGCGATGACTTCGATGTGCTGCTTCAGAAGTCGCTGTAGGTCGGCTCGTTCCGTTATCGCCTGACTGCCGAAGGTGGTCTCTTCCAGTTTCGTAATCGCACTATTAGTTAGTTCATAGAGCAAGGAGGATTCTCCCTCGAATAACAATTCCCTCGGGCCGCCGAGAGGGGCTTCTTCATCAGCTTTCCTCGAAACCGGAGCTCTCGAATTTTAGTGTCCGGCAATTCTCTGTAACAGTTCGCACCACGTTGTCCGGCGCACCGGCCGGGATCTCGGCTTCGATCTCCACAGTAATCGTCACCTTGGCATCCAGCAGCCCGGCGAGGTGTTGGACCACCGAACTCGCGATTGCGTCAACATCGCGTGACAGGCGAGTCGCGTCGATCTTGGCCGCCCCGTGGAAACGGCGCAGCACAGGCGTGCTCGGCTGCTTGCCACCGCCAACGGTCGAACCACTCCCCGCCTGCCCGCTTGTTGGCGATCCCGCCCCGGTTCCAACGTCATTCATGGGGCGGGCGCCGGTGGCGGAGGTTGTTGGTGGGGCAGAATCCCTTTCGATCTGCGCTGCGGCAACGGCTGGCTCCACCACCACGCTGTTCGCGTTCAACTGTACACTCGGGCGCCGACCAGCTTCAATACCGGGGTAACGATCGCCAGTGGCGTCGTAATACTCGGCGTATGCGAAGGTGTCCTGCTCCCAAGTGAGTCGACTGGCCCCATCCTGGATCGCGTCGACAATTACCTGGGCGTTCTTGACTCGCGGCAGATACAAGTATTTTGCGAAGTCATCGACTAGCTGTTTCACGCCAACGTGATTCCCGCGCCACAGCGGCACCTTGTCGATCTCGAATCGAAGGATCGTACCAGCCATGCTCGACGCCCGCTCAGCCAGCCACTCCTGTCCCTGAAGCCTGAACTCCTGCCACTCTACCGCGGGAAACGCCTGACCGGGCTCAGGGCGCTTCTGCCCGGGAACAAGGAGCCAGACATACGTCTCGGGGATTCTTCCCTTCACGGCCTTATCCGAATTCTCCAGGCGCTGTTCCACTTGGTTGGCCTGAAATGGCGTCAGGTTCAAAGACACCTTTTCCTTCTCGATCGATTGCCAAGCCATGTAGGAGCGGACCGCCTTGTCTAGGTCTACAAGCCGGGTCTTGTCCGCCGCTAGAAACACCAACATGTTCCCGCAATTGCGCCCCGCTGATCCGCGATTGAGAATGTCCGCGGCGGAAATCCGACCGGTGCTCGAATCCGTCTTTGCACTATGCGCGGAATCTGGGCTCAGGATGACCAGCTTCGCTTCGGGCTCATCCACGACGTCACCGGCACTGGTTGGACACACATGAACCTTTGAGAAGCCAACGCGGTTCTAACTCGCATGGGCGAGCCGTCAGTTTCGAGAACTCTCTTATACTTCGAGAACACCGCCATACCGGGGCCAATAGAGGCTTGCGCTAAGTCAACCGGCACGATATTCCCTTTTTGCAGGTCTCTCAGGGCATGGGGTAGCTCTCTCTTTAACGAGGACAGGAAGTCCTTGCGCGTCGTGATTGGTGCTGAATCTGCCCTCGGCCGACATGCGAGAACAATCGACGAGGCGAGCGCATTCGTGCCTCTGCCGACGTTGCGAGTACTAAGTTCAGACCGCATGGGCCCGTAACTTGAAAGCCCGAACTAAAGAGTCCTTCCAACATCGTTTCCCAGCCGGTCGAGGCCACAGTCTGAACACTGCCCCCATCTTCATCATCTTCCGATTCTGACTGTTTAAACGCGTAGTAGACAGTCAGCGGATACGCTGGATTCTGGCTTTCGCGGATGCGTCCAAACGTCTTGCGAAAGCCAGCTTCAAAGAATTCTCTAGCCCGCTCCTTGCTGCCGTCAAAGCGATACCGGCCCGTTCATTCGGGCACAACAGCGCACGTCGAAGGGCGGCTGGATTGTGGAGTCTCCATGGAGTCCATACTGCCGGATTGGGCGTTTTGGCGTCCGTTTGGCGTCCAAATCCTGCGGTCGCAAGTCTTGTGTTTTCATTGGAGTCGGTCTGCAAGTGATTGATATTTTTTGCTTGGGGTGCAAGAGGTCCCGGGTTCAAATCCCGGCAGCCCGACCAAATACCTCAAAGACTTAAAGTGGACCTCCCGGGACTCCGTCATTAGAGTCCAAAATGGATGCGACTTTTTCACACGTCCGGACCTTCTCTTCGTCTGTTCTGATTTCCTGGCGGCTCTCACTCCTATGAGACGTCTTCTGTACCGCGTGCCGTAGACTTATCTTGCATGAAGAAAATTGGCTTTCTCTCATTCGGCCATTGGACACCTACTCCGCAGTCACAAACGCGATCGGCGGCTGACGCGCTTCTGCAGTCCATCGACCTCGCCCTCGAGGCCGAGCGCCTGGGAATGGACGGAGCATACTTTCGCGTTCATCACTTTGCGCGGCAACTAGCGTCACCGTTCCCGCTCCTTGCCGCGATCGGTGCTAAGACGCGAAACATTGAAATCGGCACTGCAGTGATTGACATGCGTTATGAGAATCCTCACTATATGGCGGAGGATGCTGGCGCTGCGGATCTCATCGCTGGTGGACGCCTGCAGTTAGGAATCAGTCGCGGTTCTCCCGAGCAGGTAATCGATGGGTGGCGCCATTTCGGCCATCATCCGGCTGAAGGCGAGGACGATGCAGGCATGGGCCGGCGGCACGCCGAAGAATTTCTCAAGCTGCTGGGCGGCAAGGGCTTCGCTCAGCCTAACCCGCGTCCGATGTTTCCCAACCCCCCAGGGCTGTTGCGACTTGAGCCGTTCGCCGAAGGATTGCGCGATCGTATCTGGTGGGGGGCGGCGACCAATGCCACAGCCGCTTGGGCCGCCAAGCTCGGAATGAATTTGCAATCCTCCACTCTCAAATTCGACGAGACCGGTGAGCCGTTCCACGTTCAACAAGCCGCGCAAATTCGCGCCTTTCGTGCCGCCTGGAAGGAGGCTGGCCACGTCCGCACTCCGCGCATTTCCGTCAGCCGCAGTATCTTTGCCTTGGTCGACGATCGTGATCGTGCCTATTTCGGACGCGGAGTTCAGGAACAAGACCAGATCGGGTTTCTTGATAAAACCACAGCGATTTTCGGCCGTGGCTACGCAGCGGAACCAGACGTCTTGATCGAACAGCTTAGGAAAGACGAGGCGATCGCGGCGGCAGACACGCTGTTGCTCACGGTCCCAAATCAATTAGGGGTGGCCTACAATGCTCATGTCCTGGAGGCAATTCTGACTACTGTCGCCGGCCCTCTCGGCTGGCGCTAAATCTCCGACACTGCGGCAAAGTATGGGAGATCTATACCAGCAGCGGTTCGAATTCCACCGTCCCTATTTAATGCCCTTGAGGTGGCTGCGGTCCTTCTCATTTTCCAGACACACGTATTCCATCAATTCTAGTCCTGGCTTCAGCTGTAGCACCCGCTTCTGCGTCCACGGTTCGACGTAGGTTTTCGGATCGTCCACCGTTACTTCATAAGAAGCGGTGGTCGGGCCGCTGCGCCGGAGGCGCTCTACCAGGTGAAGCTGGTCGCTGTGCGGATGGCCGACGGTGTCGAGCGTTGTTTTATCGTTCAAATTTGTCACGTCGATAACTAACGTGTCGCCCTCCCACTTCGCGACGGAATTGCCGAACCAGGTCGGGTCGAGGTTCTTGGGATGAGGACGGCCGTCGGTTGGGATCGAGCGGAAGATGTGCCAGGATTCATAAAGAATCACGACGCGGTTGGGCGTCTGAACGATCTCAATCGGGTCAGGCGCGTTGATCTGGCGAGTTACGCCGACCGGCAGGCAGGGGTCGATGGTACCGTCGAACTTCTTGAACTGCTCCTCCCCCCAGGGCGTCAACTTGGCTGAAGTGTTGCGGGTGAGATCGCCGGTGTAAGGGCCTTGCCAAACGCCGGTAAGGTCGCCCTTCCAACTTTCCGGGTAGGTTTGCGCGAAGGCCATTGCCGCCGTGAGGATGGTAGCGGCGAGGGAAGCTTTCAGCATGTGTGGAATGCTCCTAATCAGATTATTCTCGAGGTCGGGAGAGACGGAGTCAAGCGAGGAACTCTTTCATTGCCGCTTACGGCCCGTGCGGGTAGATTGTTTCCGGACGCTATCGCGTATTCGCGGATCTAACAAGATTGGAACGTTGTGGCCGCGTTACCGCTTGGTCATTCTATTTGCTATCCCCATGAGCGCAACTGTGGCGGCGATCTTGCCCATCGTAGCGATGAGCTGAGGATGCTGAGAATAGTATTGGCTCACACGATCCACAATTGACGGATCTTGCTTTTCTGCATGCGCTGCAATCTCTTGAACCGTTTCGGGTGAAACTTTGGCCGCCTGCTCCGGACTTACGGGTTGGCCGTCGCGCGGCAATTCACTGGCCACGCCGCCAAGGCTGGCTAATTTGGATAGCAGAGCCGGACCGGCTGCGGAAATTAGGGTTCCCAAGAGTCCCGCCCGTTGGGAAGGATTGCTGTTTGAAAATAGCTGGGAGACCATCTCCCCGAACGACGGGGTTTGATCAGAACGGAAGGCCGTTGCCAGGCCATGTGCCACGTCCTCAGAAGCTCCGTGGGTCGCTACGTGCTCCAAATCCTTTTCTGGCTGCGGAGGGGTTGCCGACTGACCTTCCGTATATTGCCTAAGAATACCGCCAAGTTGATCGAGGAGGGCCATAAAGATCTACCTTCCCGGAATCTTCAGCTCTTGGCCGGGTTGAATGACGTTCGGGTCCCGAAGCTGATCGCGGTTGGCCTCAAAGATCTTCATGTACTCGTTAGGGTCCCCATAGAATTGTTTGCTGATCTTTGATAGAGAGTCCCCAGCTTTGACGGTGTAGGTTTTTGTGCCATTCCCGGAAGTATTACCTCCCGAACCTCCCGCTGCTGGCGCCGAGGGGGCAAGGGCAGGATTGACCTTGAGGTCACACGTAAGATCCGAGTAGGTCGGATCAACGCGTTTGATCTCGTCCCACACTCGGTTCTTAATTTCTTTAGATGGCGCATCCCCCTGCATGAAAAGCTTGTTATCTTGGACATGCAGGTGCGCCAGTCTCACTCCCGTCTGCTGGATGCGATCCAGGACCGACTGGTATTTTTGCTTCAACTGATCGAAGCGTTGATCTTGCTGCGTCATAAGCGCTCCTAGGGAGGAGAGCCTCTCGGGATCGCTACGTTTCCCGAGAAAAAGATAGTCCACGAAGCTCTGCAGGTCAACTTCGTCAGTCGAGTGGGAGACCTTGACGTCATTCACTCATGAACTACAATGTGGGAATGATTGCCAGGAAAAAGATATTTCCAATCGCTCTTGGCCTGCTGTTCGCTAGTGCGCTCTCCGCGCAGACCTCAACCACGGCTGGCGAATTCACGTCCGAGCCGCCGACGCTGGTCTCGCTGGGCTTTGATTGGCGGATTACAGGCGACGATAACCGCAACGCCACGGTAGGGACCTCCTATCGGAAGAAAGGAGAATCAACCTGGTACCCCGCGCTGCCGCTGATGAGGCTGCAGCGTGAGGAGATCGGCACTGCGCCAGGGCCGGGCGCTGGGAACGCGGGACGATACCCATTGTTTCGGTACACCGCTGCGAACATGTTTGCCGGCAGTATTCTCAATCTTGATCCCGATACCGAATATGAGTGTCGCTTCGTGCTGTCAGATCCGGATGGCGTCACCGGTGATGCTGAGAAGGTAATCACAATGCGTACGCGGGGCGAGCCCAAGCCCAGCGAAGGTGGGCACACTTATCATGTCTATCCGGTCGGGTGGACAGGAGCCAACCAAGAGCCGGCGTTCACTGGTTTGATGGCTGCCTACTACATGGGCCTGGCCCATTTCGATTACGAGAATGCTTTCCCTCCTCGCGTTCAGCCGGGTGACACCATTCTGGTCCACGCCGGTCTGTATGTGGGCGACCGGCGCCATTACATGAATGGCGCGCCGCGGCCGGGTTATCTCGCCATGGGAAATGTCTTCGATGGAACCTATTACCTGACCCAGAGCGGCACGGCCGAAAAGCCCATCGCGATCAAAGGGGCGGGCGATGGCGAGGTGATTTTCGATGGAGACGGCTGCCAGAACCTGTTCAACCTGATGGGCGGCAACTATCAATACTTCGAAAACATCACGGTGCGAAACACAAACGTGGCCTTCTTGCTGGGGATTAAAGGCATCGCCGGAGCTAGCGGGTTCACGCTCAAACACTCGAAAGTCTACGACGTCGGACGCGTTGTTCAGGATGATTGGTCCGGATCGAAAAACTTTTACATCGCCGACAACACGCTCACCGGACGCCACGATCCTAATAAGATGATGGGCTGGACCGGCGCACTCTGGGAGAAGTTCCCCGGTTATCCCGAGTTGCTTACGTCCGAATACGCGATCAAGGTGTATGGACAAGGGCATGTCGTGGCTTACAACTCTATCGCCAACTGGCATGATGGAATCGATGTCGCAACCTACGGCACCCCGGACGGCGCTCCTAACGATATTCCGGATCGCGTGCCGCTAGCGATTGATTTCTATGGCAATGACATCGTCAACATGGGCGACAACTGTTTTGAGACCGATGGCGGCGCGCGGAATATCCGTGTGTTTCGGAACCGCTGCTTTGACTCTGCCGCGGGGGCGCTGAGCGTTCAGCCTATGTTCGGTGGACCAGTCTACTTCTACCAGAACCTTGTCTATAACGCGCCCACGGGGTCTCTGAAGTACATCGAGGGATCATCGGGAATCCTGACATACAACAACACCATCATCGGCGAAGGACGCGCCGGGCCAGCTTCCAATCAGCATTTCCGCAACAATCTGATCCTGGCGCAGGGCGCCTTCGATCCTGTTTTCGCCGTCACCACGTACACGAATTATTCGAGCTCGGATTACAACGGGTATCGGCCCAACCCCAACGTTGCCGATTCGTTTGAGTGGAATTCACCCGCATTCGGAGTGGCCGCGGCGTTCGGTCAAACCGCAGTCAATCGCCGTTACGCCAATCTGCGCGACTTTAGAGAGGCCACCGGACAGGAACAGCACAGCGTTCTAGTCGATTACGATGTCTTCGCTCGCGTACCGAAACCTGATCCGTCCGATCCCCAGCACGTGTACGCGCCGGACGGGCTCGATTTCGGCCTGCGGACCGGCTCGGCAGCGGTTGATGCCGGCATACCATTGCCCACCATCACGGATGGATTCACGGGGAGAGCTCCGGATCTGGGCGCCTTTGAGCTGGGTAGGCCGCTGTTTCATTATGGCCCGCGTTAGCCGTCATTCGTTCTGAGTGCGATATCATGCCGTCGTGCGACTGACGATTGCGTTCCTCGCCGCCACCGCTGCGTATGCTCAGTTCCCTTCGCCAACGTTAACGGAAGTGACGACGAAGGTTTCCGAGCACGTCTTCATGACAACCGGTTTTCCTAACGTGGTTTACGTCGTGGGCAATGCGGCGACATTGGTTGTGGATACCGGGCTGGGCACCGCCAACGGCGCATTGGTGGCCCGTGTTGCCAAACGGTTATCCAAGGGTCCGAAATTGCTCCTGACTACGACGCATTACCATCCGGAACACGCGGCCGGAGTTGGCGGGTTTCCACCGGAGACGATTCTCATTCGTCCCGCCGTGCAGCAGCAAGAACTGGAAAAGGAAGGCGAGCAGACCATGACGTTCTTTAAGAACTCGCCTCAGTCCGCGCCCTCGCTCCAAGGCTTGGGACCGTTGCGCCCTCCGGATATAACCTTTGAGTCCGAGGCAAAGTTGGAACTAGGCGGCGGGTTGACCGTGCGGCTGATGTTTTTGGGCGCCGGACACACCGCAAGCGACGAATTGATTTTTGTCGAGCCTGACCGCGCCTTGATCACCGGCGACATCGTGCAGAACAAGGTCGTGCCGTCGGTAGCGTCATCGGGCGGAAGCTTCAGCAGTTGGCTGACCGTGTTGGATAAGCTCGTTCCGCTGCAGCCTCGATTGGTTATTCCGACTCACAGCAAGGTAGGAGATGCATCGTTGATCACATCCGAGGCAGCCTTCATTCGGGACATGCAAAGTCGGGCGGCGGCGTTGAAGCGTTCCGGCGTTTCTTCCTCCGACGCCGTCACCCGGCTGACCGAGGTATTCAAGACGAACTATGCCGACTGGGTTGCGAACACCGACTGGCCGAATCTGAATTCCATGACCGGGTTCGTGAATCGGCTCTATGCAGAGATTCGCTAGTAGTTCTACTGAGGCCGTTGCTTCAGGACGGGATTCCTCGCACTCTGCGAGTCAGCGGCCTCAGGATGAGCTTGCTCGCGGTGCTTAAGGATTTCGTCCAGGACCAAGCCGCCCGCGCTGCCTATCAGGGCGCCGATCAGCGCGCCATTTTGGTTGCGCGTCATGCTGCCGATCGCAACGCCGACTCCTGCGCCGGCGCCCACGGTGACTGCCGTGCGATCTAATGAATGTTGCGAAGAGCCATCCGGCCCCGTGGCATGAACATCCGGCCCGAGGCTCTTGTTCAAGTTCTGGACCAAGTCATGGAAGTTCGACGCGGACTGTAACATCTCGACCAAAAGTTTAGGCGTAACCTGATTGGACGCGGGTGGGGTACTGGATTGCGCAACGGCCAATCCACTGAGACAGAGCGAGCTGAATATGACTGGCAGGAAATGTTTCATAAGGTCCCTGGATCACTGATGTATAAATGGTTTCTGGCGTTACGCAGGACATCATTAAATTTCACTCTTGGTCGCGCACTATAATGATTCGCGATCATTCTCACAAACGATGCTCCGTGGGCGACACGAGAACGTGGAGGCGGTTGACTTCTAGCCCGGCCTTCGGCCAAGTGGTGAGCGCGGCTGCACCTCGGCTGGTGCAGGCAGCATTGAAAGTCACGTTCTAACTACCGCTTCCCGGCTGCGGCATCCTTGAGCGCCTTCAGACGCGGAAGATCGCGATCTTCCTCATGACACGCGGCTTCATTCAATTCGAACTTATTGTCGCGCTTGAGTGGCAGTGCGATCGTCCATGGCCGCGTGTACACCACAGGGTCCGTGACGGTCGCTTCATAGTTGACGGTGTCGGGACCCGCCGGTGTGAATCGCTCGACCGCGTGCTCGGCGTAGCTGACAATTTCGCCGACCTCATTCAGCCAGGTCTTGCCGTTAAAGTTGGTGGTATCGACCACCAGGGTGTCGCCTTCCCAATGGCCCACGGAATCGCCCTGCCACAATCGTATCGCGTCGGGAAGATGGGCTCGGCCATTCAAGGTTATGATGCGCCATGACGTGCGCTCATGCAGGATAAGGATGTAACCGGATGTTTGGATGATCTGAAACGACGTCGGCACATACATCGACCGAGGAACACCGGCAGGAAAACAATGCGCCGTCGGATCGTCGTAACCGCGTTCGGTTCGGTTCCGGTCGGCCTTTTCCTGCGCTGCCCATGGTTGCATGGGCAGACTCCCGTCCGACGGATCAATGATGACTCCTCGCCCGCCCGGGGTGACGTCAGTGGCGGCGTGTTTTGCCAGGCCATAGTTCGCGCCTCCACCGTCGGGTACGTAAAAACCTTGCAGATCCGGCCTGCCGTCGGCCCGCCGCCGAAGGTTCACTACAGTTTTTGTCGGAGCCGCGAGCGAACGTGGCGCTGCCGACGTCGACGCCGTAGGGGTCGGTCCGTTGCCGGGATACCAAGTTCGTTCCTCGCGCGTGAACGCGCCACTCGCCTCTTCGGCTTCGGCCTGACATACGTACTCGAAGAGCCTGTCCCGATCGGTCCGCCGGTGCAAGGCGATGCGGATGGTCCATGGTTTCGTAAAAACCTTCGTGTCTTCGATGGTGGCTTCGTACTGAATCGTTCCTGGGTCGGTCATGCGATATCGCTCGACGACGTGTAGCGCATCGCTGTGAAAATCTCCCGCCATGTCGAACCAGGTCTTGTCGTTGTTGTTGCTGACGTCGACCACCAGCGTGTCCCCTTCCCAGTGGCCTCGCGAATCACCCATCCAGGAATCGATGTCGATGGGGTGCCGGCTGCCGTCTGTGTGGATCAGGCGATAGTCCAGGGACCACTCGAAGGCGATCGCCACGGCCTGGGGTGTCTGGAAGATCTGAAACGGGAAATCCAGATACATGATCCGGGGCACACCGGGTATGTAGCATTGGTTGAGCGGATCGGCTTTCTGGCGATTTTGAAAGTTTTCGACTTTCTTTGCGGCGGCCCATGGCTGATAAGGGATATCCGCGCCCACGATCACCGATCGGCCGGCCAGCATGTTGTATCTCGCGGCGTGATCCTGGAGATCGGCGGCCGCGGTACTGGACGCCTGCCAAATGCCTTCGAGGTTTGGCTTGCCATCGGCGGTGCGCGGCAAAGCTTCTCGGGAAACGGGACCGCGCTGCGGAAAAGCGGTCAGGGCGCATGTCAGGGCGATGGCCGTGATCGCGGCGAGACAGTTGGTAGGCATAGGAGAGTTATGTTCACTTAGGGAATGCGCGCGAATATTGCACGGGCGGTTCCATGGCCACGCCGAGAACTCGTGACGCATGCAAAGGCCAGTAAGGATCGCGCAAGAATTCGCGTGCAAGAAGGATCATGTCCGCCTGTCCGGATCGGATAATCCCATCTGCTTGCAGCGGCTCAGTGATGAGGCCGACCGCTCCGGTGAGAATGTCCGCTTCAC
>JAICXC010000057.1 GCA_025980665.1 Bryobacteraceae bacterium
CCAAACTTTGAGCTGCAGAAGCATGTTCTTCATAATTTAGTTCAATCTCCTCTCCCTTAAGTGCACGACAGTCCCTGTCGCCAACTCAAAAGTATCATCGGCACTCGCCTGAAAGAATCGGGGTTACACCTAAGGCAGGGGGTGAAATGTCCTCAGAACGCTGATTTTTGAAGTACTTGCAATGTATTCAGTACTATGACCTTCGATTACGGCCCGGCCCGGGCCATTCACCGAACACTTCGCATTCGATTGATTCGCGGACGCCTTTCCGCTCCCTGTTAAAAGACCTGAGGCGAAAGTACGGCGTTTACCGGAGCGTATTTCGACCCATTCGTCCGTAAGCTCAGACTATGTCTGCCCTGTTGCTGGTTCTTCTGCTGGCCGCTGCCGTGAAGGATGGCCCGACTCCGCTGCGCTCAGGCTCGGCCGACGCGCGAGTCCTGGCTTCCCTGCCCGCCGGCGCCCCCGTAACCATTCGATATTCGATCAATGGGGAGACCGGGCCCTGTTACAAAGTAGCCGTCGAGTTAGAGGGCAAGACTCTAGAAGGTTCTCTGCCCGCTAATGCCATCAGCGAGACCGAGGATTTCGACAAGGCTCGCAGCCAGGCCGTATGGATGGATACTCCGTTGATCGTGAATACAATCCGGGAGAGCGCTACCTTGCCGTCCTTGCGAGCGAGTGGAGGCGCTAGCTCGGCCGTTGCGCAAAAAGCCGCGGACTTGATCACTTCCAGCCGGCCCCAGAAAGCGTTGGAAATTCTGGAGCCCGAGCTGAAGACCCATCGCGATCCAGGCCTGCTGGCCTTGGCCGGCGTGGCCGCTTGGCGTTCCGACGATCCGCGCCTGGCGCTGGAGTATTTGCGAGCTTCATTGGACATCGCACCGGCACCGGAGGTGGAAAAGCTCTACCGCCAGGTAGAGCGCGAATCCAAAGGCGACCAAAGCACGGAACGTTTGTACGGACTGCGCGTACTGCTGCGCTATGAAAGCGCGGTGGTCCCCACCGAGACCGCGCGCCAGATGACTACGGTTCTCGACCAGGAGTTCATCCGGATTTCGCAGCAGCTGGGTTGTAACGCCGAGGAACGCGTGATCGCGATTGTGCAGAGCCGCGATGCGTATCGCAAGTCTACCGATGCGGCGGAGTGGGCTGGCGGACAATTCGATGGCAGGATCCGCGTGCCGGTTTTCGATCCGAAGGTTCTGGATCGAGGTATGCTCAAGGCGCTGGCGCATGAGACCGCCCACGCCTGCCTGACTATGCTCGGACGCTGGCCAGCTTGGCTACAGGAAGGAATCGCGCAGAAGCTATCCGGGGATTCGCTCACGGCGGCACAGATGAAGCAGATCAACGGTTGGGTCCGTGAAGGGAAACTTCCGCGCTTGAGTAACCTTCGGCAGGACTGGTCGCGCCTGGATGCCGCGCACGCGGCGCTGGCATATGCATTGTCGCTCGCGGCGGTAGAGTTGCTGTGGCAAGAATTGGGCGACGATGGCGTGCGGAACTTGGTGCGGAATCCGGACCGGCTGCCGCAGGTGACCGCCGACCTCGATCGCAAGTTGGGGCTCTAGGCCCGGCTTATTTTCCGGGAGCCTGTTTTGAAGCGCCTTCGACCAGAGACTGGGTTTCGTTTGAGCAAGCCAGTTCCATGATCTGATCGAACGGCGCCAATACCAGAGTCTGCTTCGGAACGACCCAGGGCTTAGTCAGTACCTTGGGATCCTCGAGCGTGGCCTCGATCTCGAGCGTGTTCGCGTCCACGCGCCGATAGCGCTCCACCATATGCAGTGCGTCGGAATGGAACGAGACTCGGCCCTCCGCATAGATCCAGCTCGTGTCGGTAAAGTTGGTCTTGTCGACCACGAGCGTATCGCCTTCCCAATGACCTATGCCATCTCCGCGATTCGAAGGAGGTATCGCATCCCGGCGCGGCCTTCCGTCGATGGGGATAATCTGGAAGCTGTTATAGGTTTCCGTCAGCAGGATGAGGAACTTCGGAGTCTGAACGATCTGCCCGACAGCGCCAACATCGAAGAGGCTCACATTCAAAGTGCCGAATGCCGTGTTAGTGCAACCCAGGGCCGGGTCATCTTTATCCGACAGCGTCTTGGCCTTCGCCGCAGCCGCAGGCGTATACAAGCTAGTAAACGTAGGCGGGGGGGTCGCACCTCTGCCACCGGCCGGTGCGGTAATGCTTCCGCCACCGGGCAACTTTCCGCCGACATCAGCGCCACGCCACCAGACCCCGGATAAGTCCGGATGACCGTCTGCCGTCCGCGGTACCTTTGCGGACGCGGTTCCCGACTGTGCCGCGAGGCGAGTGGTTCCCGCCGTGGACAATGCCAGCGCGGCTGCCACCATCGCGGTCAGGATCGAGCGTTTCACTTGCCCGGTCCCTCCTGAGGGCCGAACATACCGTAACTTTTGCCATCCGCGGTCGTAAGCTCCCGCAACATGCCGCGATTCTGGGAGGCATCCCTGGCGCGGAAACCCTTGATGGTGACCTCGGCGCCCTGCTTGATGATGTCAGGCTTGTAACCGTTACGAATCATCCCGCTGGGCGTCCCGGCCTCAAAGGACCACTGCTCCACTTTGCCATTGGCATCCTTCACGTCGATGACAAACCATGAATGCGGGTTTCGTAGTAGAACTTGACTGATCACACCATGAACGGTGATCGCGTTCGTCGTATCGTAGGCCGCGGCAAACGAATGATGGGCCCACGCCGGCACTCCCGTGACGAGCGCGGCCAGACCGGACGCCAAAACGGCAAGAAATGTTCGTTTCATGACCACCTCCAGGGTGTGCTTCCAAGATTGCACTTGGAATTCTTAGCACAGTATATACCCGCGCGCGATTACTGTTTGACCTTGCGGTCGCCGTTAGGCTTGGCACTGAAGGGCTGGGGCGGAAGGCCGCCCAGCGTGATCACAGTCTTGCCGTCGCTACGTGTCAGGCCGGCAGCCCAGGCGTGCTTCGCGCCATCTTTAGCGAGAAATGCCGTCACCGTGATCTCCTCATGGCCTTCCTCCATAGCTTTGTACACGGAGGTGTTGAAGCCATTGCGTTGAAGAACGTTCGGCGGGGGTAGTTCGCAAGCCCAATTGATGACTCTGCCTTTATCATTCTTCACATCCAGATAAATCCAGCCGTGCGGATTGTCAGGCGATACCTTGGTGACTTTTCCAGTCAAGGTGATCGGCTTCTGATCGTCGTACTCGGCCTGGAAGGAGTGATGAGCGGACATCGGAATCCACGTGCCCAGCAAGCAGGCGCCAAGCGAGAGCACTAATCTCAAGTTCTTCATGAGCATTCTCCAAATAGTCCTATTGCGCTTCCCGTACCACGCGAAAACCGATGTCGCCGACTTTTAAGTCCGTACCGTAATAGTAGTAGCGCGAGGACAGGCGCAGGTAGGGGGCGAAATTATCCCAACCGCCGCCACGGAAAAGCGGCAGCCCTTCGGCTCCGCCGCCGTTGATCAGCAGTCTTCCCTGCGCATCGAAACCCTTGGGGGGACGACCGCCCTTGTCGCCGCGTCCGCGTCCGCCTCCTCCACCGCCACCACCGCGGCCGCCCTGAGGTCCCTTGGGATCGATGCTTACCTCAGGCAGCGGAGCGTAATCGTAGTAGGCCGCCCGATCGTCGACCCACTCGCGTACGTTGCCGAGCATATCGTAGAGACCCCAAGCGTTCGGCTTCTTCAAGCCCACCGGATGCGACTCGTCGTCGGAGTTGTCTGCAAACCAGGCGTAGTCGCCCAGGGAAGCCCGCGGGGGGTCAGGGGCGCCCGCGCGAGCCGCGTATTCCCACTCCGCTTCGGTGGGCAGCCGGTACTTATAGCCATCGTTTTGCGCGTTGAGTTTGTCAAGGAACGCGCGAATTTCGGCCTTGTTTACGCTATCCACGGGGTTCTTCGGGCCTTTGGTGTCGCTAGGGTTGGATCCGGGACCCATTACGGCTTCCCACTGCGCCTGAGTAACTTCGTACTTGCCAAGTTCGAAGCCCTTGGTTAGCTGCACTTTATGGCGCGGCACTTCATCTTCCAGGCAATCCTTGTCCCCCGGTACGCAGCCCATCGTGAATTCGCCGGGAGCGATCTTCACGAATTCCATTTGAGCCAGGGACTTCGCTACATTGGGCTGGCTTTGCGCAAGGGCGGTCAAAGCCGCCAGGAATCCGACGCGAACCAACATCAAAGGTTTCTCCAGGACACTCGTCGAGTATACGCCGACATCGCGACCGTTCTTCAATCGTGCCGCAGCGCCATCATCGGGTCGACGCGCGCTGCACGCCGGGCCGGGAGGTATCCGGCCAATAGCCCCACCGCGGCCAGCATCAACACGGCGACGGCGATGGTCAATGGATCGTTCGGCTTCATTCCATAGGCGAAGCTGTCCCTGTAAGCGGGCGCGAGAGCGTGATTCAGAATCGGGCTGAGCGCCAGAATCGCAGGAACACCAATGACGATGCCTGCCACGGCCAAGAGCAGCGTCTCGCGAACGACCATCCAGGCGACGCCTGCGGGCTTCGCTCCCAAGGCAACGCGGATGCCGATCTCATTGGTTCGCCGCGTGACGGCATACGCCATCACCCCGTAGATACCAATCGACGCCAGAATGAGAGCTAAGCCGCCGAAGACCGCGGCGAGCGACGCCATCAACCGTTCCTGCGACAGCCCGCTCTCAATCTGTTGCGTTTCCGTGCGCACATCGGTAATGGCGAGATTTGAATCGACCGAGCGAATACTTTGACGAATCGCCTGCATAACTTCTGCCTCATCGCCGGCAATTTTCACCTCAAATGTCACCGGACTAAGACGAGGCGCTTGCGCCCACGCACTGTACACCGATGGTCTGATCGCTTCGCGCAATTGATCAACCCGCCAGTCCGCGCAAACTCCCACGATTTCATACGCCGCGTCGCCCGAGCCCATGAACGTAGTGCCGACAGTATTCTCGTGCTGAAAAAAGTATCGTCCGAACTCCTGGTTCACCACCACGGCGTGCACACCCTTTAAGCTGTCATGCTCATCGATCGCTCGTCCATAGAGAATGGGAATACCCATCGTTTCGAAGAAGCGGCTGCCCACGTCACTCGCAACCGCACCATTGTCCACACCCGGTTTGGCTTCGGCGGGATTTACAGGAATCCTGCGAAAATTTAAGGAGGACTGGCCCAGGGTCCCTCCGCCGCCTCCGCTAAACGTCGCCGACGATACGCCTGGGATTGCATTGAGTCTTTCCTGCAGCGCCGTCATCAACGCTCCGATTCTATCTAGCGGATACTGCAGCCGCGGAGGGTCCAGGGTAAACAACAACACTCCTTCCGGGTGAAGGCCCAGCGGAATCGCCCGTAAGTTTGTGAACGTCTTTAGACACAGCCCCGCTCCAGCCAACAGCAGCACGGACAGCGCGATCTGTAACACCACCAACAGCCGTCCGATGCGCAACTTGGAAAGGCTCGCCGTCCCGCGGCTGGCGTCCTTCAAGGCTTCGTTCAAATCCACCCGTCGCGATTGCACGGCAGGCGCGAGGCTGAACAGGAAACCCGTGAGCGAAGTGATCCCCAGTGAAACCAGCAGCACCTTCCAGTCGAATCCTGTCTCAAATGGATTCGGCCTCCACGGGGTCGCCAGCAATGCCGGAATCGCGTTGCGGCTCACATATCCCAGCAGAAGCCCCGCGACACCGGCCATCGCGGCCAGAGGCAGCCCCTCAGCCAGCAACTGCCGCACGACCCGCCACCTGCCAGCTCCCAGGGCGAGCCGCACACTGATTTCCCGTTGCCGGGCTGCGGATCTAGCGAGCAGTAGATTCGCCACGTTCGCGCACGCGATCAATAGCACCAAGCCGGCCAGGGACAGCAGCGCCAGCAGCGTCCGATCATAGTGCGGGGTAAGATAATCCAGTCCTCGCGCGCCCGAAACGACGTTGAGATGAGGACGCTTCGCGGGGTCTTTCAACATCTCGCTGAACCGAGCCTGTCCGTAATCCGCGTCGAGCTTTTGCTGAAAGATCAAATCGAACGCGCTCTGCGCCTGCGCATCCGACACACCAGGCTTCAGCCGGCCCATGAGTGGCATCGACCACACTCTGTCTTCGTCTAATAGCGAATGTCCGCCAATCGGACCTGAAAGACTCAAGGGCGTCCAGACTTCGAAATGTCCTCCCGGCACAACCCCCGTGAAATACTCGGGATTCACGCCAATGATCGTCACCGGAACCTGACTTAGCGTGATGGTCTTGCCGATTGCCGACGGGCTGCGCGCGAATCTCCGCGTCCAATAGTCATAACTGATCACGGCCACGGAGCCTTCGGGCGTCTTCACGTCGTCGTCCGGCCCGATCGCGCGCCCGATCACCGGCGAAACCTCCATCCCTCGATAGAAGTCCCCGGAGACGACAAAACAATTCAGCGGCTCGGCGCTTCCATCGACTACGGCCGTCACGCGCCCGAGCTCCTTAAACCCGAACAGGCTCTCGAACACCGTGTTGTCGCGCAGAAATTGTTTGTAAAAAGGAGGCGAGAAGTCCGTGTGCGCTAATCCGCCATCCGCCGTCTCGCGCTGCTCGTAAATCCAGCCATAGGTAGGAGAAACATAACCGAGGTTGGGCGCGACCCATCCGCCTCCCCGCCCGAGCCACGTCACTAACCGTAGTTCTTCCGCATGCTTCACAGGAATCGGCCGTAAGAGCGTCGATTCGATTAGCGTGAAGATCGCCGTGTTCGCGCCAATGCCGAGCGCCAGCGAGAGGACCGCTACAGCAGTAAATCCAGGAGTCCGACGCAGCTGCCGGATCGCGAACCGGAGGTCTTTCTGGAAATCTTCAAGCCATCGGACGGCCAACACGTCGGTGGCGATCAGTTTGATGGAGTTGCCGCGTCACGTTTGACCGGCTTTCCGTAAACCTCGATCCAGGCGACGTCGGAGTACCCGCCTGTACCGTGGCCGCTTCCTGGAGTCAGATCGGCAAAGCCAACCGCGTCGACCTTGCTGAGGTCCACCTTGTCCAAAAGCGTTCCTTTGGTCTGGACCTTGGGCATGTCCAGCTTGAGCCAGTGCACCTCGGCCGGGTAAAATTCGCTCTCGTGATAGTCGAAGGTGTTCGCATCGACGTGGTCTCCAATGAGCCAGGTTCCGTCGGCGAGTTTCAACACGGGGCGAACTTCATGGAAGCCGGACGTCTTGGTGTACCAGCGGATCTTCGCCTTGCCTGTCAGATCCACAAAACTATCTTTATGACTGAGAGTAAGCGCGCACGAGGAAGCGCACAGTCCCGTCCAGATGTGAGGCATGTTTCCTTCGCTGGTGACACCGAAATCTTCCTTGCCCGCGCCATATATGTTCAGCTGCAGGTCCGGATTCACAACAAAGGCTTGCGTCACCGGAACATTACCGGGAGCTTCTTTCCACGTTTCTTTAAAGAACAGTGGCGGCGGTTGAGGTGCTTGCCCCCTGCCACCTCCGCGCGGCCCGGCTTGTTGAGCAAACACGCTGGCTGCCATACCTAAAAAGATCAGGGCAAAAATCGGTCGCTTCATAACACCTCCATCGTAATGCGCTTCACGGCAGCTTATCACAACACTGACGTTCGTGCGCGCGATTGTCTACAATAAGCCACTATGACAAAGTTTCCTGGGCAACGTTGGACTCGCCGGCAGGCGCTTGAAGTCTTAGGTATCGGCGCGGCCGCCGCTTCATTCCCGAAAGGTCTGTTCGCGCAGGACCCCGCATTTCCGAAAGGCGCGGTGATCAGAACGCTCCTCCGAGACTACGCTCCCGAGGAGTTGGCGGGAGGCGCCACGCTATTCCACGAGCACATGCAGCTGGGCCCCGACTTCAATGCGAAATTTGCAGCGGCCTCCGCTGCTGTTCGAGCCGCGAATGGTTTGCCGCCGGTGCCACCGCGTGGCGGAGGCGCTCCCAAAGGCGGAGGCGCTCCCAAGGGCGGTGGTGGAGCTCCGCCAACACCCCCTCCGGACATCATGCATAATGTCGACCTCATGTCAGACGAGGTCGCCAAGACCAAAAGTGCGGGCGTCGTGTGCATTGTCGATGCAGGACATCCCGACATGGGCCGCGACATCAACTTTATTCGTCAGGTCTCGATGAAGTCCGGCGTCCCGATCGTCGCAGGCGGCGGGTTCTATTCGCAGCCGTTTTATCCGAAAGAGATCTCCACGATGAGCGAAGAACAGATCGTCAAGGCGCTCATCAAGCAAGCCGACGAAGACACGCTGGGCGTGTTCGGCGAAATCGGCTCGTGGGACGAGATCACCGCGGACGAACGCAAGGTGTTCCGCGCTGTCGGCAAGGCGCATGTCGCCACGAACCTTTCGATCTTCACGCACACTGGGATTCCCGGCAAGTCGGCGCTCGAACAGCTCGACATTCTGGAGGATGCCGGGGTTAAGCCGGATCGCGTGGTCATCGGGCACTTGGGAAATCTTGTGGATCCAAACGTGTATGTGCACAAAGCGATCTGCCGCCGCGGGGCATTCGTGGGTTTCGATCGGCAGGGCGGGAACAACGATGCGCAGCAAGTGCCGATGGTCATGGCTCTGATCGACGCGGGCTTTGTCGACCATCTGATGTTCTCGGCCGACGCATCCAGCGGCTATTCGAAGACGTTGACTGTGTTCGTACCAAAGTTGAAGGCCGCTGGGATCAGTGATCAGGCTCTGCATCGGATTACTGTGGATAACCCGCGCAGGTTCCTGGCCTTCGTTCCCAAGCGGCCTCGAAAGAAATAACAGCGATCTTACCGGCTGTAACCCTGGCGTTGATTGGGATCGTAGCTGGGCTGCTGCTGATACTGCTGTTGGTCGTAATTGTAGTTTTGTTGCGGCTGCTGCGTATACTGCTCCGGATACTGTTGTTGATTGTAATCGTAATTCTGCTGCGGCGGAGCATATTGTTGCTGTGGATTGGAGCAGTTGGGATTGGGGATCCAATTACCGTTCTGATCGTACGATCCTGGAACACACGCCTGCGCCGCGGGCGTCGGTCCGTACGAATAGGCTGGAGCGTACGCATACCCCGGATCGTAATAGCCGGGGCCGTACGCAGAACCATAAGGAGCACCGACTCCAAGATAAACGCCGCTGCCGTAATATCCGCGATAAACCGGGCGGCCATACGACCGCGGAGCGATATAGCCACGGCTGTAGCCCCTGGCCGGACTCACAAAGCTCCGCCCTTCGGAACGCCGAATCTCGCCGCCACGCGGGGCGACGCCTCGGTTCCCTCCCCTGATGCTTTGAGCGTGGCCGCTGTTACCTCGTCCGCCCGAACCCCTATTCGCGGCCAGGCCGGCAACCGGCATCAACGTGGTGAGCAGCGTGCCAGCCACGAAAGCGGTCAGTGCGATCCTTGGAAGCATAACAAAGTACCTTCTTTCCTTCACCCCTAGAGACGCGGGGACGCCCCACGAGGGTTCACGCGAGGTCCCTTGTGAACGATAAATAATCCGGAGGCTCTAGGATTATGGTCTGGCAGGAAAAATTGCGTACCCGCGTTCGCTATCCTGAAGATAATCAAACATGGCATTCGCCACCATTCCCGAGGCGATTGAAGAAATCCGCGCCGGCCGCATGCTGGTCGTCGTCGACGACGAAGACCGCGAAAATGAGGGCGACCTCACCATGGCGGCTCAGTTCGTCACACCAGAGGCCATTAACTTCATGGCTGTCCACGGCCGCGGGCTGATCTGCCTGGCCCTGTCTCCCGAACGCTGCGACCAGCTTCATCTGCCGCTGGTTTCTCCGATGAATACGTCGCGCTTCGGCACGGCCTTCTGCGAATCGATCGATGCCGCCGAGGGCGTCACTACCGGCATCTCCGCGGCCGACCGCTCTCAGACCATTCACGTCGCCATGCGCCCGGGGACCAAGCCCTCCGATCTCGCGCGTCCCGGTCACGTTTTCCCTTTGCGCTCGCGTGAAGGCGGCGTCCTGGTCCGCGCGGGGCAAACCGAGGCCGCTGTCGATCTGGCCCGCCTGGCGGGCCTCGAGCCGGGCGGTGTGATCTGCGAAATCATGAACGAGGACGGCAGCATGGCGCGCGTCCCCGAGCTGACTCAGTTTTGCGCGCGCCACGGACTCAAGATGATCTCGGTCGCCAGCCTGATCCGCTATCGTCATCAGACTGAGAACCTGATCCAGCGTCGCGCCGAGGGTTGTCTCGAAACCGAATTCGGCAGCTTTAAGACTGTGACGTACGGAAGCACTGTGAATGATGAGGCTCACCTGGCTCTGGTCCACGGCGAGGTTCGCGGCAAGGACAACGTCCTGGTCCGCATGCACTCACGGTGCATTCTGGGTGATGTGTTCGGTTCCACCGCGTGCAATTGCGGTGCGATGCTGCGCGCCTCTTTAGAAAGGATCACGGAAGAGGGCGAAGGGGTGGTGGTTTATTTGCACCAATCCGGGTGGGGCGAGCGTAAACATACTCCCATGCCGGACGGTTCTCCGCGACCCCTGCACGAATTCGGCATCGGCGCGCAGATTCTGGCGGACCTCGGCTTATCGACGATTCGTATTCTGACCAATCGCGTCCGCAAACTGCCGGGCCCGGGTCTGGACGCTTTTGGCATTCGCGTGACTGGTCAAGTGCCGCTGTCCGAGTAAGGTTACTTCAACAAGTTCCGCAGCACGAACCATAGGTTCGCAGGCCGCTCCGCGAGCCTTCGCATGAAGTATGGATACCACTCCGTTCCATAAGGAACATACAGGCGCAGCCGGTAGCCTTGCTCGATCAATTTGCGCTGCAGGTCGCGGCGAATCCCGTACAGCATCTGGAATTCGAAACTTTCCTTCCGGATACTCCGTCCCGTGACGTATTCGATCGCTTCCTGGATAATCTTCTCATCGTGAGTGGCGATTGCGGGATACACGCCATAATCGAGCAGCGTCTTCATGAGGCCAACGTAGTTCGCATCGACGTCCTGCTTGCGCGGAAATGCCTCCGAAGGCGGCTCACGATAGGCTCCTTTGACCAGACGAACAGGCACAGCCGCCGCATTCAGCCGCTCGATATCCGCGGCGCTTCGATGCAGGTATGCCTGGACGCACACTCGCACGCATCCGCACTCGCTGCCGGCCTGAATGGCCATGGCCAGCGTGCGTTCGGTGTAGGCGCTCGACTCCATGTCGATTTCGACCCGGCTTCCCGTGGTCTTGGCTTTCGCTTCCAGACGGCGGATGTTTTCGAGGCAAGCTTCTGGCGAAAGATCGAGACCGAACTGAGTGAGCTTGATCGCGATGGTGCTGGAGAGGTGCCGATCGCCAATCTGCTCGAGCGCGCTCACGTACGCATCGCAGGATAGGGAGGCTTCTTCGATCGTGCGCACGTTCTCTCCCAGATGGTCGAGCGTGGAGAAAACGCCTTCCGTCTGGAGCCGTTCGCATACCGCCAGCGCTTCTTCGAGGGTGTCGCCCGCGACGAACCGGCGGGTCACTTTATGCGATGGCGGCCAGGCCTCCATCCATCTCCGCAGCGCCGGCTGCTTGGATAGATAGAGAAAAATACCGCGCATCATATTGAAATGATGCTACGCATCATGCGCGAGGAATGCGGGCCGCATCCTCCGGCAATTCCGGCTGGCGCGCTGCTGCATCGATCCGCGCAGGCTGCGGAGGTTCGGCCGATCCGCCAACCCCCAGTTCACGCATGCGCTTGAGCGAGGGAAGCAGGCGTGCGTCCCAGGACGCGACGGAGCGATTGTACGCTTCAATCGCCTTCGACAAGTGCCGGCCTGAGTCGGCGTAGTATTCGGCAAAGGCGCGCACGCGCTCGTGGAACTCGCCCGCGATCCGGCGCAGCTCTTCCGCATTTTTTGCCAGGCGTTCCTGACGCCAACCGTACGAGACACCTTTAAGGATGCTGACCAGCGTTACCGGAGTCGCCAGCAAAACCTTCTTCGCCAGAGCGGATTCGAGCAGGTCGCGATTCCGCTCAAGCGCAGCACTCATGAAATGTTCGCCGGGCAGAAACAACACGACCATCTCGGGCGCCGGATCGAACTGGGCCCAGTATTCCCGCGTCGAGAGATCCATCACATGCCGCCACAACTGCTGCGCGTGACGATCCATGGCCGCCGCGCGCGCGGCGGGATCCTGGGCTTCCTCGGCATCGAGATATGCCGACAAGGGTGCCTTGGCGTCCACAGCCAGGGTCCGGCCGCCCGGCAGCTTCACCAGCATGTCCGGACGTCTTCTGTCTTCCGTTTGCTGTTCGAAGAAATCGCAATAGGGCGCCATTCCGGCCAGCTCCGCCACGCGGCGCAGGGTCAGCTCACCCCAGCGCCCGCGCGAGTTCGGTCCGCGCAGGGCTTGCGACAGCGCCAAAGTATCCTTGCTTAAGGTGGCCAGATGCGCCTCCAGGCCTCCCAGCGCATGCTGCCTTTGCGATTCGATCTCGCGCATCTGCGATTCGATACGGGCTAAGGCGTCGACCATGGGACGCGCGGCTTCGGCCGCTGTGCGCGCGTCATTGGCGATCGTCCGAGCGGTACTTTGCGCGGCCAGGCGCGCTTTCATCCAAACCACTGCGAGCGTCACGCCGGCAACGGCCGCCAAAACAATCGCGATCCAAAATGTTGCGGCGCCCATAGCTTTCTTACAGTTTGGCACACCGGAAAAGAATTAGTAGCGCGGTTTCAACACCGTTGCCTTGACGTTAAAGCTTCCTCCCAATCTCGCCGATAAAACCTCGGGACATTGTGTCTCCACGGGAAGGTGGACCTGTGAGGAGGATAGCGTGGGTATTTTGAAGAGCCTAAATCGATTGGCAATAGTCGGCTTACTGGCCTGCGGCGGCGCCTGGGCGCAAAGCTCTGTCACCGTGCAGGTAGGTCTGACCCTGCCCGGCGTGTACTTCCTGATCGACGGCCAGCCATTTTCCAGCATCCAGACCGTGCAGTGGGACGTCGGGAGCACTCACCAGGTTTACTTCGTCCAGTCTCCCGAAGCGGATGAGACGTTCACCAATCACCAGTATCCGATGTTCATCGCCGGGTCCCGCTACACTTTCACAGGGTGGAACATCGTTGGCCAAGCGCCGGCCTTTAACCTGCCTCTATTGACCATCACAGTATCGCCGACACTCAGCCAAGTGATGGGCCAGGTCCTGTGGGAAGTGAAAGTTGCCGTCTCATTCGATGGTTTCACCGATCCAAGTTTCCCGTGCTCGCCTGCCGTCGTACCGAACGACCCACGCCCAGGCGCCGTGACTATTGGGTCCGCTTGTTTCACCTCCCCAGGAGAATTCTGGATGACGCCCGGGCCCATCGATCTGGCCGCCGCAGCCTTCCCGGGATATTTGTTCACCAACTGGCTGATCAACGGCAGCCCTGTTTCCGGGCAGACAATATCCCAGTATCAGATTGTGATTCCCACCAGCGTCTCGGCGACGTTTGTGAAAGCCAAGCGCGTGCGCATTCGTTCTAACCCGCTGGGCCTGAGCCTGCTCGTCGATCGTCAGACGATTCAGCCCGGGCCGATCCCGGCGAAACCCTATTCGGGCGATCCCTACTGCCCGGTGAGCTACGACGTGCTGCCCGTCGGCGCGCCGGTAGGATATGTCCCGTTGTGCGTGGGCGATTTCGATTTCATGCCGGGATCCCAGCACATCCTCGGTGCGCCTCCCGTTCAAGCCGACGCTATCGGAAAAACTTGGCTTTTCACCGGATTCAGCAACGGAATTCAACAGAACTCCGTCTACACTGCCGGATCCGACATCAACGTGCCGGATATCTTTACCGCGAACTTTTTCTCGGGGGTTCCCGTTCAGGTAGTCACATCACCTCCCGGCCTCACGGTCAACGTGGACGGGCAAGACGATTCGAAAGGCATCCAGCGTTATTGGACGGAAACAGATACCCATCATCTGATCGCCCCGCCGACCCAAACCGATGCTGGGGGACGTCCATGGCAGTTCGTAAGCTGGTCCAACGGCGGCACCGCCGACCAGAATTACACTGTTCCCGTTGGACAGCTCGGACAGTACCTGGTGGCGACTTATGTGCCGCTCGGGAAGCTTCAAGTGTTAAGCGTGCCGTCTGGATTGCCTTTCGTCGTGGACGGCACGGCCTGCACCACGCCTTGTGTCCTGATCGATAAGCCCACCGGGGCCAAGGTGCAGGTGATCGCCCCGCCTTCAGCATCGCCGGACGCTTTCAGCCGGTATACCTTCAGCTCGTGGAATGGAGGAAACACCTCCAATTCATTCCAGGTCACAATTGGCGATCAGGTGCAGGTGTTCACCGCGACATATCAGTCGTTTTTCAAAATCACCGCAACCTCCGTGCCGCCCAAGCTGGTAGCTTTCCTGTACACCCCGTCGCCCTCGGCCGATGGATTCTTCCCCGGCGGAACGCAAGTGTCTGTCACCGCTTTCCCCAACAACGGATTCGCCTTTAAACATTGGTCCGGCGACCTCTCCGGGACCAATTCGACGGCAACCGTGACGATGAATGCTCCCCGCTCCGTGGTAGCGGTCCTCGACGGGTTCCCCTATATTTCTTCCGTCGCGAACGCCGCTGGACCCACACCCTCCAATACAGTTGGACCGGGATCGGATATCTCGATCATCGGCGAAGATCTTGCGGCGATAACGACGTACTCTCCGCCCGGCGAACTCGCACAATCCATTGATGACGTCTGGGTCACCGTGAATGACCGCCTGCTGCCGTTGTTTTCCATATCGCCCCAGATGATCAACGCGCAGCTTTTCTCCGACCTGGCGGACGGCTCCTATACTCTCACGCTGCATCGCACGGGCCAAGGGGATACCAGCAGCAACTTCACAGTCCAGCGCGACTCTCCGGGACTCTTCCAGTTTGTTCCGCCGCAAGGCAGCCCCACTGTGTCCGCCTATCATTCGGATGGAAGCATGATTACGGCCGACAGTCCGGCTACGGCCAATGAAACCATTTCGATCCTGGGCACGGGGTTCGGTTTGTACGACCATCCCCTGGTGGATGGTTTCCTTACTCCCCCGACCGGCGACTGGGACGTGGTGGATCCGATCAAGGTAAAAGTCGACGGCCAGATCTATACACCGGTCAGTGCGAAAGCCGAAAATGGCGACGCCGGTGTCGTGGTGCTGCAAGTGACGCTAACCGGCACTCTGCCGTCGGGCCTGGTGGATCTGAAAGCGACCGTCAACAACGCGGACAGTAACACCGTCCAGCTGCCGATCAAGTAACGGCGCGACAAGAGCATTACCGTACAAAAAACGCCGGCTTGTCGACGGATGCATCCACCGCGACGTCGAAGAATCCGACCATCATTTCGTCCCAGCTCTGGTGCCCGTATCGCACGTCGACAGTAGGGTCGGGATTCCTGGGATTCGCCGCGGAGTTGTCATACGTAGCGATCCAGTTGAGCCGGGTCCCCTTCTTGAGCGGCATAGGCTCGGCGAGCCGGTAGTAAAGCTGCCAGTAAAAATCGTAAGGCTTTACGCGCAACAGCGTCTCCGGAAGCCCGTTGTCCCTGATCCTGGTGTACTCGAACGCTGTCCCCCTTAAGTGCATGTGTGGGAAGAATCCCAGCAGCAGCGCATCATTCGGCAGAGTGCCCCACACGCTGATCCGGAAATCGCGCTCCCCCGCCGGGATCAGAAATTTCTCGTTATCCATTTGCAGCGTGAGAACGCGCTTGGCCGGAGGCGCCTTGGCAAACACCATCCCGACCTTGATTCGATCGTCCACCGCCTTGCCCGAAGGAGTGTAGTGGACCTCGAACACCAGATCGGACCCGGCCTTCACCAGCTTGGCCATGCCCGCCGGATACACGTCCGGTGCACTGCCAGGAGCATATACCGCCAGGATGTCGGCCTTGGTCGGGCCGCGGGTCCAGGTATCGCCGGGCTCGCGAATGTAAACCACCGCGTGATGCACGACCTGGCGTTCGCTCGGACGCACCTCGACCGATTGCACCCAACGATCCTGCCGGAATCCCGTGGGCACGATGAAGTATTGATACTCGACTGCTCCTGTCTTCGGGACACGAAACGCGCGCGGCATTTCGATCACGGCGTCGGGTGCCGTATTCGACGCGCCTATGTTCCATCCCTCGGGCCAGGACTTGGGCGCAGGAGCGTCCGCTTCTCTGCCCTGCTGGGCGCCTGAATCCGCCCATCGTGCCAGCGTCTCGCGCTCAGAGGCGGTCAGCGACCGATCGTTGGAGAATTTCCCGCAACACGGATCGGCGAACCAGGGCGGCATCTTGTTTGTGCGCACCGCTTCACGAATGCCCTTGGCCCACGGCCGCGTCTGTTGGTAAGTCGAAAACGCCATGGGAGCCATCTGCCCTTCGCGATGGCACTCCTGGCAGCGATTCTGCAAGATCGGTAGGATGTCGCGATAGAAAGTGACCTGCTGCGCCATCATCGGCAAACCGAGTAAAACGGCAACAATCGTCCGCGGAATCACTGTCTTTACTATATCGGTGCCGCTTTGCTAGTTCCCCGTAACGCTTAAGTTCAACTGCTCCGCATTGCCCGGGTGCACCACCTGCACCACCGCCTCAGGTGGGATCGAACCGCTCTCCACCATCGCCGCCAGCGGCTGCGTCAGCTTGCGCAAAATCACTCGTTTCAACTCCCGAGCTCCGTATTCGCGGCTGGTGCCTCTCGCCAACAGAAACCTCCGCGCACTTGCGTCAAGTTCCAGCGTGAAAGCTCGCTCTTCTAGCCGATGCGCGATGTGCCGCTCTAGAGCCGCGATCTGCTGATCCAGAATCACGTCCAGCGCCTCGGCATCCAGCGGCTGATACGTGATCACCGCGTCGATCCGGTTGACGAACTCCGGAGAAAATTTTCGCTTAACGGCGGCCAACCCTATACTCGACAATTTCCGCAGTGTTCCCTCCCCGGAGCCCGGAACGGCCGCGCCGAAACCGAAATCCGGCAGCACTTCCTTCCGCATCGCCGAAGCCCCCAGATTGCTGGTCAGAAAAATCAGCGTCCGCTCGAAGTTGACCGACGTGTTATCGCCCAGCCGCAACACCGCTTTATCCAGCACCCCCAAGAGCAAGCGGGTCATGCTGGGCGCGGCCTTCTCGATTTCATCGAATAGGATCAGCGCCAGATGCGATCCTTCGCTCGTCACCGCCCCAAGCTTCTGCTGCGTCAGCATGGGCGGCGTTTCCCGATGCCCCAGATATCCCGGAGGTGCGCCAATCAGCTTGGCGATTTCATGCTCCATCTGGAACTCGCCGCAGTCGATGCGAAGGAGGCTTTTCTCATTCCCGTGCAGGGTATCCGCCAGCGCCTCTACCGTTCGTGTTTTACCGGTACCGGTGGGACCCAGCAGCAGGAATACTCCCGCCGGGCGCCCTTCAGGCGCCAGCCCCGCACGATACATTTGCACGTAAGGAACAATCTCCGCGATGGCGTGAGTCTGACCAACGAGGCGGGTCGCAAGCTGCTGCGTGAGTTCCTCCCGCCCGCTTGTAGGAGTGGGGAAACTCAGGACGTTCCGACGGGGACGGATTGGAATGGGTTGGCCGCGCACACTTCATTCTCGGTGTGCCGTGCGTGGCTTAATGGGGGGCGCAGTGCTAAGAGTTGGGAAACACTGCGTTATTTATGGCGGTAGGTGATGCGTCCTTTGGTCAAATCGTACGGGGAAAGCTCTAAAGTGACCCGATCGCCAGCCAGAACCCGGATGCGATTGCGGCGGAGTTTGCCAGCGAGGTGCGCCAGCACACTACGCTCTTGATCCAACTGGACACTGAACAGGCCGCTGGGAAATTTCTCAACTACAGTTCCAGTGACTTCAATGCAATCTTCTTTACTCATCGTCCTCCCAGAGGTGATTATACACGGTAGGCACTTCCGATAGAATCTTAACCCAGATGGTCGAAAACCTTGGCACGCTGCTTCAACTTTATTACCGGCCCTCCCGCGCGCTGAGTAAGATTCTGGACTCCGGGAGCCTTATCCTGGCGGTCGTGGTGGCCGCGGTTTTGGGCTTGATACCGTCAGGCGAAGGTATCAGCCGCCCGGTGCTCCTCGCGGTGCTTTTCGTGCCTGCATGTGTCGCGATCATATCGCTATGGGATCACCTCGGCAGCATCGGAGTCGTGCTTCGCCGCGACTATTCCCCGTTGCTCGTCTGTGCCTTGATGTGCTGGATCGCCGCCAGCGTTCCGGGCGTGCTCGCCAGCTTCCTCGCACCTGCGTTCATTTTCTGGATCCACCTGGCTATGGATCTATATTTCGTGGCCTTGGCTGCCATCGCCGTTCGTACCGTCTTCGGCGCGGGAATCGGCAAAGCCATTGGAACCGTGTTGGGCGGCTTGATCGCAACCGTCGCAGGCTATGTCGCCTACGAAACCTTCGGCGGAATGCTGTCTTATTTCGCCTCACCGCTCGTACTCCTCTGGCTGTATTTCCTGTTCCGTCCCAATCTCGATATGTTCAGGGGCCTTGGTGGCGGCCTGCGCTCGGGCCAAAACTTCCGGCGGAACCTGGACGCATTGACGGTCAATCCGCGCGATTCCGATGCGCACTACCAGCTCGGCTTGATCTATCAGCAGCGCCGCAATTACGCGGAAGCGATTTCCCGGTTCACAAAAGCCATCGAAATCGATCCAGGGGAGACGGATGCGCAACATCAATTGGGCATCATCGCCCTGGAGCAGAAGCGCTACGAAGACGCCCGCCGGCACTTCGCCGCCGTTTTGGCTCTGGACGACAAGCATTCCTCGAGTGAAGCCTGGCGCGGCCTGGGCGCGGCCGACCTGCAACTTGGGAAAACCGAGCAGGCGCTGGCCGAGCTTCAGAAATATACCGACCGCCGCGAGTTCGATCCCGAGGGTTTGTATTGGCTGGGCATAGCCTTCAAAAAGCTCGGGCGCACTGCGGAAGCCCGCGACGCATTTCAGCGCGCAATCGAAGCCGCCCGCACGTCCCCGCCCCACCGCCGGCGATACACGTCAGCTTGGGGCCGCCAAGCCAAAGCTGAGCTGAAAACATCAAGCTGACCCCGCGGCCAGCGCTATTCGGAAGGCCGGCCGGAACACCCGAGCCTCTGGACTCCGCAACCCAGCTTGCCGAGCCAAATCCTCCAACTCCCTGCGATGAAATGCCGCCTCCACCGAGATCGCCCCATCATGCACCGTCACGGGATCCCAGCCCAGCAGCGGGCGGCTCCAGGCAATGAAGTAATACGGAATCGGATTCCGCTCCAGGTCGATCACCAGGACGGCTTTGCGAGCCAGCGCTCCAAAATCCCGCAATAGCTCGACCACGCGGTCATCTGAAAAATGATGCAGGAACAGGGAACAGAAGACGTAGTCGAAGCTCCCGGCGCGAAACGGCAAGCGGAACGCATCGCCGGCGACTCGCTGTCCCGAAGAGCTCTTTAGGTGTGTTTCGAGGTAATCTAGCAAGGTAACCTTCGCTGCCGGATACCACCGTTCGATGCAGGCTCCCATGTCCCCGGACGCTGCCCCGACATCCAAAATCGAAAACGGCTGGCCGTCCGGAACGTTCTGCCGGAGCAGGCTGCGGAGCGTCGAATGCCCTCCCCAGTACCGGTTGATCCGTACCAGGTCGGCTAAACTCGCACGGGCCTGATCCGGCGGCAGCGTATCGAGGACTTCCGGCACAATCAGGCGTTTACCCAGGCAGTGCATCCTGTTCCCGACCCACTCTACTAGTACTCTAATGCTACTGCTAAAATAGGTCGAGAGTTCCGTAAAGGAGACTACACTGTGAGCGATAGCTTTGATCCTTCCGGCAGTTCTTCCAGCCCGAAGATTCCAATACTTTTTGGGGCCGTGGTAGCTCTGGTGGGAGCATCCCTATACCAGTTCTATGAGGTTCGGCAGGTCCGCTCGGAGTTGGAAACCACGCGCGATGCCTTGATGGACCAGATTGCGAAAGTGCACGAAACCACCGCGGTTTCGAGCAAAACCAATCGCCAGTCCGTCGATTCGCTGAAGACGCAGATGGATGAGGCGCGCCGCCAGGCCAGCATTCTGGCCGGCCAAGCCAAGATCGATGCCAGCAAGCATGCCGATGAACTGGCTGCGAAACTGGAGAAGGCTCAACAGGACCAAGCCGCGAAAGTGGCTGAAACCGCCGCCGCCGTTTCCAGCGTTACAGGCGAAGTTTCAAAGGTGAAGGACGACGCCAACACCACGAAGACGCGCGTGGGCGAAGTCTCCACGGATTTGGCCAGCGTCAAGACCGACGCCGCTGCCACAAAAGCTGAACTCGAGAAGACCATTTCCGACCTCAAGAGCACGAAGGGCGATCTCGGGGTGCAAAGCGGGCTGATCGCGACCAATGGCAAAGAGCTGGCGGCCCTGCGCGCTCTAGGCGAGCGTAATTACACGGAATTCCGGCTGACCAAGGAAAAGACGCCACGTAAAGTCGGTGACGTCCAGATGCGCCTGAAGGCGGCCGACATGAAAAAGAACCGCTATACCATCGAGCTGATTGCCGATGACAAGCTGGTCGAGAAGAAAGATAAAACCATCAATGAGCCGGTGCAGTTCATGTTGAGCCGGGCGACCCAGCCGTTTGAGATCGTCGTGAACGAAGTGAAGAAGGATATGATCGCGGGCTACATCTCGTCCCCCAAAGTTCAACAGACGCGCAACTAGTTTCTCCTTGTAAACGACAAGGGCGGGCCCTCACGGGTCCGCCCTTTTTATTGCCGGATTGTTCTTTGCTGTGCGTCTACTTCTGTGCGACGGTACCAGCTCCGCCCCAGGTGTCCCGGTTACGAGTAGTCTTCCAGTAGCCATCGCCCCACCAGCTGGTGTTGGCGACTTTTGGGCTATAACGTTCGATGATGCCGAGCACGCCATCCACGGATGTCTTCGACATCTCAATCGTCATGGTCTGATCCCGGCCGTTTCCGTCCGTAAAGGCCAGCTTCATCTGTTGCGTTTCCGTCTTGACCAGCCGCTTGGGGAGCGCCCAGACTTTATACAAAGGCTCCGGTTCCGGAGTGTGAGGCGTAACCGATCCTAGCTCCGCTTTCGAAATCTGCGCGTACGGGATTTGAACGCTATGTAGCGGAGTCTTCAGTTCCAAAGACTGCGGGTTATTCAGGTACAAAGTCGCGCCGGTATTGGGCGAAAGCCCGGCGACATTTCCGTCGATATAGGTAACAATCGTCGAATCGGCGGCTGCCAGGAGCCCGCCGGTAAGAATCGTGAGTGTGGAGAGAGTCAAAAAGCGCATGGTGGTCCTTTCCAGAGAAATGATCGACAGGCTAGTGGATGAGCTTTAGATCTATCAGCGCCCTAGTACTATGCGAGAATCGGCTCGTGGGTAAATCGCTTCTCGCCTGTTTGCTGGCGCTCAGCCCGATATTTGGGGCCGATCCCATTGAACGGTATCTGAACGCTCCGTTCGCATCGGAGCTGGTGGCGGCGCCGGGTGGTGGCGAAGTCGCCTGGATCCTGGACGAAGCCGGAGCAAGAAACCTTTGGGTGGCCGCCGCCCCGGATTTCAAGGCTCGCCGGCTCACTTCCTATAAGGATGATGACGGCCAGGACTTGGGCGACCTGGCCTGGAGCGCCGACGGACGTTTTCTGGTGTACACGCGCGGTGGCGATCTCGAAACTAACGGCGATATTCCGAATCCCAGGAATCTTCCTGAGACGCCGGAGCAGGCCGTCTACGCGATCCTCTTCGATGGTGGTGCTCCCAGGAAACTGAGCGACGGCCACGGGCCCACCGTTTCGCGCGACGGCCGGGTTGCATTCCTAAAGAACGGCCAGATCTGGATGACCACGCTGGACGCGGAAAAGACCGGCGCGAAGCCAGAGGAGGCAGTCCACACCAAGGCTTCCTCGTATGAATTGCAATGGTCACCAGATGGCGCCGCGCTCGCGTTCACCAGTTATCGCGGCGGTCACAGCTTCATCGGCGTTTACCGGATCGCAAGCAAATCCGTCACCTACTTGGATCCCAGCGTCGATCACGACAACTCCCCCGTATGGAGTCCGGATAGCCGCCGCATTGCATTTGTCCGCCGCGCGTATTCTTCCGCGATATCCGTCGGTCCGGTGCGCGATGCGCAAACTCCCTGGTCCATTCGAGTCGCGGACGCGACGACAGGCGCGGGCCGTGCTGTGTGGCATGCCGAAAAAGGCCCCGGCAGCGCATTTCGCGGAATGGAGGCGGAAAGTCAGATCCTGTGGGCCGACGGTGACCGTCTGGTGTTTCCCTGGGAGCGCGACGGTTGGCTCCATCTTTATTCGGTACCGGCGGATGCCGGACACGCCCAGTTACTGACTCCCGGCGAGTTTGAAATCGAGCAGGTCTCGCTCTCGCGCGATCGGCGCGAGATACTCTTCTCTTCCAATCAGGACGATATCGATCGCCGCCACGTGTGGCGCGTGGCCGCATCAGGCGGCAAAGTGTCACCGATTCTCGGATCGCAACTTGGCGAAGGGATTGAATGGGGGCCAGTGGACGTAGCCGGCGGAGCCATCGCGTTCCTGCGTTCAAGCGCCACCGAAATCAGCCGTGCGGCAGTGAAGATCGGCAACGCGCCAGTCCGCGATCTGGCGCCCGATTCAATCCCAGCGGATTTCCCTAAAGATCTGGTCAAGCCCCAGCAGGTGATCTTCCCCTCCTCGGACGGCCTCCAGATCCATGGTCAGCTCTTCCTGCCCGCGGGGGGCGCCGCCGCGAAACACCCTGCCGTGATCTTCTTTCACGGAGGCTCAAGGCGGCAGATGCTGCTGGGCTATCACTACCGGCGTTATTACTCGAATGCCTATGCGATGAACCAGTATCTGGCCGCCCGTGGATTTGTCGTGCTCAGCGTGAACTACCGCAGTGGCATCGGCTACGGACTGAATTTTCGCGAAGCTCTGAATTTCGGCAACTCCGGAGGCAGCGACTTTAACGATGTCATGGGCGCGGGACTCTACATGGCCTCTCGGCCGGACGTCGATCCCAAACGCATCGGCGCGTGGGGCGGATCTTACGGAGGTTATCTGACCGCCATGGCGCTGGCACGGGCCAGCAACTTATTTGCTGCGGGCGTGGACATGCACGGCGTCGAGGACTGGAGCATTCGCGGGGATCGCCAGCTCACCGCACTCAATGTGGATGAGCTCCGCGAAATCGAGCGTACGGCGCTGCAATCGTCGCCATTGGCCGACGTGAAGAACTGGCACTCGCCCGTGCTGCTGATTCATGGCGATGACGATCGCAACGTCGCCTTCAATCAGACGGAACGGCTGGTGGAAGCTCTGCGAGCGCAAGGCGTGGACTTCGAAGAACTCATCTTCCCCGGAGAAGTACACGAATTCTTGCTGGAAGAGAGCTGGATCAAGGCTTATCGCGCAGCGGGCGATTTTCTAGCGCGGAAACTCAAACCACAATAAGTAGCGGCCGTTTTGATGCGGCCGCATCGATTCTACCGTCGCGGAGGACGTACCGCGCCACCCTCGCGCGGAGCCATGGGACGGGCTTCGTTTACCACCAGCGTTCGGCCCATCAGTTCTTTCCCGTGGCAAGTATCGACGGCGCGCTGCGCGGCGGCGTCATCGTTAATTTCCACGAAGCCAAAGCCTCGAGCCTGACCTGTAAAGCGATCGCGCATAACCGTCACCGAGTCCACATTCACGCCTGCATCTGCAAAGAGACTCTGGACATCCGTCTCGTTCGCACCGTACGGCAGATTTCCAACGAAAAGCTTCTTCACCGGAGCACTCCTGACTGTCATTGGAGACAACAGCATCCAAGTACGCGAAATATTATGTCAAAAAGGCGTTTCCGAGTCAAAAAGGATACAAGGCGCCGGGACCGCTGTTAAAATCGAACCGTGGCATACTCTCAAGACCTGATCGCCCCCATGCGGGCGGACCTTACTCAATACGGCGTCGAGGAAGCCCGGACGCCGGCCGACGTCGACCGCGTTCTCGCACCTGGACACGGCACCGTGCTGATGGTGGTGAATTCCGTCTGCGGCTGCGCGGCTGGCCGAGCTCGTCCCGCTGTCGGAATGGCTCTTCAGCATCCGGTACGCCCTTCGAAAACGGCTACTGTCTTCGCGGGTGGCGATGAAGCCGCCGTGGCTCACCTGCGCGATATTCTAGTCGAATATCCGCCCTCATCTCCCTTTATGGCTTTATTCCAGGATGGCAAGCCGGTCTACGTGCTGCACCGCAGCGATATTGAACGCCGGGATCCGCAGCAGATCGCTGGGCTGCTCACTGACGCGTTCGACCAGTTCTGCGTATAATCAACGCTAGCCCAAGAAGGGTTTAAAAGATGAGAGCTCACATCATCGGTTTACTATCCGCGTCTGGCTTGTTGCTGGCACAATTGTTGCTCGCGCAACCACGAACCTTCGTGCCTGTCACTAAGGACATGCTGCTGAATCCCAGTCCCAACGACTGGCTGATGTACAACCGCACGTACGATGCGCAGCGGTATTCGCCTCTCAAGCAAATCGACAAAAGCAACGTCGATCAGCTGCGCATGGTATGGACGCGCGGCCAGGGCGCGGGCGCGCAAGAAGGTATCCCTCTGGTGCATAACGGCGTGATGTATCTGATGGCTCCCGGCGCGGCGGTCCAGGCGCTGGACGCCACCAACGGCAATCTCATCTGGGAATACCAGCGCAAGCTTCCCGCCAACCAGGCGAGTCAGGCGCGCGCGAAGACCATCGGCATGTGGGACGACATGATCTACACCACCACGCCGGATAGTTTCCTGGTCGCGCTGGACGCCAAGACCGGCGAGATGCGTTGGGAAACCAAGACCGATACGCGCGGAAATATTTCGGGCGCTATCGTGGCTGGCGACAAGATTATTTCGGGCGGGTCCTGCACCGGCAACCACGTGAATTGCTACATCTCGGCGCACGACGCCAAGACCGGAAAACTGTTGTGGAAGTTCGCTACGGCTGCCAACACCGGCGAACCGGGCGGCGACTCCTGGGGCAATACACCGGACGACAAGCGCTTTGCCTCCACTTGGGGCGGTCCCGGAACCTATGATCCCTCTACTAATTCCGTGATCTACGGTGTGGCAAATCCCACGCCGAACACGCGCATGGAGCGCCATGGCGATGCGTTCGCGGTTCCCACTTCGGGGCCGGTCGATCTCTTTAGCGATTCCACTATATCCATCAATGCGGATACCGGGAAATTGAATTGGTATTACCAGCACTTGGCCGGCGACGATTGGGATGAGGATTGGACTGATGACCGCCTCCTGGCTTCGACCACGCTCAATCCCACGGCGGCTACGGCCAAGTGGTTCAACAATAAAATCAAACCGGGCGAGAAACGCGACGTGGTCATCGCCACCGGCGAATCCGGCGGCGTCTTTGCAATGGACCGCCACACGGGTGAGTTCCTTTGGGCTAACCCATGGCCCTTCGACGTCTCGAATTTCCTGATCGATAAAGTGGATCCGGACGGCAAGGTCCATTTGAACGAAAGCCTTATCTTCACCGGTCCGAGTCAACATAAAACGATCTGCTTTTTCAACACACGCAGCTACTGGTCGCAGGCCTATAGTCCGGTGACCAATTCACTGTACGCTCCGTGGGTGGACACTTGTTTGGACATGCAGACGGGTCCGATGTTCCCGACCGTTCGCCCAGTGCGCAACGGCAAAGCTCGCGAAGGGTCGAATCCCGCCGAGTTCTCGGGCATTTCGAAGATTAATCTCGCGACCGGAAAGATCGAACACATTTATAAGGGCGCAGCGCCGATCAATGGGGCCGTGCTCGCCACCGCCGGCGGCCTGGTGTTTTTCGGAGACCTGGATCGCAGGGTTCGCGCGCTGGATGCGGCTTCGGGCAAGGTGCTCTGGGAGCAGACCATCGGCGGCCCGATTGCCAACAGCACGATTACTTATTCGGTGAACGGCCAGCAGTACATCGCGGTCGCGACCGGTGATGGTCTCTTGACGCAAAGCGTCATCGGCTACGCGCCGGGCCTGAAGGAGCCCAAGGGCGCCAACGCGATTTACGTGTTTGCCCTGCCGCAGAAGAAATAGTTTCTATCCGCAGCCATGCGAGGCTACATGCTGGTTTAGCTTTTTTAGCGAAACTTCGTAAGCCAGTCTGGCCCTTTCCGCGTGTTTTTGAGGTTTTGCCTCTTCGATGTTCGCCTGTAGCGCCACTACGGCTTCGTGGTAAACCCGGATATCCGCGTGCAGGCGGATCTTTAGAGTCTCCCGTTCGGGACAGAAGGTAGCCTCGTTAGTTGGCATTTCCCCAAACGTCCGTGGTGTCAATCGCCAGAGTGGGGCGCTCTAATCTGAATCGTCTTACGGTCAACATTGCTATAATTCCCGCTACAAGAAAGGGAGATGCGAGATCACTGCAGCGAAACCGCAGATTACTTTCAAATCGGGGCGATTTCAAGTATCCCGTGCAATTGCACACTCTACAACTAGGGAGCGCCCTAGATCTTGTGTTGACCCACAATACAGGTAAGCATAGGCACGTGTCCATTGAGCTCTCAGAACTGAAACGCGAGAGTCAAAAGGCTCTCGTCGATTTTTTATGGTGCGAGGTGAAACTCGCCAATACGTTCCATGAGATAGCGAAAGGTACTCACGACCCCGGGCACAGGGCGAAACTTCTGGAGGACATGCGAAAGGCGGTCAGTACGCTCCGTCACTTTGAAGTACGCATCACAGATCCCGCGGGCCGGAAAGCGCTTAACGCTGAGGCCGACAAGCTCGACGCACTTCTTTCCGGGGACAAGGGTCGTTGACAATTTTCGTCGGCTGGCTCAATCCCCTGCCTGGCGGCACTGGTGCAAGCGAAGATGCTGGCTAAGTTGCTCACGCGCTTTTTCGAAGGCCAACAGAGCGCGCTCTACCCGTCGAGACGCTGCGACAAGGTGTGGCTCAGCGGCCGTCTGCAAAAAATGCACGGCTTCTGCATACACTTTTGACTCGGCGTCGAACCGCTTGGCTAGAATATCCAGATCCTGGCACATACAACCCTCCAGGCTCATCGGAACGGGACACAGTGGAGTCGTTTTCGGTGAGCAGCCACAACTAGGGGAGTCCCTAGGTCGGAATAATGTTTCAGGAATGTGCCGCCGGCCCTGCCCTGCGCTACAAAACTTCAGGCGCTGTGATACAATCGAACTTCATGAATCGCAGTTTTGCTAGCTCGTATCGATTTTGGTTCCGGTATTTTACCGGCTGAAGCGGACGAGTGGGCCCATTCGGAATTTCAAAACGAACCCACTCGAAAGAGTGGGTTTTTTCGTTTCCGCGCACAGCGCCGGGCGCGGACTCATTGCTGGCAGAAAGCTTTCGCGACCGGCTGAGTTGTGCGCAAAAGAAAATGGGAGGGTGTTTCAAATGATTATCTCCATGCGGCTGCATGCGACTAAGGAGGAGGTGGCTCAGGTGCGCGCGCGTATCGAAGAATTCGGCTACAAGGTCCACTCCATTGAAGGGGAGGAGCGCGTGGTGATCGGCGCGATCGGGATGGGTGATGTCACCGCCTGCCTCGAATCGCTTGAGGCCATGCCCCAGGTGGAGAAGGCGGTCCGCATTTCTGCCCCGTACAAATTCGTAAGCAAGGAATTTCGACCCGAGAGAACGGAAATCAAAGTAGCGGGTGCCACGATCGGCGGTGACGAGTTTGTCGTTATGGCCGGTCCCTGCTCCGTCGAAAGCGAGAAGCAGATCCTGGAATCGGCGGAGATCGTCGCCAAAGGCGGAGCCAAACTTCTGCGCGGCGGCGCATTCAAGCCTCGGACGTCACCTTACGATTTTCAAGGCCTCGAAGAAGAAGGACTCAAACTGCTGGCGAAGGCTCGCACGCTGACCGGGCTCGGCATCGTCACCGAAGTGATGAGCGATCGCGATGTGAGTCTGGTCGCCGAGTACGCCGACGTTCTCCAGATCGGCGCGCGCAACATGCAGAACTTCGCGTTGCTCAAGACCCTGGGCAAGTGCGGCCGACCCATTCTGCTGAAGCGCGGCCTGAGCGCCACCGTCAAGGAACTGCTGATGTCGGCCGAATACATCGTGGCTCACGGCAATCCCGATGTGATGCTGTGCGAGCGGGGAATCCGCACCTTTGAGACCGTTACCCGCAACACCTGCGATATCGGAGCGATTGCTGCGCTGAGCGAGATGACGCATCTGCCTGTGATCCTCGATCCCAGCCATGCGGCCGGTAAGCGCAGTCTGGTGCCCGCCCTGGCGCGAGCCGGAGTCGCCGTGGGCGCCGACGGTTTGATTGTCGAAATGCATCCGCACCCGGAAAAGGCCGTAAGCGATGGTGCGCAATCGCTCGATCCCAAGCAATTCGCGAAGATGATGGCCGATCTGAAACCGTACATCGCCCTGTGGAAGCAGGCCCGCATGGCCGAGACTGCCGCCACAGTCTGATGATTTATCTAACGAGATGAAAAAAGGTGCCGCCATCGCAGCGGTGCTGGGCGTTGCCCTTGGCATCTGGGGATACCGGTTCTATTCGCGTCCTTACGATGCGGTCAGGCTGGTGCAGTGCCTTCCCCAGGACCGGTCCTTGCACGCCTATCTGAACGTCGGACTGCTGCGTTCGGCGGGCATCCTGGAGTTGCTGGCAGGCTCGCAAGCAAGTGAAGAAGCCGACTATAAGCAGTTTGTCGAACAGACGGGGTTCGATTACCGCACCGATTTGGATGCAGTCGCCGCCGGATTCCGCGATGGCGATGAATACTTCGCCGTACAGGGCCGATTCAAGTGGAATCGGTTAGCAGACTACGCCCAATCGCACCAAGGGAAGTGCGAGAACGAAACGTGCAGCATGCCTGCCAGCCAAGCCGGCAAGACGATTTCCTTTGCTCTTCTGCGGCGGGATGTGCTTGCGCTAGCGGTGGCCCGCGATCCGCAAGCCGCGCGCGTCATCTTCCCCGGATTCTGGAAAGACCCGCCCAAAATTCCGACTGCCGCGATCTGGATCTCTGCTCCGCCCTACGTATTCGCCGATGCCAAAACGTTACCCGCGGGATTGAGCCCCTTCCGGACGCAGCTTGCACAGGCTCGCGGCACGGTATTTACGCTCGGTCCCTCGGGGGATCAAAAGAGCTTCGAATTGCGGATGACTGTAGACTGCACGAGTCCGGATGACGCCGCCAAGATGGCCGCGCAGTTTTCGAGCGTGACTGACCTGCTCAAGAAGATGCTCGATCGCGACAAGCTCAAGCCGGCTGCGGGCGATCTCAGCGGGGTGCTGGTGGCCGGACGTTTCGGAGCACAGAAGGACCAGGTGACCGGAACGTGGCCGATCGAGCGAAAGTTTATTGAGTCGCTGGTGTCAGGAAGAGTTGAATGAGTATCCGGCCGTTCGGCCGATCCTGATCGGTCACCGTTCCCACAGTCCCATCACGGCGTACTGGCAATCCTGTAATTCCCGGCATCGCGGAAAAAGCGATCACGAGGCTGGATGCGTCTGAAGGGATCGCAATCCGAATGGGCGTTCCCGGGCTGACCGCGCTGCTAGAAAAGAGTACCGCATCCCCGGCTGTAACCGACAGGTATCCAGACGCCGCGGGCACGATTTCCAGAAACCCATCGCCGCGAACCATGTAGTTGAACGCGAACCTGGCGGGTGCGCGGGTGGCCGCGAATTCTTGTACGACTCCCGCCGCCGCTTGAGGTCTAGCTTGTTGCAGTTGGTCGGCAAGCTTGTTCTCCGCTTCCGCTTTCTGGAGTTCGGGAGCCGGTATCGGCGCAAGTGCAGGAGGCTTAGGAGCGACCTTTGGTTGGACCACAGGCCGCGGCGAGGTCGCCGGCGCAGGTGCTGCTACGCGCGGTGACGCAGGACGCTCTGCCGGGGCCACACTACGCTGCGGCGATTTCAGCACCTGGGCTATTTGCTGAGGAGGCGGCGGCGTTCGCTGCGAAACCACTATTCCGATGACGACTGCGATCGCCAGAGACGCTGCCGCCGTGGCCCATAACCACGTTCGATGCCGCGGCGCCTCCAGTGCAGCGATAAGCCGTTGCCGCGCTCCGGGATCATCCAGAACTTCCTTTAAGACTTGCTCGCCCGCGAGCTCATCGAACAATTCCTGGTCTTCGAGAGCAGCTTGAAAGAGAGCCGTCCGTTCAGCCTCGGTGAGCGAACCGGTAGCGTACCCCCCTAGAAACTTGCGGGCTTCGTCCTTGGTCATTTCCGATCCCAATCCTTGCCTAGCCGCTCCCGAAGCTCTTTGCGGCAGCGAAAGTCCCAGGTATATAAAGTATTAATCGAACCCACCTTCAACTGCTTCTGGATATCTATAAAGCTAAGTCCCTGTAACTTAAGACGAAATATCTCTCGGCAACGCTCTCCAAGGCCTTTGAGCGCTGCCTCCAGCAGCTCCAGTTTCTCCCGTCGAACCGCCTGTTCCAGCGGGTCCGGACCCGCGCCAACCAGCGGAAGATCATCTACCGAAATCTGAGTGTTTTCGCCCCGTCGGTGGGTCTTTCGCCGCGACGCCAGGACCTTAAAACGGGCAATTTCGATCGATAGGGGCAGCAGATCCTCGATCCTGTCCAGGGCCGGATATTTCTCGTACAGGACCAAAAGAACCTCCTGGGCAATATCTTCGGCGCCAATGCCCCCTACTAACCGAGATGCCGCGAAGCGGACGATCCTTTCGCGCAGCGTCTCCAGGATCTGGTTCCGTGTCACGTTGTTAGCAGTAGGATCTCGATTTATTATATTGCCAACGTCCCCGTACTCCTGCCACAATAACCCCCATGCAGGCTAGGGTGCTCGCGTTCGTGCTGGCCGGAGGTAAAGGTACGCGGCTCTCGCCGCTGACCAAGGAGCGGGCTAAACCGGCCACGCCTTTTGGAGGACGCTATCGAATTGTGGACTTCGTCCTTAGCAACCTGGTCAACTCAGGCATTTATTCCATCTATGTCCTGATCCAGTTCAAGAGCCAGAGCCTGCTGCAGCACTTGAGCGAAGGCTGGGAAGTCGGCGGCCTGTTGCAGCAGCACTTCATTATCCCGGTGCCGGCGCAGATGCGTTCGCCTGGCGAAGATTGGTATCGAGGCACAGCCGACGCACTGCACCAAAACATCAACTTGATCGAGCAAGCCGATCCGCACTATGTGGCGATCTTCGGCGCCGATCACATCTACCGCATGAATATCCGCGAGATGCTGGAGTTCCACATGCACAAGCGCTCGCAGGCCACCATCGCCGCAATCCCCGTGCCCAGAGACCAGGCTTCGGAATTCGGAGTGATCGAAGCGGCTCCCGACGGCACCGTCGTCGGCTTTCATGAAAAACGCGCCGACGCGCCGACCATGCCGGGCGATCCGGATCGAGTGTATGCGTCCATGGGGAATTACATTTTCTCCACCAACCTTCTACTACGCGAGCTGTACGCGGATGCGGAAAACGAAAACAGCTCGCACGATTTCGGCCGCGATATCCTTCCGTCGTTGGTGGGGCGAGCACCGATGTATGCCTATGATTTTCAGACCAATCGTATTCCCGGAGATCCTCCGAATCAGGAACCCTACTGGCGCGATGTAGGAACTATCGATTCCTTCTATGACGCCAATATGGATCTAAAGGCGATCAGTCCCGCCCTGAATCTTTATAACCGGCAGTGGCCGCTGCGCACCACCAACTACTCCGATCCGCCCGCGAAATTTATCTTCGACGAACACGGCCGCCGCGGTCAGGCGATCGATTCCATCGTCTCGGGGGGGTCGATTCTTTCCGGCGGTATGTTACGCGGTTCAGTAATGGGTCGTAACGTGAAGGTGCACTCTGGCGCGGTGGTCGAAGATTCGGTGGTGTTCGATAACTGCGATATCGGACGGAGGGCCCGGGTGCGCCGGGCCATCCTCGATAAAAACGTCCGCGTGCCGGAAGATGCCACCATCGGCTTCGACCGCGAACGCGACAACAACCTCTACTACGTCACTCAAAGCGGCATCGTAGTCGTGGAAGGCCACCGATCCACTGTAGATGTCGCGACGATGTTGGTTTAACCCGTCGACTATCTGCGGTTTGAATAGTAACCCTGCTCGAACTGATCGATATGGGCGCTGCGAACTTCTCCTGTGTCGAAATTGACTGAGCAGGTAAAGTGGTAGACATCCTGGCGGTTGAATCGCCGCGGTATTGCTACATCCCCCGTGATCCAATCGCGACGGCCTGGATTATTGTCCACGGCTATGTTCCTGATGTCGACGTTCTGGGTCCGGAAACGGGTAATCGCTTGATCTCGAATCGATCGCCGGCAAATGTCAAACGCCTGGTCGTCGGGCATGCGCCGGCCACCACGAAATTCCCCGCGCTCTGGCGGCCGGCCGTCGGGCGGCCTGAATCCCTGGTCATTGCGATCGCCGCGGTCGCCTTGCCGATTATCACCAGGGCCGGGACCACGGCCACCCTGGAATCCGCCTGAGATGGGCGGCTCGTTACCCCAAAAGAGATCGAAGGTGTACCCCTCGGATCCGCCTTGGGTGTCTTCGATTTGAACCACGGCCGTCCCGCCATTGTTGCGCGGATCACGC
>JAICXC010000188.1 GCA_025980665.1 Bryobacteraceae bacterium
CAGACGTAGCCACGCTGTTGGCAGTATGTGCGAGTTCATTAGTTGAGCTCCAAATGCCCACGATCGATGACATGTTGATCAACAGTAGCGCGGCTGAGGAAACGACAACGAATGCTAACAACAGGGAATATTCCAATACATCTTGGCCTCGTTCCTCAACGAAAAAGTCAGAGACACTCTCCTGCACTGCCTTGCTGGTTTGTACTCGGCCCAGTCGCCTGAACCAGACTTCTAAGGTATTTCATTATGATATGCGGGCCGTCGGCTGGAAGCAATACTCCAGTTGGACTATGGTGAACCGTTCGAGTCCTATTAGAACTCACTAGTACTTTTGTTACTTGGCTAAATGAACGGCGCTACGGATTTCGCGACGATTTCCATCATGCCGCAGCCCGCTAATAAAGCAGAGATCCATAGGCTCGGGAAACGGTACGGAGATCCGTGCAAATCACGGTAAACGCCGCTGAATAAACAACCGCGCCAAGGCGAGCGACAAAGCTAAACGGTTCTTCCGCGAGATCCAAACGCCCCAGATCCCAAGAGCGCTCATGATCCAGTAAAAACGCGCTGGCCAGCCCTCATCCTGCGATGGGAACCAGTAGTAAAAGACTCTGGCGGCAGACAATTTCAGAAACTGTATCGCGTGGGTTCGGATCCAATAGTAGCCATTCCGCATACGCATCTTGTTATAAGGGGCCTTCACCCAAGGCCGCCACAAGTTTAGCTTCCTCGAGATTCTGGTTCGGATGAAGGTTCCATAGCGGGCAGGGGACCGAGGGCTGGATTCCGAAAATATTTGGGGCTCCAGCTCGTTGGGGGAATTTTTTCTCTTGACATCCTCTTTTATAGAACCAAAGGGACGGCCCTTCCGGTCCGCGGAAAGCACGAGCGGCGCCATTGCGGCATCATCCAGCCCGATACCGCAAGCAGTGTACCGCCGACCACGCCCGGGGCCGCGGGCCCGTAAACGCATCGCGATAATACTCGCAAAAGGGCCACGGCGCATCCATACAAAAACGCATTGAGAACAATCATCGCCAGGGTGACGTTAATCGGCACCCTGAAGATTTTGACGGCACCTGCAAAAATCGCCGAATAGACGCGCGCGACGCCCAAATCCGGGCGCGGCGAGCTTCAGGGGTAGCTGGATCAGCGACCAAAAAACCCGAGAAGAAAAAGCAGGAGCTGAACTTCTCGCCGGGGGGCGCATTGGTAAACCCCATGATATCCGTCTACGCGGGTCGAGGCTGTTCGGTTTGCTAACAACTAGCCGCATAAAGAAGGGTGGTCTCGGCCGCTTGGGCCAGCTTGCCGCTGCCCTGCCCCCGTTTCCGCATAGTCGGATTTTGTGCCCCGAAGCGAGGCATTCCGTCTTGTCCTCGCGGAACTCAGATCGCCATCTCCCGCCAGCAGCTTGCGTTAGTTTCGATGTGGCAGCGCAGACGCTCATCAGCATCGGGTGTTAAGGACGTCTTTTCGCTATTTTCCTACAGGCCTGCGAGTTTTGGGCCGGCCCGGGGCTCAAGCAGAACGCTTCTTCTGTCGATCATTTGAAGCACGAAGGCATGCTTTGAATCTGTTAACCTGTCTGCATCTCCTTGCCCTGAAGGAAACTCAGAAATGAAAGTGGCGATCTTGTGCGGCGGCGTGGGAACGCGCTTGCGCGAAGAGACCGAGTTTCGGCCTAAGCCCCTAGTGGAGGTGGGCGGCCGGCCCATCCTCTGGCACATCATGAAGCTCTATGCCCACCATGGCTTTCGGGATTTTGTCCTATGCCTGGGCTACCGCGGCAGCATGATCAAGGAATACTTTCTGAACTACGAGGCGATGAACAACGATTTCACCATCTGTCTTGGCAAAGAGTCGCGCCTCGAGTACAACGATAATCACGAAGAGCAGAATTTCCGCATCACGCTGGCTGACACCGGCCTCGAAACCATGACCGGTGGGCGGCTAAGGCGCGCCAGGAAGTATCTTTCCGACGACTGCTTCATGGTCACTTACGGCGACGGTGTCAGCGACGTCGACATTCGCGGACTCGTTGAGTTTCACAAAAGCCATGGGCGCCTGGCTACAGTCACCACCTTCCGCCCCGCTTCCCGCTTTGGGATCCTCGACATCAACTCCGATAACCAAGTTCAGAATTTCATCGAGAAACCGAAATCGGACGCCTGGGCCAGCGCCGGATTCTTCGTCTTTCAGCGCGAAGTGCTGGATTACCTGGATGACGATCAGTGCATCCTCGAGCACCAGCCGCTTGAACGGCTGGCTCGCGAGCGGCAGCTGATCGCCTACCACCACGATGGCTTTTTTTACGCCATGGACACCTATCGCGAATATCAGATCCTGAACGATCTGTGGAAGAACGGTCTGGCTCCGTGGAAGGTTTGGGACTAGACTCCGTATGGGCTTAAACGAAGGCTTCTGGCGCGACCGGCCCACCCTGGTCACGGGAGCCACAGGACTGCTGGGAAGCTGGCTCACGCGAAGCCTCACCGAATCGGGTGCTGACGTGGTATGTCTCGTCCGTGATTGGGTGCCACAAAGCGAACTTGTTCGCAGCAAGACGCTCGAGCGAGTGAAGATGGTCCGCGGTGATGTGCGGGATCGCGACTTGATCGAACGCGTTCTGGGCGAATACGAAGTGGACGTTGTTTTTCATCTGGCTGCGCAAACGATCGTCGGAATCGCCAACCTAAACCCCGTTTCCACGTTCGAAAGCAACATTCAAGGAACGTGGAATCTGCTCGAAGCCTGCCGCCGGTCCCCGCGCGTCAAGTCAATCGTCGTAGCGTCCTCCGACAAGGCTTACGGACACCAGGAAGCACTGCCTTATGCAGAAAATACTCCCCTGGAAGGACGCCATCCCTACGACGTCAGCAAATCGTGTGCGGATCTGATCGCACAGACATACGGCGAAACGTATAAGCTTCCGGTGGCGGTCACGCGCTGCGGAAATTTCTACGGCGGCGGCGACTTGAACTGGAACCGCATCGTGCCCGGGACCATCCGGTCGGTCCTGCGCGGCGGGCGGCCTGTGATCCGATCGGACGGAAAGTTTGTGCGCGACTACTTCTATGTCGAGGATGGCGCAGCTGCGTACATGCTGCTGGCGGAACGCCTGGTTCAAGATCCTCAACTGAGCGGAGTGTGCTTCAATTTTTCCAATGAGCTTCAAATTACGGTGCTCGATCTGGTGAATAAAATCTTGTGCAAGATGGAATCCCGGCTTCAACCGGAAGTTCGCAATGAAGCGTCCAACGAGATTCGGAACCAGTATCTGAGCGCGCAGCTGGCCCGCCAGACACTCGGCTGGAGTCCGTTGTTTACGCTGGAACAGGGCTTGGAGCGAACCATCGCATGGTATAAGGACTTCCTCCGATGACGGCGCGCGCTGCCGAGTTGCGAGCGCGGATTCTGGAAATGGTGAGCGCATTCCAGAGGGAAGCATTTGGCCCCACGAAGTTCGTTCCAGGAGAAAGCTCGGTGCCCGTGGCGGGGCGCGTGTTCGACGCCGCGGACATGCAGTCATTGGTCGATTCCGCTCTCGATTTCTGGCTCACAACTGGGCGTTTCGCGGCGCAGTTCGAGAAGTCTTTCGCACGATATATCGGTGTTCGAGGAGCCACGCTGGTGAACTCCGGGTCATCGGCAAATCTGCTGGCGCTGACGGCTCTGACTTCGCCCAAGCTCGAAGATCGCCGCCTGCGGCCGGGCGACGAAGTGATCACACTGGCCGCTGGTTTCCCCACTACCGTCAACCCGATCGTCCAAAACGGTTTGATTCCCGTGTTTGTAGATGTGCAGGTACCCACGTATAACGTGGACGTCTCGCTTATCGAAGGCGCGCTGTCGGATCGAACGCGAGCCATCATGATCGCGCATACTCTCGGCAATCCATTCGATGCGGCAGCCGTGAAGGCGTTCGCCGATCGCCACCACTTGTGGCTAATCGAGGACTGCTGCGACGCGCTCGGATCCACGTTTGAGGGACGCAAGGTAGGAACCTTCGGCGATCTTGCCACGGTTAGCTTCTACCCTGCCCATCACATCACGATGGGCGAGGGCGGCTGCGTGCTTGCGGAGAAGCCGCTGCTCAAGACCATCGTCGAATCGTTCCGCGACTGGGGCCGCGACTGCTGGTGCGACCCGGGCAAGGCCAACACCTGCGGCAAACGATTCGAATGGGAGCTGGGCGGTCTGCCGTGCGGCTACGATCACAAGTATATCTACTCGCACATCGGATACAACCTTAAGATGACCGATCTGCAGGCTGCCGTCGGCGTGACCCAGCTCGAAAAACTTCCCCGCTTCATCGAGAAGCGCAAGGCTAACTTTCAGGCACTGCGGGAGGGACTCGCGGACATGGAAGAGCTTTTCATTCTTCCGCAGGCGACTCCGGGCTCCGATCCAAGCTGGTTCGGGTTTCCGATCGCCGTCCGCCCGGGAGGGCCGCTAACGCGCACCGCAGTGATCCATCAGCTGGAAGAACGCAAGATCGCGACGCGGTTGCTGTTCGCCGGCAACCTAACGCGCCAACCAGCTTACCAGAACGTCCATTACCGGATCGCCGGGAGCCTGGAAAACACCGATTTCGTGATGAACAATGTCTTCTGGATCGGCGTATATCCGGGCATTCATCACGACATGCTCGATCACGTGCTGGGAGCATTCCATAGCCTGGTATAGGCATGCCGGCGCTTCCCGACAGCGATCTCGATCATGTCGTCCAACATGCAGCGAGCGCCTTCAAGGCGCTGGCCGGAGCCCGCATCTTTATTACCGGTGGGACGGGCTTTGTCGGGAGCTGGCTGGTCGAGAGCCTGCTACGGGCCGACGTTGGCGTGTCGGTCGTCGTTCTTACTCGCGATCCGGAGCGATACTACAAAACGAACCCCAGCGCAGCCCAGCACCCGGCGATCCAAGTACTCCAAGGCGATGCACTTACGTTCAAATATCCCACGGGCGACTTCCCCTACGTGATCCACGCCGCCATGCCCGATCCGGTTCCCGAAACCGACGCAGCGGGGATGCGCCGTATCCTGGATTTCGCGGCGACTCACGGGACCGCCCGGTTCCTCTTTACCAGCTCGGGCGCGGTCTACGGAAAGCAGCCGCCCGGACTGACTCACATTCCTGAAGATTATGGCTTTGAGCCGACGGGAGAAGTGACGACTTATGGGATGGCCAAGCGGGTCTCAGAATCGCTTCTGGTGGCGGCCGGGAGCCAACATGGATTCGCGGCGCTAATCGCGAGGCTGTTTGCGTTCACCGGACCGCGGCTGCCGCTAGACGCCAACTTCGCGGTGGGGAACTTTATCCGCGACGTTCTGGCGGGAGGCCCGATCAGGATTCAGGGGGACGGCACGCCGTGCCGGTCGTACCTGTACGCTGCCGACTTGGCGGTTTGGCTGTGGACCATCCTGGTCCACGGCAAGGCCTGCAGACCGTACAATGTAGGTTCAGGCCAGGCAGTGACGATCCGGGAGCTGGCCGGCTTGGTGGCGGAGGCGACAGTGCCGGGAACCCTTGTGGAAATCGCTCAAAGGCCGGTA
>JAICXC010000146.1 GCA_025980665.1 Bryobacteraceae bacterium
CCCGCACGCTCGACCGACCGCGCCAAGTCCAGCAGATATTCGGAATACTCACGAGGATCGTAGCCGCGTGCGAGCACTGCTGCATCGCACGCTTCTTCCGCCAGTCCGCAAAGTTTCCGTTCCAGCCACCAGGCCAGCGGATGGAACCAGAAAAGGGCTCGATTGAGCAAAGCTAGCCATTGAAAAAGCGGATCGCGTCGGCGGATGTGCTCCCCTTCGTGCGCCAGGACGGCTTCGAGTTGCGCCCGCGGCCATTCGCGGGAGGACTCGGGCAGAATAATTCTGGGGTGCAGGAAGCCCACTGTGACGGGAACGACACAGGACGCGCTCGTCAATCGGGATGCCCGGATGGTCCCGATCGCCAGCCGGAGAAGCAACACACACACGCCGAGTAGATAAATGCCGGGGATTGCATATTCACGCAAGCTATATCCCCCGTCCTGACGGACGGGGCTGGTGGAGGGCTGGGGGAGTCCCGCTGGTAACGGCAGGAGCAGAGGGTCGAATTGAGCTGTCGCGTTCTGTCCGACCTTGGATGGGAGGACCGGAAAAGGGGCTTTCGGTCCCCAGGCCACCCAGGCCGGAAGCAGCAGCATCAACACGACGACGCCGGCCCACACGGCGTGCAAAACTGACGCCGTCTTGATTCGCATCGCGAACAATACCAGTCCAATCATCACCGCGATGAGTGTCACTCGAATTACGCTTTCAAACAGAATCGTCATTTGATCCCTTTCCGGCTACGGACAAACTCTTCCAACGTCTCGAGTTCACCCTTGCTCAGAACCTTGGCCTCGACCATGCCGCTGACCAGTTCCTCCACTGACCCTTGGCAGAAGCTATCGATGATCTGCCGTACGGCGCGCGCGGCCAGGCTGCGGGCGGGTTCGACGGCGCGGTACACGTAGGCGCGGCCCTTCTCCTCGTGCCGCAGATAGCCCTTCTGCTCCAGACGCCGCAGGATGGTTCGGATGCTGGTTTCCTTAAGGTTGCGTTTACGGGATACGAGCTGATGGACCGTTTCGACAGGGCAAGGGCCGGTGTCCCATACGGCCTGCATCACTTCGTTTTCGAGCTCTGTGAGGGGGGCACGCACGCGAGCATCGGATCGGGTCCGCTTTGTCATGGTACAAACTGTACCACTAGGTGCGGCGACCGTCAAGCCAAATCTTATAGGGGATTAAATTCCGGGCGGGCGGGAGTTTGGCGAAGCCCGATCCTGGATCTACGGCTTCGCCGGGGTTTGAACCTCGATTTGACTTTGAGCTATTGCGCTTCGCCGTAACCAAAAAGAGTTTGCGTCGCGCTGGACTGACTAAATTCGATTACCGGCCTGGTTCCGGTAAACGGAACACTTGGCTGCGTAAGGACGAAATTCACGGAAAGCGTGGCGCCCGGGGTCACCGATGTGCCGGCGACCGCGCTGACAGTACCCAAGGTCAGGGTCCCCGTGCAGTCCGTATTGACCGTGTAGGATCCTACAAATTGGAGAAAATTCAGCGAAGAGGGAGGGCCAGGCGGCGCGAAAATGTTTCCGCTGCCGTCGAATTGGGCGCGCCCAAACAGAAAGAATGCCGCTTCAGTCTGCGCCGGTACAAGGTCATTGCCCGTACCGTTGGGGAGACTCGCAACTCGCGTTCCCGTCGCGATCAGCGCGTAGGAACCGGTAAGATTGCTTACTGAGCAGTAGGTGGCCAGAGGGCGCACCAGCTTAATCAGCAGGCTGGACTGAAACGCTCCGGGCGCCGCGACGGAGTTGTTGGAAACATTCTGCAACACGCCGAGGTCGATCTCCGAGCCGTTGGCGAGCACGATTCCTTGCAACGCTGTGGTGCTCTTGCTAGACCCGAACGCGTCCGTTAAGGTCGCGCTGATCGTGCAATCGGTATTCAATGCATAGGTTCCCACCATCAGCCTGGTGCCACCTTGCTCTGCAGCAATGTTTCCTGAAGAATCGAACCATAGCGTTCCCGACAAGGCAAAGGGTCCAGTGTTGGCGATCCCGCCCAACAGTTGTCCTATAGATGTGTTGGAAAACGTCGAAGCGGAGCCTGTGACCGGCGTGAATAGTGCGCCCGGAAATCCTGTTCCGATCGCCGAATAGGCGTAGGCGCCGTTGACCGCGCCCTGGCATGTCTGGGCCGAACCTACTTTGGCGCAGAGAGCTAAGCCTAGACAGCATAAAACAGCTGTCTTTGAAAATGTCGTCTTGAACATTCGATCCTCCAAATGAAAGTGAGATACGCTTTTGGAGAATGCATGTCCCGTGCCAGTTGGAATTCAGCCGAACTACCGAGGAATTTCCAACAAATGCCTTTAGAATTGAGGTCCAGGCGAGAGATGCGTTAACTCCCGTTCACACGCTGCGTCTGGGCGGATGCAGCACGGCTAGGGGCTTCGCAGGAGCACATTCAAAGTAGATTACGCGAGCGCCTTCATCGTTTCGTAGGGTGAATAGCACGACCGTTTGGTCCCTGATGTGCAGCACAGCCAGAGAATGCTCCCACCGGACGGGCGGGTCCGCGTTGTCGTGGAACGAGTTAGCCTTGAAATTGAGTGCAGCACGCTACTCGCTAAACGCGTAATTGGTGATTTCTGGATGGTGGAGCTAGACATCTCTACCGACGGTCACCTCTAGGGGAGCCATTTGAAGAAACCGGGAATCGCCACCGATCCGCTATGGTACAAAGATGCGGTGCTGTATGAGCTTCACGTTCGCGCGTTCTTCGACAGCAATGACGATGGCATCGGCGACCTCCCCGGCTTGATCCAGAAGCTGGATTATCTTCAAGATCTGGGTGTTACTTGTCTGTGGCTCCTGCCGTTCTTTCCGTCCCCTCTCAAGGATGACGGCTACGATATCTCCGACTACCTGAACGTCCATCCGATGTACGGAACGCTGGACGATTTCAAGAAGTTTCTCGCAGCGGCGCATGACCGGGGACTACAGGTGATGATCGAGCTCGTGATGAATCACACGTCGGATCAGCACGCTTGGTTTCAGCGCGCCCGGCAGGCCCCTAAAGGATCGCCCGAACGCGATTACTATGTCTGGAGCGACAACGATCAGAAATACCGCGATGTGCGAATCATCTTTACGGACACGGAGAAGTCGAACTGGACGTGGGATCCCGTGGCGAAGGCGTATTTCTGGCATCGATTCTTTTCACACCAGCCGGATCTGAATTACGACAATCCCAAAGTCGTCGAGGAGATGCTTAATGTAGTGCGCTACTGGCTGGATCTGGGTGTGGACGCACTTCGCGTGGACGCGATTCCTTATCTTATCGAGCGCGACGGCACCAGCTGCGAAAACCTTCCCGAGACCCATGTTCTGGTGAAGCAACTGCGCAAGGAGATTGACGAAGGTTACGAAGGGCGCATGATCCTTGCGGAAGCGAACCAGTGGCCTACTGACGTACGTCCCTACTTCGGAGACGGCGACGAGTGTCACATGGCGTTTCACTTCCCGTTGATGCCGCGCATCTATATGGCGCTCCGCCAGGAGGATCGGTTGCCGATTACCGACATCATGGCGCAAACTCCCGAGATCCCCAATACCTGCCAATGGGCCTTGTTCCTGCGAAACCATGACGAGCTCACGCTTGAGATGGTCACCAATGACGAACGCGATTACATGTATCTTGCGTATAGCGCCGATTCACGCATGCGCGTCAATTTAGGCATACGCCGTCGTCTGGCGACATTGATGGACAACAATCGGCGCCGCATCGAATTGCTGAACAGCCTGCTGTTTTCCTTTCCAGGAACTCCAGTGCTGTACTACGGCGACGAAATCGGCATGGGCGATAACATTTATCTGGGCGATCGCAATGGCGTGCGAACACCCATGCAGTGGAATGCCGATCGCAATGCCGGTTTTTCGCGCACCTCGCCTGCCAGATTATACAGTCCCGTGATTATGGATCCCGTCGTCGGTTACGAAGCGGTGAACGTGGAGGCGCAGCAGGAGGATCCATCGTCGCTGCTCAGCTGGATGCGCAACATGATCGCCTTGCGCAAGCTCTTTCGCGTGTTCGGCCGCGGCTCGCTGGAATTCTTGAATCCATCGAATCGGAAAGTGCTGGCTTACTTGCGGCGGGACGAAGAGCAGGTGGTCCTGTGCGTGGCCAACCTGTCACGATTTGCCCAGCCGGTGGACCTGGACTTGCCGGAACTGGAGGGCGCGGTACCGGTCGAGATGCTCGGCTATGTCGATTTTCCGCCGATCGGAAAACAGCCTTACCGTTTAACGCTTGGGCCATACGGCTTTTTCTGGCTGGAATTGCACGCGCAATCCGAGTCGCTCGAAGCGTCGGCTAATCATACGGGTTCGGCGCCACTCATGGCCGACACCTGGGAACGCTTGCTGGATGGAGCCGGACGTTACCGTCTGGAATCCGCGCTCCTGCCGGAGTATTTGTCGAAACAAAGATGGTTCGGGGGGAAAGCGCAGCGCATCCGGTCCACACGAATCACGGATTGGACGGCGATTCCTGACTCGACCGCTGTCTTCGCGCTAGTAGAAGTCCAATATGAAAGAGGAGATTCGGATAGTTATTTTCTTCCGCTGGGATTGACGTTCGGCAAGGACGCTGAGAAGATGCAGGAGACGTTTCCGAGTGCCATCATTGCCCCGGTTGTCGCCACCGGCGGATCTGGGTTCTTGCATGACGCGGTCTTCGATGATCGCGCAGGCGCGGCCTTCCTTACGCTCATTGAGCGCGCCCAACAAGTGCGAGGAAGAAATGGATCGATGCGGGGCGCGCCCGGCGCCGAACTCGGGGTTCTTCGTGGTCCGGTGGAAACCTCGTTGGCGGTTAAGCGCGGATCCGCGGAACAGAGCAATACGTCCATCGTCTACGATGAACGGCTCATTCTGAAGCTATTTCGCCGCCAGCAGAGTGGTCCCAATCCGGACTGCGAGATTGCGCGATACCTCACGGAGCGGGTTCATTTCGACGGCATTCCTCCGTTTGCTGGGGTCATCGACTACGTTCCCGTGAACGGAGAGGCGCAGACCTTCGCGATGCTCCAAGGTTTCGTCGCCAATCAAGGAGATGGCTGGACATTAGCCCTCGAAGAGCTCTCGCAATTTTACGAACGCTGCGCGACGGCGCCATGGCCGGAAGGCGAGAATCGCGTGGCGTCTGAGGATCTGATGGATCTTGCCCAGCAGGAACCGTCGCCGCTGGCGCGAGAGTATGTCGGTATAGCCCTCGACTCCGCGGCGATGCTGGGCAAGCGCACCGCGCAATTGCATCTGGCGCTAGGCTCGCCTACCGACGATCCTTCATTCGCCCCGGAACTGCTCTCCGATGATGAGGTCCAGAGCCTTCTCGCCGGTCTTAGAAAGGATGCGAGTCGCGTGCTGGACTTATTGAAAGACAGCGTCGCTCGCCTGCCGGACGACTTTATCGACTTAGCCGGGCTGGCCTTAGGCCGCCGTGGTCAGATCCTCAATAGCTTCACGCTGGCGGCGCAAGATGGCACGCTTGGACAACGCACTCGCATTCACGGCGATTATCATCTCGGTCAGGTTCTTCAAGTCAAAACGGACTACGTCATTCTTGACTTCGAGGGCGAGCCTGCGCGTCCACTTGCGGAGCGGCGCGCTAAGCACTCTCCGATGAAAGACGTCGCCGGCATGGTGCGGTCCCTGAGTTATGCCGCTTATAGCGGCCTGATCGCCCACACGGCCCGCCGGCCTGAAGATTGGAAGACTCTGGAGCCCTGGGCGAGATTGTGGGACCGCTCGATGAGCGCAGAATTCCTGCGTGCGTATCGGAATAACGCGCTGAATGCGCCGTTTCTACCTTCATCGAATGATGGTTTTCGAAAATTGCTGGCGATCTTTTTGCTGAATAAGGCATTGTATGAGCTCTCCTACGAACTGAATAATCGCCCCGCATGGGTGCGCATCCCTTTGATGGGGATCTTGTCGCTTCCCTTGGAGGCCGGAGGACGTGAGTGGAACTGGATGCCATTCCGCAGCCGGAATTAGAGCAGATCGACCGAATTGGCGGTGCCGACCTCGTGATCGGCATTATCGGTTCCGAGCGGCCGGAACAGAACGACAGCGCTGCCGGTATGGTGCGCGAAGTTCTTGCGGAATTGTCTAAGCCACTGCGCGCCATGGTGGTCTGTAACAACGGTACCCACAGCCCGGCCGCCGTGCCTGAAGTTCCCGAGGACAGCCAGTCTCCCGCAGTCTTCTTCTGCAGCCTGCCGCCGCCTGCACCGGGCGAGACGCCGCAACACGGCATATCCAATGCATATCGAACGATCTTCACGGTAGGCGGAAAGCTCGCAGTCCGTGCATGTTGTGTAATTGCGTCCCGGCCAGAGAACGCGACGCCGGGATGGATTCATCGCCTGGTACAACCGGTCTTGGACCTTGGTTTCGACCTGGTTGCGCCTTGCTACACGCGCCAGAAGATGGAAGGCCTCCTGAATCGAAGCGTGCTTGCTCCGTTGCATGGGGCTCTCTACGGCCAGCGGCTTCAGAATCCCATGGGACCGGATTTCGGACTTTCGGGTAAGCTGCTGCAGCGGATTCTCGCGCAGTATTCTGCGCGTCGGCGCGGCCCCGAACGCAGTCTTCTGGCATCCATCGCCCCGGCTGCTGCGTTCAATGGCTTTCAAGTTTGTGAATCGCAGTTGGGCGTTCGCCACCAAAGCCCTACAGACTGGGACAATTTAAGCTCCCTTCTATCGGAAATTCTCGGTGCGGCGTTTTTTGAAATGGAAGCGCGCGCGGCCCACTGGCAGAGCATTCGGGGCTCGCAGACATTACCTCGATTCGGCCAGCCCGAAGTTCCGTCTCCAGAAAACGCGACTCCGGTGGACGTACATGGCATGCTCCAATCGTTTCGATTGGGAGCGCAAAACCTCCAGGATGTTTGGGGACTCATTCTGCCTCCCACCTCGCTCCTGGAATTGCGGCGCTTGTCGCGGCTGACAGACGATCAGTTCCGGTTCCCTGACCAACTGTGGGTCCGCATTATTTACGACTTTGCGTTGGGATACCGCCTCCAGACCATCAGCCGCGACCACCTTCTACGATCGATCACGCCGTTGTACTTGGGATGGATCGCTTCCTACGCGCTGGAAATGCAAACTGCCGGACTGGCGGAGGTCGACTCGCGGAGTGAACTCCTATCCAAGGCATATGAGGACAACAAATCTTATCTGGTTTCCCGTTGGCGTTGGCCCGACCGATTCAACCCGTGACGCTGAGGAGGGTTTATGTGGGAACAAGTTGGACAAGCACTCAGGCTATCGATGACCAAGATGTTAAGCCAGTTGGCGAGCTTGCTGCCTGGGATCGTGGCCCTGCTGACGGCGCTCGTCATTTCGGTAATGATCGCGTGGGCGCTTTCTGCGATTCTCCGGAGATCGCTGGCACGTTTCGACTTCGATCGGCGGGTCGCTCACTGGGGCTTTCCGGCTCTCGCGGAGTGGTCGCCAGCATCCAGCCCCACGCTGCTGGTGACGCGCGCCATCGCCTGGATTATCGTATTTATGGGTTTCCTGATCGGGATCTCAGCCTTTGACGGTGCGCTGCCCTCCCAATTCGTAGTTCGCCTGTTCGCCTATCTGCCTGATTTGATGACGGCGATTGTCGTCTTCGTCGCGGGCAGTATCATTGCCCGATTTCTCGCACGCAGCGTGTTGATTGGCGCCGTCAATATGAACCTGCAATATGCGCGGCTTCTCAGTGTCGGCGTAAAATGGCTGGTAACCGTCCTAGCGGTGACCATTGCTCTCGAGCGTCTGGGCATCGGAGGCGGCATTATTCGTCTGGCATTCGGCATCCTGTTCGGAGGAATCGTGCTGGCTTTGGCGCTCGCCGTGGGCTTGGGGTCCAAAGAACTCGTGAGCCGGTCGCTCGATCGCGAAACCAACAAGACCCCCAGCGCGGGCATGAAAGAGCCCGTCGGCCATCTCTAGCCTGAAGGTAAATGTTGCATGACGCAACTGGACACAACCTATCGCGACGCAATTGAATCGTTGCGGCGCTGCTGCGGTCCCTGGGGGTTGAAAGCATCCGGTCGCCCTGTGGGACACCATCAGATCTGGGCGCGCGACAGCATGATTGCATCGCTGGGCGCGCGTTTCGTCCAGGACCAGCAGATTCAACAAGCTTTGCAGGCGAGCCTTTCGCTTCTGAAGGCTCATCGTGGATCGCTCGGAGCGATCCCCAACAACGTCGATTGTGCGACGCTGCGTCCCAACTTTCGTGCTTATGCCGATGGTGGACTATGGTGGATCATCGCCAGTGCGTCACTGGCGCCGGATCTCAATGTGATCCGCGAGGTTCTTCACTGGTACGAACACCAGGATGTGGATCAGAGCGGCTTGCTCAGCATGCAAGAAGCATCGGATTGGCAGGATCTCTTTTGCACGCGGGGCAAGGGCTTGTATCTCAATTGCATGTACGTCATAGCGCTACGCCGCGCCGCGGAACTGTATGATGCTGACGAGGGCGACCGTCTAAGAAAGCGTGCTGATTCAGTCATGAACCGAATTAATACTTATTTCTGGTACAACGGAGACAACAATACGGAACGGCCGGTTTCAAATTCCTTCAGTACCGAAGGGTCGCCGTCGCGCGATTCGCTGGGACGCAGGCGGGAGATGCCGGAGAAGCGGTATCTGAGGGATGAACGATATTATTTGCCGTACCTCGGATTTCGCGCTCTGGGCGATTGGTTCGATTCCTTCGGCAATATTCTTGCGATTCTTGCGGGGGTTGCCGACGAGCAGCAGAGCGGCATTATCCTGGATTTCATCTCGCGACACTCACTGGATCGCTGGCCCATCGTGAGCCTAACGCCGGCGGTGAAACCGGGTGACCCGGATTGGCGCAACTATTATGGATCGCTTAACGCTCCGCATCATTACCACAATGGCGGCGTATGGCCGTTCCTAGGCGGATTCTACGTCGCTGCTTTGATGAAAACCGGCCGAGAAGCGGCTGCGCTTCAAGCTTTGGAGAATCTCGCTGAGCTAAACCGATGCGGACAGTTTAACGAATGGCATCATGGTGAAACCGGAGTTCCGATGGGCGCCCAGGATCAGGCCTGGTCGGCCGGCATGTATCTGTTTGCCTCGGAGTGCGTCCAGCGCGGTCAAGTGCCACCACTGTGACTGGCGAATCAGTCTATCCAACATCGAAGAACATCGCCGTTTTTTCCCGACGGAAAGTCGCAAAGCCTGCACGCTCGAAGAAGCCCGTCTGGCTGGTGACTGCAAACAACTCCTTTACACCTCTGGCACGGGCGCGCTGTTTGCAGAGCTCGACTAAGCGGGAGGCGACGCCGTGTCTCCGAAACGTCGAATGTACCGCCAAACTACGCAGCTCCGCGAGCCGTTTCGAGTAGATCTGGAGAGCGCAACAGCCGACGATGCGGTCCCCCGCAGCCGCCACGAAGAAGGATGATATGCGCGGCAGATTCTGCTGGGCTAACTGCTCTGGATAGAGCTTCAGCAATGCTCTAATGGACGGCATCTCACCGGTCCTGGCGGGACGGAATGAGACGTCTCGTCGAGTCTTCAACGTGAAGGGCCTCGAAACGTTCCAGCGGCAAGGGCGACGAACCCGATGGCGATCACCAAGCGAATGATCACCTGCCAAAGCCGGTCGCCTCGAAGGGCGCTTCGCACCGCGAGCAAAATGAACGCTCCTCCAATGCAGACATACCACCAAGCGAGCATTCGGGCGATGCGGTGCTTTCTGTCCATGGAAAAAGGACCGTGCTGCACAACTCGATTATCTTCGATTCGTAAACGAAAAGAGGTTCGAGCCCCGGTCTACCGGGACTCGAACCTCAACGGATACATGCTATCTCGACGAGATGCGCTTAGCTATTGTGCTTCGCCGAATCCAAAGAGAGTTTCCGTCCCATTCGACATGTTGAATTGGATTACGGGACTCGTCGATGCGCCCGGCATCACGCCCGCTCCCGTAAAGGGAACACTCGGCTGGGTCAGTATAAAATTCAGAGTCAGCGTGGAATTCGAGGGCGTCGTAGTCGTCGTCGATCCACTGGTGGACGAGCCCGTCGTGGTCTGGGTGGAAGAGGTCGAATTAAGCGAAGCAAGAGTCAGCGTCCCGGTGCAATCGCTGTTGACCTTGTAAGATCCTCCAAATTGCAGGAAGCCCAGCGAAGAGGGCGTGCCGTTCGGAGTAACTATGTTTCCGTTGCCATCGAATTGAATTCGGCCGAAGAGAAAGAAAGGCGTTTCGGTTTGTGCGGCGACGGTTGTTCCTGTTCCTGTACCAGTTCCGGTTCCCGTGCCCGTGCCCGTCCCTGTACCAGTCCCCGTCCCGGTTCCTGTTCCCGTACCAGTTCCGGTTCCTGTTCCCGTACCAGTTCCGGTTCC
>JAICXC010000179.1 GCA_025980665.1 Bryobacteraceae bacterium
ACGGCCTCTTCCACGCGGGTGATGTAAGGAAAAAGCGTTTGCTCTTCTCTGATCAGATGCATCAGGAGATCTCTCGCGATCGCCGAGAACAATGCTTCCATGCGCTTCAGCTCCGGGTGATCTTTGCCGTGCGTGGCAATAACTCCTTTGAATAGAGATCCCACCCGCGCCACCTGCTGCCGGCAGAAGGTGTGGTGCGTGGTAACGATGTGATCCATTAGGCTGACCAGCGGTTTGCCGCTCCAGATCTCCGACGATTGGCTTAAGTCCGTATTCATAATTCCGATGCTTTCACTGGTTTTCCGGTATCGGCAACACCGGCTGGCGGTGGCGGGAACTGAGGAACGCAAGCAGCGCGGATAACTGGTCCGGAGTCAGATTGCCATTGTAGGATGGCATATTCGTGCCCCCGCTGTAGATCCGGGTGGTCATCTGCGCCGGTGTCATGGTATCGCCCGCGTAGGTTAGGTCAGGCCCGCGGATACCGCCATACCCGGATACCAAGTGGCAATACTCACATCCCTTGTCGTGAAACAGCTTCGCGCCGTCGGCGACCGGTCCGCTGCTCGAACCCACCACTTGTACGGACAGTGGTGACGCATCCATTCGAGGCGACCATGGCGCAATCTTTCCAACGGCTCCGTAGTACGCAATCACGAAGATGATAAAGGCCACGATGACAAACGACCACGGGCGCCGAAAGGGGCTGCGCTCGCCTTTACTGGCTACCAGCGGAATGAGAATCAGGGCTGCGATGAACAGAGCGGGACCAAGAATTATGACCCAATCCTCCGACCATTTTGGGATCAAGGAGAGCACGGCAAAGTACCACAAAAAATACCATTCTGGCCGGGGAGAGGCTTCGACGATGGTAGGGTCCGGCGGTTTGCCCAATTCTGGAGGACCAACGATCACTGCGAGCGCCACGACTGCGGCAACCAACAGGAATGCGAAGACTACATCGCGCCAGGCGGCATCTGGCCAAAACGGCTCTCCGTCCCGAGCCAGCAACGCGCGATACCATGAGCGATAGGTTTTCGGATCCACCGGGCGGCCAGCCTCGGGTGGTTCTGAGATTCCGTTATGCAGGACGAGATACAGATGGAATCCCACGAAAAGAAAAATGAGAGCTGGAATGAAAAAGACATGCGCCGCGAAGAACCGGCTCAAGGTGGCCCCGCCCACTGTGTCGCCCGCCATGATGAAGTGTCCCATCCAGTTGCCGATGATTGGCGTTTTCCCGGCCTGTGCGGCCGCGATCATGACCGACCAGAAGCCTGTCTGATCCCAACGCAGCAGTTGGCCCGTAAATGCCATCAATAGCGTGAGCATCAACAGAGCAGCGCCGGTCAGCCAGTTCATCTGCCGCGGGTACTTATATGCAGCCATCACGTAGACGCGGATCGCGTGCAAGCCGATCAGGATGATCATGGCGGAGGCGCCGAACGCATGCATGCCTCGCACGATCCGGCCGAAGTCGGTGCCTGAAATAAACTTCAGCGTATCGTACGCTTGTCCGGCGGAGGCGACGTATCCGCTCGCGAGCGCGATACCGGTGACGATCTGAATGAGAAAAGCGACCAGCGTCGCGCTGCCCAACACATAAAGCCAAGCGGACTTACGGGCCTTGGGAACGGGATGCTCCAACAGCGGCGTCATCGCCGCGGAAATGCCAGTCACGTCGTCGACCCAGATCCACGCCCGCTTGAGAAATCGCATACCGTTTTCTTCTGGCTGCTCTATGCAATGGGAGCGGGGCTCGTCAGAATTTGAACCCGGCCTTCGTAGACGCGTACCGGATATTGGTTCAGCGGTTTCGGCGGAGGTCCGGAAGCTACGCGGCCGTCGCCATAGAAGACGCCGCCATGACATGGGCACATGAACAGGTCGGCGTCCGCCAGCCAGCGGACAGGGCACCCGAGATGCGTGCAAATCGTCGAGAATGCGATAAACTGCTGATCGTTCTCCCGGCGAAGCCACGCGGCTGTTTGGGCGGTCACCCCGGACCAAGGCAGGGGCGACGTATCCTCGAAGGACACATTGACGGTGGACCCGATCTTGAAATCATCGAGTTTACCCACGGTTCGCCAGACTCGCGGCGATTTCCGGAGTCCAAGCAGAAACCCGATGCTCGGGATAGCGACGAAGGCAGCGCTGACGGAGCCTAGAATGATGCTGAGACGGGTTAAGAATCGCCGGCGGCCGGTTTCTTTACAGCCCTGTATGGCTACAGGCTCACTCATCTGCTTACCTCCTTCGAATAGGGGCTCGTTCCGGCTGGTCGACGATTCCAGATGACCACTTGATAAGGACGCCAGAGGTATTGAATCGGAAACATGACCAGATGGACCAGACGGCTGAATGGGAACAAAAGAATAACGACGAACCCGGTCAGAAAATGCAGCTTTGGCAAAGCTGGTAATGCAGCCACGGTGCTCATGTCTGGGTGCAAGGACGCCAGCGACCAGAACCACGGAACGGCCGTGTCCAGATACCACAAACCACCCCAACGATTAAAGATCGCGACGCCGACGCCGCTTCCCAGTTGAACCAGAAGGACGAATAGGACAATGCCGTCCATGTAGGATGTTGTCGCCTGAACCAGGGATTTCGGGGCAAGGCGACGAATAATCAACACGATCAATCCGAACAGCGCGTACAAGCCCAGAGCCATCCCGGTCAGTTCTAGCACAAGACGCCGGATCTGCCCTCTGAGAAGCCAGCTGGCGGCGCTTGGAAACAGCGCTGCGAGTAGGTGCGTCAGGAGAATCACCGTGATTCCATAGTGGAAGGGCACCGACCCCCAGAATAGTTTCCGCTTCTCCAAAATCTCCGAGGACAGGCTCGAATAAGTATAAGGGTGTCTAAAGTAACGATAAATGCCGACCCCGATGGCCAGGATCAGCGCCACGTATGGAAAGGCGATAAAAAAGAGTGTATCCATGCCAGTCTCTGCGAACTGAACCAGCTACTCCAGAATGTTGAACGCGGTAACACGTTCGTAGGCGATCGAGGGTTCCACAGTCTCGGCAGACATCGTGAATCCTTCGTGTTGATGGCGAATCAGACTCAGGAGAGCACTCAACGCGTGCTCATAGGGGTTCCCGCTAGGCGTGAGAACTTCGACCATTCGCGCAACCGCGGGAAGCAAACAGTCCTCGATCACGGGGAGGCGCTCTTCTTTATCCGCTATGTCCACGTATCGAAGCAAGAGAGCGATATGATCCGGCAGTTCAACACCGAGCCGGATGCCGCGAGACTCCATCCTGCCCTTCAGCTCCGCCAGAAAAAGGCCTCGCCTGCCGTCATCGCCGAACAAGTGATATCCGAGATTTGGCGTGCAATCGGGACGCAGATCGAAGACGTTCGTGTAGACCTCCTGAAGTTGCCCGAGGCTCTTATCGGCGATCGCGTTTTGGAAACCTTTCAGGTGTGCGTGCGCTTCCGGGATCGCTGGCGTAAGTTCTCCGATGCAATCGTCGAGAGACTTTGCGATGGACCGCTCCGGATAGTCGAGAATGTCGGCGAATAACGCATAGATTGGCATCACAACCCTCGTTTTGGCCAGTACAGGAAGCCGGCACCGCGTTCTTCCTGAAACGCCTGAGTATCGATGCCGAGTTCGACAACCTGTTCCCGCAAAAATGGGGGAACGACCATACGCTCATCGGCCCCCGCGAGCGCCGTCAGGTAGTAAATGCCTTCCACGTCTTCGGGAGTCAAGTGCGCCTCATCGAGCGCCCGTTGGGCTGTTTCCATGGAAATGTCGCCCACGGTTTGAGCGCGCTTGTAGATTCGCACGCCCAGCAGCTTGCGGTAGACCGCAATTACTTCTTCTTCGTCTCCAGCCGAAAACAGACTTGCCATATAGCGTATTGGAAGACGGGCACTTTCCAGTGAGCTGAAGAAGTCCGTCTCCATTTCGTAGCAGCCCTGCTGGTTCAATGTGGCCGTGACGGGCAACAGCGGCGGTATGTAGAACAGCATCGGCAAGGTTCGCCATTCCGGATGAAGAGGTAACGCCATGCGCCACTGCTTGACGTACTTGTAGATGGGCGATTTCTGGGCGGATTCCACAATCTTCCGGTCGATGCCGCTGCTGAGAGCGTTGCGAATCACTTCCGGATCGAACGGATCGAGAATCATCTCCCTCTGCGCCTCGACCAACTCGGACTCCGGCCTCGAAGCGGTTTCCTCGATGCGATCCGCGTCGTACAAAACGACCCCAAGGTAACGGATCTTTCCCACGCAGGAGTGCATACAGGCGGGCGCCTCACCCATTTCCATGCGCGGATAGCAGAGGATGCATTTTTCCGCTTTGCCGCTGTTCCAGTTGAAATACACCTTCTTGTATGGACAGCCGGAGACGCACATGCGCCAGCCCTGGCACTTTTCCTGGCTCACCAGAACGATGCCGTCTTCACCACGCTTATAAATCGCTCCGGACGGGCACGCCGCGACGCAGCTTGGATTCAGACAGTGATTGCACATCCGCGGAAGGTAGAAATAAACCAGTTGCTGGAGTTCGAAGAACCGCCGCCGCTCGTCTTCGGTCAAGGCCTTCAGATTCGGGTCGTTCGCCGCGTAAATCGGGGACCCACTCAGATCGTCGTCCCAGTTCGGCCCAGCTTCGATGTCCATGTCCTCGCCCGTGATCATTGAGATTGGGCGCGCCACGGGCTGGTCGTCGCCCAAAGGCGCGTCGATCAAGTCGCTATAGCGGTAGGTGAACGGATGATAGTAGTCATCGAGCGTCGGCAGACGCGGATTGTAGGCAAGGTTGATCAGCTGGCTCTTTTTGCTGCCAAGCTTCAGACGAAGCTTTCCATCTTCCAGCACCCAGCCGCCGTCATACTGTTCCTGATCTTCGTACAGCGTGGGATAGCCGGTGCCTGGCTTGGTCTCCACATTGTTCCACCACATATACTCAGTGCCAGGCCGATCGGTCCAGAGGTTCTTGCAGGCGAGGCTGCAGGTATGGCATCCGATGCACTTATCGAGATGGAAAACCATCGAGACCTGCGAGCGGATGTTCATGCGTTACTCCTTCTTAATCCCATTGGGGCTTGCCCTCCAGCTTATGAACCAGCACATAGGTATCGCGATCTGTGCCCGGCGGACCGTAATCGTTGAAGCGATAACAGTTGTGCGCGTAACCTCCGGCCATCAGCACGGGTTTCAGTCGCATTCTGGTGAGGCTGTTGGTCCCACCACCGCGCCGGTTCTTGCGGACTGGAGACTTGGGAAATGAAATGGTCCGTTCCGGGGCATGATAAAAAATACAAATTCCCCTCGGTATCCGGGCGCTGACTACGGCGCGCGTCACGATCACGCCATTATCGTTGTAAGCTTCCACCCAATCGTTGTCGAGGACGCCAATGTCTGCGCCATCCTTATCATTCAGCCAGAAGGGTTCGACACCGCGGGAAAGGGTGAGCATCCGCAAATCGTCGTAGTAGGTGGAATGGATGTGCCATTTTCCGTGAGGCGTGATGCAGGCCAAGGTGATGGACTTTCCAGCCGGCTTGCTCTTGACGATATTGAACGTATCTTCGAGACTAATGCGAGGCTTAAAGGTAGGACATGATTCGCCGAAAGCGCGATAAGCTTCATGGTCTTGGTACAAGTGCTGGCGTCCGGTGAGCGTGCGCCAGGGAACCAGGCGCTCCACATTCATGACGAAGCCGCTGTAGGCCCGGCCGTCGTTCACGATGCCTGACCAACATGGGCTGGTCAGTATACGGCGAGGCTGATTGCCAAGGTCGGTAAAGCTATAGCGGATGCTACGATGGCTCTCCGCCAGATCCGCCAGGGGTAGCCCGACTTGGCGCTCCCGGTCCTTGAATCCGCGGTAGGCGACCTCTCCGTTAGATTCGGGTGCGAAGAAGAGCACCGCCTCGGCTGCATGCACAGCATCCACCAGAGAGGGATACTTGCGGCCATTCCACTCATAGGAGGGGACGAGTTTTGCAAACTCATCGTACAGGTCCGCGACATCCATCTCGACGCCGCGGTCTTCTACTCCGTGTTCCTTGATCCCCGGGCCGAGTGAATTGAAGCGATGCACCAGGTTGACGTAGTC
>JAICXC010000200.1 GCA_025980665.1 Bryobacteraceae bacterium
AACCTGCGTGGTTGCCCCTGACGATCGACCACTCCGTCGGGATCAGGATGGCCGCATCCCCTCGCGGTATGGACACGCCATTGAGGTTCATTTGTGCGACGATCCTTCCGAACTTCTCGAATGCTTCGCCGGACGGCTTGACCTTCCCGTCCCAGGTCGTCAGGCCGAACTGGGTCTCATGAGGCGATCGCAGATAGGGGACCTTGTGGTACTGGTTGGGCGTGGCGTCGGTGAATGCCCACGGCAGAAAGCCGTCGTTCCCGGCAGCCAATGCCGAATAGAAACTGGTGCGCTCAAACTGCGTGATCTTTTCAGGCGAGTATTGAGCGGATGACGCCCCGAGTTCCTCCAGCATCACCGGCTTGCCGGCCCCCAGATTCAGCGCGGTGGCGAAGGCGGCGCCGTACGTCCCCCGCTCCGAAACCATGGGGTCCGGGAACAAACTGCTGGTATAGATGGTGTAGGGGTGGATGCTGAAGAAATCGACATCATCCGCAATAAGGTCAGGGCGGAACGGTCCGTGCCGAAGGCCGGCGGTGTCGGTGCCTACGACGATCGGGTGCATTTTGTCGAACTTGCGCATCGTGCCGGCGATCAGACGCGTCCAGTTGACGGCCATTGCATCCGTCGTATTGGAGGAAATCCAGAACGGCGGCTCATCGGCAAGGTCCCAAGCCAGGATTGCCGTTTCGGTCGCATAACGACGGGCGAACTCGGCTGCCAGATTGGTCTCGAAATACAACATGTCCGGGTTCGACTGCGGGTCCCGACCCATTCGCCACGGGACATCCCACCACGCGTCGCCAACTTCGCCGCCCGTAAACAGGATCGGGACGAGATACAGCTTGTACTTGTGCGCCAGCTTGATCAGGTAGTCGAATTGGGCAAACGCCTCGGGGTTGTAGCTACCGGGGCGCGGCTCGAACCATGGCCATACCAAGTCCAGGCGCACGGTGTTGAAGCCCATCTGCGCCATCTTGGCAAAGTCGGCTTCGATCGCCTGCGGGCGCCACTCGGCAGGCCACTGCATCGCTGACTGAGCCGGAACCCAGTTCGTGCCAACGACGACGAATCGGTGGCCCTGCCGCGAAAAGTAGTTCCCGTCGAGCGATACCACAGGTAGGGACGACGACGGCCGGTCCGGTGAGTCGGCACGCGCCAGCTGGGCAGGTGCCAGCGCCAGCCCCAGCAGGGCGATAGACATCAGTGGCATGGACCACCGGCACAGCAACTGCCACGCCGACCGCGTTTGTCGCCTTCTCATCTCGCTCCTCCCTTCCGCCCAGCTGGATCCGCCGGCAAGGTTCAGCCGGGATCTTGCGGCCCACCAACCGCCTCGCGCACCACCGACGCCGCAACCTGCGCGAAAGCTGACCATCATCGACATCGTGCCATGTTCTGAAGAATCGTCCGTTCGCCACTACGCCACTGACGAGGCTCCAACTGCGCCAACGGGGTGTCTCGGTCCATTGTTTTGGCAGGATTCCCCCGAACACATCTACCTTACAGATACGACAGTCAAACATCACTTGCACGTATTATGTTATGTGGTTAGCATACTCGTATCCGTGTGAGAAAGGAAGTCGTTGCCGCAGACCGGGGTGGAGCAACGCAGGCAGGCATCACGCGCTGGCCTTCGACCGTCGGTAGACCCGAACAACACCCCGTACGCGATCTCCAGGAGCGACGACCCAATTTCATCCCGGAATGACTTGCATCCCAGCCGTGTAGTCAGTTGGCCAGATCATCCGATGCACCGTCGGCCGCATCGATCACAACAGAGAGGTGGTGGATCATGGGGGGCACCATTCGGAAATGCCCACTGTCAACCGCAGCCGCGCCGCACTCGGTGCCCATATGAACATCCGTTAGGGAGGACCAAGCCTGCAAGTGGGTGCACTATCAGTCCTATCGCCTTAGCATACAATGTTGCTATAAGAAACGAGCCGAGTGTTCACCCCAAAAGCATGCAAATGGCCACAATCATCAAACCGACGCTTACCGGCGGGCTGGGTCTCAATACGGACAGCTTCACCCCCTATTACCAACAGATAGTGGATCAAATTCGCGCGTTGGTGAAGTCTGGCGTCCTACAGGAAGGTGATATTTTCCATTCCGAAGGAGAAGTCGCAAAGGCACTCGGCATCAGCAAGATGCCGGTCCGGCAGGCGTTTGCAAGATTACGGGCTGAAGGCTTGCTCGTGATCGAGCGGGGCAAAAGGCCTGTTGTAGGTTCGGAAAAGGTTTCGTGGGATTTCCGGCGACTGCACGGCTTCAGCGAGGAGATGAAACGTCGCGGGCTGCGGCCCGGACACAAGGTCCTGGAATTGAAGCAGATGCCTGCCGGAACCGAGATTGCCCGGCCGCTGCAGCTCACCGCGTCGGCGATCATCTATCGGTTTGAGCGGCTCTACTACGTATCGGATGAACCAGTAGCCATCGTAGTCAGTTACCTGCCGTCAAAATTGTTCCCAGAACTTGAGCAGCAGGATCTCGAAGGCACATCCCTTTACCACCTCTTCGAGCATGTCTATCAGCGCCATCTGAAGTGGGCCGAGGAGGAAATTGGAGCGGTTGAAGCATCTGAACAGAATGCCGTTCTGATGAAAATCAAACCAAGCGCAGCGCTCGTGCGCATCAAGGAAACGGCTTACGATACACGCAATGTGCCTGTCGAGTTCAGCGTGTCGTTGCTCCGTTCTGATCGCTATACCGTGACCGTGCAGGCGGTCCGACAGGGGAGCCTGCCGCGTGAACGCAGGCGTCAGTCGACGTTGCGTTGACGATCCCATCACCGCCTTCTGGGTCTGGCTGTATTAGATCCGCGGCCTCATCTGCGACACTCCTGCTGCTCATGCAGCTCTCAGTGTGTTGCATCCACCAATTGAATCCGCCGTCGATTCCGGCCCCATGATGAGCGTCCCGCCTCGCCCAGTGGCTGTTGCACCCGCACCCATGTCAGGTCATGGGTCTGTCGGCGAACCGTTGCTTGTCAATCCAGAACGACTTGTGACACCTTATGCGTTCTGATCGTGCCACTTTTTACTGGTTTGACTACCGTGTGCGTGAAGCCACTGACTTCCGGCACTCCCGCGCGATTCCCGCGTAGGACTACGGTGGACATTTGTTTGCCACCGGAGGGATGCCGTGAAGACACGCGCCGTTGTCGCACTGCTGACGCTGACTTTCGCCGGGGCCGCGCTGGCCGCAGCCAAGCCGACGGGCCCCTTCGCCAACCTGAAGTTCCGCAACCTCGGCCCCGCGGTGTCGGGCGGCCGCGTGAGCGCGACGATCGGCATTCCGGGCAAACCCGGTGTGTACTACGTCGGCACCGCCGGCGCCGGCTTGTGGAAGACCACCGACGATGGCGTCAAGTGGGACAATGTCTTCAAGCACGGCGACGCGGCCTCCATCGGCGCGGTCGCGCTGGCGCCTTCCGATCCGAAAAAGATCTGGCTCGGCACGGGCGAGGCCAATCCGCGCAACGACGTGCTGCTCGGCCGCGGCGTGTATTTCTCGTCGGATGGCGGCAAGACCTGGCAGTTCAAGGGGCTGAAGGACGCCGGCCTGATCTCCAACATCGTCGTCAATCCGACCGATCCGGACACCGTGTACGTCGCGGTGCTGGGCAATCCGTGGAAGCCCAGCGAGACGCGCGGCGTGTTCATGACCACCGATGCCGGCAAGACCTGGAAGAAGGTGTTGTACGTCAACGACACCACCGGCGCCAGCGACATCGAAATGGATCCGTCCAACCCGAAGGTCCTGCTCGCCGGCATGTGGACCGAACAGCGCAGGCCGTGGACGCAAATCAACGGCAGCACCGACGGCGGCATCTGGAAGTCGACCGATGGCGGCCGCACCTGGACCAAGCTTGCGGGCGGACTGCCGGCCACCGATCCGACCGACCGCGTCAGGATCGGGTTCGCGCCGTCCGCGCCGAACATCGTGTACGCCACGATGCCGACGCAGAAGTGCATCCTGTGGGGCAGCACCGATTCCGGCGCCAACTGGAAGTGCATCAGCAACAACCACGAGCTGGCGGTGCGGATGTTCTACTTCAGCTCGTTCGCCGTCGCACCGAACGATCCGAAGACAATCTATTTC
>JAICXC010000165.1 GCA_025980665.1 Bryobacteraceae bacterium
CCGGTCTTGAGATCGATCTTGCGGATCGCGTGACTTTCGGTGTCAGCGACATAAAGGTTGTTATCCGACCCCAGCGCGAGTCCCTTGGGACCCGCCAGGCGCGCTGCCCCGCCAGTTGCAGAGCCGCCAAACTTGGCTTGAAGAGCCGGTCCGCCGTCCCCCGTGAAGCCCAACTCGCCTGTACCCGCTAGCCGATGATACGTCTGCGTCTTTGCGTCGATGCGATAAATGGCGTTCCCCTCGCGCAGCGCCAGGTATAGATCGCCGTTCGCTGCCCGCACGATGGTGCGCGACCCGGTCACCGGCGTTCCTTTCACCGGCGCGCCTTCCGGAGTATCTTTCGTTTCGCCCGTCCCGGCATAGGTCTCGATGATCCCGCTATCCAGACGCAGCCGGCGAATCCGATGATTCCCGATGTCACAGATCAGAATGGACCCGTCGCGATCGAGGACAATGCTATGTGGCTGGTTGAGCAGCGCGCGGGTTGCCGGCCCTCCGTCGCCTGCGAATCCCCGCATTCCGGAGCCCGCCGCGGTGGAAATCACGCCGGTTTTCATGTCGACTTTCCGGATGACATGATTGTCACGCTCCGCGATATAGAGGTCGCCCTTGGCATCGAACAACAGTTCATGGGGCATGTTGAGCGATGCTTCAACCGCGGGGCCCCCGTCGCCTTTGTAACCCTTCTGCCCGTTGCCGGCGATGGTGGTCACGCGCTTGGTGGCAAGATCGATGCGCCGGATGCGGGAGTTTTCAAGATCGCAGAAATACAGCGCGCCGTCCGGACCGATGGCGAGGCCATAGGGATTGTTGACCTCAGTGTCGGAGAATCCGGCTTTCCCGGTGCCGATGAGGGTGGTCACGGTAGCGGCGAACGCGTGGATTCCGGCGAACGCGAGCAGGCAGAGGCATAGCAGGATCTTCATCAGTAATACTCTAGCGCCGCGGAAGATCAGGCTGGGATTTTGTGAGGGCGGGACCGGCACCGGGTGGCTCGGGCGTCCATACCGGGCCTTTTGGTGGCTACGTTCTCGCCCTCAAGTTCCAATCATCGGCAAAAACTTGTTGCATCCCTATAGGAGAAGAATAGGCAAGGTACTAGACCGGCATAGAGCCAATACTAGACGTTTGCTTAAGCCACCTTATCGCTCTGAAACGAACCTTATTTTCCTGCTGCCTTGAATCGTCGATTTGCATTTCGCCGCGGATTTCGACAGTATTGCTGAGAGGATGAAGGAAATCATCTGGATCTCCGTCGCCACCTTGGTTGCCGCCGGCGTCGCTATTGCGCAGGCGCCCACGGGACAGGGCAAAGGTCAGCCGCGCGGTCCTTCGAAGAGCCCAGCTTCGCGGCCTCGGCCACAAACACTGACCCCACAGACGTACCCAATCGAACAAATTCAGGCTGGCGAGCTGAGATTCACCGCGCAATGCGGCTTTTGCCACGGGCGCGATGCCGCAGGGGGAGAAACCGGGCCAGACCTGACGCGCTCGGAGCTGGTCGCCCAAGACACGCGTGGCGACAGGATCGGACCCCTGCTTCGCGACGGACGTCCAGACCAGGGCATGCCCGCGTTTAACCTGAGCGACACGGATCGGGACGCGATCGTCGCGTTCATTCACGATCAGAAGACCAAGTTCGAAGCGCTGGGCGGGGGACGCCGCTCCGTGGAAGTTGCGAACCTGACGACCGGAGACGCCCAGGCTGGCCGCCGCTATTTCAATGGAGCGGGCGGCTGCTCGAGCTGCCATTCGCCCACCGGCGATCTGGCCGGCGTGGCCACCCGCTATCAAGGATTAACTTTACTCCAGCGCATGCTCTATCCCACAGGCCGTCCTGCTCCAGCCCGTCCAAAAGTCACCGTGATGCTCCCTTCGGGCCAAACCGTCGTCGCGCCATTGACCAGCGAGGATGAGTTTACGATTGTGATTCTCGATTCCTCAGGCGCTCGTCAGACCTATGACAAAAGCGCAGTGAAGTTTAAGATCGACGATCCGATGTCGGCACACTTCGATCAATTGGGAAAATACACCGACAATGACATGCACAACGTCTTCGCCTATCTGGACACGCTGAAATGAAGCACGCATTCTGGGGTTTCGCGATTCTCAGCGCGGCGGCTTTTGCCCAGGGTGTTGACTCTAAGCAACTGCTCCATCCCCCAGCCGACAGTTGGCTCACGTTTCACGGCGATTATTCGGGCCGGCGTCACAGTAACCTCACGGAAATTAGCGAGGAAAACGTCGGAAAGCTGCAACAGGTTTGGCGCTTCCAGACGGGACAGAATCAAGCCATCAAGGCTTCGCCGATTCTGGCGAATGGAGTTCTCTACGTGACCACCCCGGACAATATCTGGGCTATCGATGCACGCACGGCGAAGGAACTGTGGCACTTCCAGTCTCCCGCCAATAATGCATTCCACATCGGCCATCGCGGCGCCGCCGTTTACAAGGACACGGTTTACCTGACCACTCCGGATTGCCATCTGATCGCCCTGAACGCGAAGGATGGCAAGGTCAAGTGGAACGTCGTGATCGCCGATTCCGCCAAGGGCTATTGGTCGACCAACGCTCCTCTCATTGTCGGGAATCACGTCCTGGTCGGCGTATCCGGCGATTTCGATAATTTACCGGGTCAGTTGAAATCAGTGGATGCGGATACCGGCAAGACGCAATGGATTTTTTACAGTACGCCGCCCCCAGGCGCTACGGAGCCGAAGAGCGGCGGGGCCACCGGCGGTCAGATGTGGACCACCGGAACCTATGATCCCGATCTCGATCTCATCTATGTCGGCACAGGAAATCCCACGCCGGTTCTGAATGGCGACATACGGCCGGGTAACAATCCGTGGACCTGCAGCATCGTTGCATTGAGGCCTGAAACTGGAAAGCTGGTATGGGGCTTCCAGGCCTCGCCGCACGACACTCATGATTGGGATGCGAATGAGGTCCCTGTGCTTGTGGATGCCGACTTCAACGGCCAGCCTCGCAAACTGCTGATGCAGGCATCGCGCAACGGCTACTTCTTCGTGCTTGATCGGACCAATGGCAAGAGTCTGCTGACCACTCCGTTTGCCACGGTCAACTGGGCGAAAGGTATCGATGCCGAGGGGCATCCTATTCCTGATCCGGCCAAATTTCCCTCCAAAGACGGCGTTCTGGTCGCACCCAATGAGAGCGGTGCCACAAACTTTCGGCCACCGAGTTTCGATCCGAAGACCGGCTTGCTGATTGTGAACGCGCAGGATGGTTACGGTATTTACTTCTTCAAACCCGAGGACGGAGCCTATGGCTGGGCCGGCGCGGACTACGGCGTCGCCGGCAAGTCGTTTCTTCGGGCCATCGACTACAAGACCGGGAAGATCGTCTGGAACCACCCGATTGGCGACGGCGCGGGTACGGCCGGTGTGTTGACCACAGAAGCGGGCCTCACGTTCAGCGGCGACAATACCGGCAACCTGATAGCGTTTCGGACCAGCGACGGGACCACGCTATGGCACGCCACCATCGGCCGAGTGCAGAACGGTCCGATCGCCTATCAACTTGACGGCAAGCAGTATTTGGTAGCGGGCGGCGGCAGTTCGTTGTACGCGTTTGCCCTGCCGTAAGGAGAACCATGGCGATGAAGGCACTCTCGTTCTTTGCGGCAATCGCTGGCATGCTGGCGTTCGCCGGCATTTCTCTCGCGGCGGACCCGATCCGGGTGATGCTCCTGGATGGCGAAAGTGGCGGTCCCTATCACAAATGGAAGCTGATCACGCCGGTACTTCAGAAACAACTCGAAGAGACGGGCCTGTTTCATGTGGACGTCATAACCACACCTCCCGCGGGGGCCGATTTCTCGGCGTTTAAACCCGATTTCAGCAAGTACGCGGTGGTCGTATGGAACTATGACGCACCCGATGAGCGGTGGCCGGCGGAGTTGAAGGCGTCGTTTGAGAAATACGTTCGCGGCGGCGGCGGCTTCGTCAGCGTGCATGCCGCCGATAACGCGTTCCCGAACTGGCCTGCGTTCAACGAAATGATCGGCGTGGGCGGCTGGCGCGGCCGAACAGAAAAGAGCGGGCCGTTCTGGTACTACAAAGACAACAAGCTGGTTTCGGATCCAGCTCCGGGAGTCGCGGGCAGCCACGGTCAGCGTACGCCATTTCAAGTCGCGGTTCGTAGCGATCACGCGATCACCAATGGTCTGCCCAAGCTCTGGATGCATCAGGGCGATGAACTGTACGCCAGGCTCCGCGGCCCCGGAAAGAACATGACGGTTCTGGCAACAGCGTATTCCGATCCGGCAAACGGCGGCACGGGGCACGACGAGCCGGTTTTGATGACCGTTAGCTATGGTCAGGGGCGCGTGTTTCATACGACACTCGGTCACGATATCAACGCCCTGAGCTCGGTGGATTTTGTAACGACGTTCCAGCGCGGCACCGAATGGGCGGCGACGGGCAAGGTGACCCAGAAGGTCCCGGCGAGCTTCCCCACGGCCAACTCGGTGAGCTATCGCACTGATTTCGCAGCGATGGATCCAGGCTACAAGAGAGGCTTGAATCCCCTGGATGCCGCACCCCCGCAACGGTAAAGGCTAAAGTACCCGCTGCCAACCGCTAAACTGGGTGTCGGGCAGTAAGCGGCCCCACATCGATAGATGAAATTAACCGAAATTTTCATCACGCGGCCGGTGATGACCGCACTGCTGATGATCGGAATCGTGCTGTTTGGCGTCGCCGGGTACCGTGCGTTACCCGTGAGCGATCTGCCGAACGTCGATTTTCCGACCATCCAGGTCTCCGCGGCCCTGCCAGGCGCCAGCCCGGAAACGATGGCGACCTCCGTGGCGACGCCACTGGAGCGTCAGTTCGCAACCATCGCCGGCATCGATTCCATGACTTCCAGTAGCGGCATTGGTGCAACCGCCATCACCATTCAGTTCACCTTGGACCGTTCGATCGACGCCGCCGCGCAGGATGTCCAGAACGCCATTTCCGCGGCCCAAAAGAAGCTGCCGCCGGGAATGCCCACGCCGCCATCCATTCAGAAGGTGAACCCCGCCGACCAGCCGATCTTGTTCTTTACGCTGTCTTCGCCGACGTTAGCGCTCTCGGCTGTGGATGAGTATGCCGAGAACCTGATGGCTCAGCGCATTTCCTCGCTCGCCGGTGTTGCCCAAGTGAATGTCTTCGGCGCCCAAAAGTGGGCGGTCCATGCCCAGCTCGACCCGGGGACGCTAGCCGCGCGCAAAATTGGAATCGACGAGGTGGAGCAGGCCCTCGCCCAGCACAACGTCAATCTTCCCGTGGGCACTCTGTGGGGAACCGAACAGGCCATGACGCTGAAGGCCACGGGCCAGATCCTGACGGCTCCGGCGTTCGGACGGATGATCGTCGCCTACCGGAACGGTTCGCCGGTGCGTTTGGCTGAGCTGGGACAAGTCGTCGACGGCGCGCAGAATGACAAGAGCGCAGTCTGGCTGGTGGATGCGGCTGGCAGTGAACGGGCCATCGGATTATCGATCCAGCGCCAGCCGGGCACTAACACCGTGGAAGTGGTGCAGCGCATCAAGGAGCTTTTGCCTTCCTTCCGCGAACAGATTCCGCCTTCGGTGAAAGTGACGATTCTGCTCGACCGCTCGGAGCCCATCCTCGAATCCTTCAACGATGTGAAACTCACGCTGGCGCTGGCCGTAGCGATGGTCGTGCTGGTCATCTTCTTGTTCTTGCGCAACGTGTCCGCCACGTTGATTCCGAGTCTGGCGCTGCCTATCTCGATCATCGGCACATTCGCCGCAATGAACCTCCTCGGATACACGCTCGATAACCTGTCGCTGATGGCGCTGACGCTTTCGGTAGGATTTGTGGTGGACGACGCGATCGTGGTCCTGGAAAACATCGTGCGTCACCTGGAAATGGGCCAGAGCCGTATGCTAGCCGCGATCGAAGGCGCGCGGGAGATCGGATTCACCGTACTTTCGATGACTCTCTCGCTGGCTGCGGTGTTCATCCCGGTTCTGTTCATGAGCGGAATCATGGGGCGCCTATTCCACGAATTTGCCGTGACCATTATGGTGGCGATTGTGATTTCGGGCTTCGTGTCCATCAGCCTCACGCCCATGCTGTGCAGCCGGTTTCTGAGGCCGCCCAGCGAGCGCCACAACGCTATCTATCGCGCATCGGAAAAAGTACTCGACGGCATGCTAGGCGCATACTCCTGGATGCTGCAAGGGGTCATGCGGCATCGATTCCTCACGATGCTCGGCGCGGCCGGAACCCTGGCCGCGACCATTTACCTGGCCTCGGTCGTGCCCAAAGGTTTCATTCCCAGCCAGGATATCCGCCAGCTTTCGGGCAACACTGAAGCTCGCCAAGACATCTCCTTCGACTCGATGGCGCGGCTCCAGCAGCAGACCGCGGCCGCGTTGGCCGACGATCCGAATATCGATGCCTTTATCTCCTTCATGGGCACCGGCAACCAGCAGGCGTCGGTTAATCAGGGGCGCTTCTTCGTTCGTCTAAAGCCGCGCACCGAACGGAAGCTGACGCCCGAGGAAGTCATTCAGGAACTTCGCCCCAAGCTGGACGCCGTGGCCGGCATGCGTACCTATCTGACGAATCCACCCCTGGTACGGATCGGCGGTAACCAGAGCCGCAGCCTGTATCAATACACGCTGCAATCGCCCGATCTCGACGCGCTTTATCGCGGAACCGCGGAGTTCGAAAAACGCATGCGGGCGCTGCCGGGCCTTTCCGACGTGAATAGCGACCTCCAGATATCCAGCCCGATGCTGACTGTGGATATCGACCGCGACCGCGCGTCTTCGCTGGGCATTACCGAGGACCAGATCGAAAACGCCCTGTACGATGCATACGGGCAGCGTCAGGTATCGACCATCTACACTTCGATCGACAGCTATTGGGTGGTTATGGAAGTGAAGCCGGAATTCCAGCGGGATCCCAAGGCGCTAGGGTTGCTTTACATCCGGTCTTCCACCGGGACTCTGGTGCCCTTGAATGAAGTGGTGAAACTGACTCCTGGCACGGGCCCGCTTTCCATTTCGCATCTGGGACAACTGCCCGCCACAACGGTGTCGTTCAACCTGCTGCCCGGAGTATCGCTGGGCGATGCTGTGGAACGGGTGCAGGCGCTGGCAAAAGAAGTCCTTCCGGATTCGGTGAGCACCAGCTTCCAGGGCGCCGCCGCAGCCTTCCAATCCTCGCTTGAAGGCATGGGACTCCTGCTGGCCATGGCGATCCTCGTGATCTACATGGTGCTGGGAATTCTATATGAGAGTTTCATCCACCCGATAACGATTCTTTCCGGATTGCCGTCCGCCGGACTGGGAGCGCTGGCCACGCTGCTGATCTTCCACGATGAGCTGAACATCTACTCGTTCGTTGGCGTCATCATGCTGATCGGGATCGTAAAGAAGAACGCGATCATGATGATCGATTTCGCGCTCGAATCGCAGCGGACCCACGGCACACTACCCGCGGAGGCAATTTACGAAGCGTGCTTAATCCGTTTCCGCCCGATTATGATGACCACGCTCGCGGCGTTGGCCGGCACATTGCCAATCGCATTGGGACTGGGCGCCGGCGGAGAAGCGCGCCGCCCCATGGGGCTCGCTGTCGTGGGCGGATTGATGGTCTCCCAACTGCTAACGCTCTTCATCACCCCCGTGTTCTACACCTACATGGAGCAGTTCCGGGGACTCCGGAAAGCCAAATCGCGCAGGAAGACGCGCTCACGACTGGAAGCCTCCGACGAAGAGGCTGCCCTGAAAGGGTGAGCCACTACTCGTATCGCAACGCGATTGTGGGATTTACCGAAACCGCGCGGCGAGTCGGAACCAAGCAGGCGACTACCGCCACCGCCGTAAGCAGCAACGAGACGCCTAGGTACGTTGCCGGATCGGTAGCTGTAACTTCATACAGTGCCGACTTAAGATATCGCGTGAGGGCGAAGGAACCAGCTAATCCGAGAGTCAGCCCAATCGCGAGAAGCAGCAGAGCCTGCAGGACGACTAGCCTGAGAACATCCTTAACGCTCGCTCCCAGTGCCATCCGGATACCGATTTCTTTCGTGCGTTCCGCGACCGTATACGCCATTACTCCGTAAATTCCAATGGCCGCGAGTCCGGCCGCGA
>JAICXC010000079.1 GCA_025980665.1 Bryobacteraceae bacterium
TACCCAGACCGGCTCACCGCGAGCTGCGAACCGTCCTGCAACACCGCCACGCGGCTATCCTTTGTGTACGGCTCGATCCGAGCGATGCGTTCGAGATTCACGATATAGGAACGGTGCACGCGGGCGAAACGCGCCGGATCGAGCTGTGCCTCGATGCTCGAAATCGTCTGCTGCTTCAGATACTGTTTCTTCTCGCTGTGCAGGGCGATGTAATCATCCTGCGCCTCGACGTAATCCAGCTTGGCGATCGGGATGATGTGGACTTTGGTGCCATCTCTCACTACCACTCGCTCCAGCGTTTGCCCAGGTGGACGGGCCGCGGCGGCCAAGTCTGATGCTTGCAGCGCACGCGGCTGCGGATCACTTAACAAAGCTCTCGCACGGTCCAGCGCTTTCCCGAGTCTCTCCGTCGAGAACGGCTTCAGCAGATAATCCACTGCAGCCGCATCGAAAGCTTTCAAGGCGTACTGGTCATATGCTGTGACAAAGATTACGGCTAGCGGGGGATCGATCAGCTCCAGCACTTCAAAGCCATCCAGCTTCGGCATCTGGATATCCAGAAACAGCAGGTCCGGCCGTTGCTCGCCCACGGCCTTGACGGCTTCGAAACCGTTGGCGCACTCGGCCACGATTTCGACCTCTCCGGCCTTATTTAGATACTCCCGCAGGATCTGGCGAGCCAGTTCTTCATCATCCACGATAATGGCGCGCAGTTTCATGTCGTAGCCTTGTGGCAAGGAAAAACCATTTCAGCACTGAAGCGGTCGTGCTCGGCCGCGAGGTGCAGGCGCGCTGCGTCGCCAAATCGCGTCGCCAGGCGGCTGCGAACGTTTCGTAGCCCCAGGCCGTGGCGGCGAGGTGAAGGAGCTTCGGGATCGAAGCTATTCTCGACGCGAACCGCCAGACGGCCATCCTCGATGCGACCCTCCAGGCGAATGGTGCCGCCTTCCACCATGGTCGCGATACCGTGCTTGATGGCGTTTTCAATCAGCGGTTGCAGCACCAGAGGAGGCACCTGGCAATCGGCGCAAGCGTCGTCCACCTTCATCTCCACCCGCAGTCGCGACCCAAAGCGAACCTGTTCCACTTCCAGATAGGTGCGCGCCAGCTCGATCTCCTCGCGCCAGGAGATACTTTCGCGCTCGCCCAGACCGAGCGTCTTTCGTAGGAAATCCGAGAGCAGTACGCACATATCCCGGGCGCGCACGGGATCGCTGCTGGTCAGCGCGCTAATCGAGTTCAGGCAGTTGAACAGGAAGTGTGGATTGATCTGAGACTTAAGAGCGCGCAGCTCTGCATCCCGCGTCTGGACGGCGGCTTCGCGCGACGCCTCCACCGCCAGCAGCGCATAGTGCAGCGCGACGGACATCAGGTACAGCAACAATCCGAGCACAACTAGTTGCGGAACCGCGGGGTTCAGTTTCGGACCGATGTCCATTGCGAATGCCAGCAGCCTGGCAGCCCCGATCCAGAGCGTGCAGGCAAGGATAGCCGATGCCAGTTGGTTGATCAACAATCGCGTCACTCGCGCCGTTCCCAACGGGAGTCCGCGGCAGATGTGCCACGGAGTAAGACAAACGAAGGCGTAGAGCATGCACAGGGGCACCGATATGGATAAGGCCTGGCTCCATGTGAGATCGCCGGGAACGCGCATCAAGGCCGCGATGGCGGCCGCCAGAATGGCCCATAATCCCAAGTAGGCGCTTAAGGTGGCGGTGTTGCGAAAGATGGGATGCATTGGGCTAGGCTAGTTCTTCACAACTACGCCGCCGAAGATGGCCGAACCGGTAACAATCAGACGAGGCGCATTGGCGGCGGCGCCAGGAGCCGCTGGGAACGTTTTGTCCTCAAAGCCGCCGAACACGCCAGTACCGCGGACGATCGTGTGCCAGTGCGCTGGGACCCAAAGCTCGATGCCGCCAAACACGGCTTCCGCCTTGATCGAGACCTCCTCCCGTTTCGTTCCGACGCCTCGCAGATCGATTTCAGCCCCGCCGAAAATTGTAGTAACTTTGCCTCCCAAAAAATCTTGCGTTTCGAGTCTCTGTCGAGTGCCGCTGAATACGCATTCCGCGTGCAAGTAGTTGGCGCCCGACGTCGAGGCATTGAATGCCGAACTGGGCGGGAAGGAGGTACCGGTGCCGGGCGGCGGTAGGCCCGGATCGAAACCATGACTCTGCCTCTCTAAATGCCTGACCAGGATAGAAAGACCCACGGCAATCAGAATGCCGGGCCAAATATATTCCCAGATGTTGCCGTAGATATAGCCGAGATTCCGCAGCAGGAAGACAGTTCCCAGGCCGCCCAGGATGATCCCCGAGGTGACCTGCGAGACGCTGTGTGTGTTGGCCAGCTTCGAAATTCCAAAGGCAATGAGGATCACCGGCCAGTACTGCCAGATGTCATCGAAATATAGGATCCCGACGTTTCTCAGCAGGAAAAGGACTCCCACTGCGATCACGAAGAGCCCGACGATCAACCCACCCGCGGAGTTCGGTCCGCCACACGCGCTCCGCTGGTCCCAACGCGCTTGGCGGCGCTCCATGCGGAGGCGGTGCCGCTCCATGCGCTCCCGATTTCGTTGTTCCCAGCGCTCCGTATCCATGCCCGATGATCTTTCCGGTAAGCTAAGCCTTCCCGTAAGCGATCCTAGCAAGACTGGCGGAGCTTATCCCGCTGAATTCGGCCAATGGCGGCTGGGTATCGGCGAACGGCGCAAAACTACCGGGTCGGCCCGTCGTGCTTCTGGTTGTAGATCTCCTTGCTGACTCTGTTCTGCTGGCGATTGACCTGGGCCTTTTCTTTGTTGGTCAGGTTCCCGCCGTTCGCCTTGCGATCCTGGCGCACTTCCTTATTGATTTTGGACTCGTTATTCTCGATTCGTGCGGTCTCGTGGGGAGTCAGCTGGCCGCTCTTTACTCCCTGCGCGATGCGCTTCTGTTGGTTTTCCTTGCGCTCTTTGATCTTGCCTTCTTTTGCATCCTGCGCGAAAGACATTGTGGGGGTGCCGATCAGAAGCGCGCCGCTCATAATGCTGATGATTACTTGTTTCATTTTTCCAGGCCTCCTTGCCTCTGTCTGTTCAAACCATGAAGCAGATCGCGAGTTCCGCGCGAGGATGTTAAAACCTGCTCACTTTCAGGCACTCCCGATACAATAAAACGATGTCTCATAAAGTTACTTTGATCCCGGGCGACGGTATTGGGCCCGAGGTCGCCGCGGCAGCCCGCCGCGCGGTGGATGCGACCGGGGTCCGCATCGAATGGGAAGTGGCCGAGCTGAACGCCGACGTCATTTCGAAAGCCGGAACATCGCTGCCGCCCCACGTGCTGGAGAGTCTGGAGCGGACGCACGTGGGATTAAAGGGACCGGTGACCACACCTGTCGGCGGCGGGTACACCAGCGTTAACGTGGCACTTCGCAAGAAATTAGACCTGTTCGCGAATGTGCGGCCGGTGCGCTCCATGCCGGGATTGGGTACGCGTTTCGACGATGTGAAGATCGATATGGTGATCTTCCGGGAAAACACCGAAGATTTGTATTCGGGTCTGGAACATGAAGTCGTCAAGGATGTGGTGACCAGCCTGAAGGTGATCACGCGGGTTGCATCCATCAAGATCGCTGAATACGCGTTTGCGTACGCCGAAAAGGCCGGCCGCAAGAAAGTGGCCGCGATCCACAAGGCCAATATCATGAAGCTGGCCGACGGGCTGTTCCTGCGCTGCTGCCGCGAGGTGGCGGCCCGGCATCCGCACATCGAGTACAAAGAGCTGATCGTCGATAACGCGGCGATGCAACTGGTGGTTCGCCCGGAGACCTTCGATATTCTGCTGCTGCCGAATCTTTACGGCGATATCGTCTCGGATCTGGCAGCCGGTTTGGTAGGCGGATTAGGTATGGTTCCCGGCGCCAACATGGGCGAGAAGGACGCGGTATTCGAAGCGGTGCATGGGTCGGCGCCCGATATTGCTGGGAAGGGAATAGCCAATCCCACGGCCATGATGTTGTCGTCGTCGCTGATGCTGTTCCACATGCAGGAACCGGAAGCGGCCGCGCGCCTGCAGCTGGCCGTCGAAAAAGTCTACGCCGGCGGAACGCACACGACGCCGGACGTGGGCGGTAAGGCGGGGACGGCCGAGTTCACGGACGCCGTGATCGCCGCGATGGGATAGCTTGTGAAAATGAAGTCTATCGCGGTAGCCATGGCAACCATAGGATTCGCGAATGCGCAATCGCAGACCAGTACCGCACCCAAGATGAAGTTCGATGTCGCTTCCGTGAAGCAGAACAAATCAGATGCTAGACCGGTCACGAATTTTCCTCCGGGTCCCGAAGACGCCTATACTCCCAGCGGAGGTTTATTTTCGGGATCGGGAGTTACCCTCTACCAGTACATCTCGCTCGCATACGACTTTACGGTTTTCGATTACCAGCTTCTTAAATCCCGATTGCCAGAGTGGGTACTCACGGACCGGTTTGATATCCAGGCGCGCGGCAGTGGCAATCCGACCAAAGCCCAGATGCGCCTCATGATTCAGTCGCTACTTGCGGATCGGTTCAAGCTGGCTATTCATTTTGAAAGCCGTGAGGTTCCTGTATTCGCGCTCGTTCTGGCGAAGCCGGGAAAGACAGGGCCACAGCTCCATCCGCATTCGGACGAGCCACCATGCTCGACCGCATCTCCGTGCGGCCGTTTTGATTCCCTGCCAAACCCACCTGGCCAATTTAGAATCGGCGCACGAGACGTGACGATGGGGTTTATTGCAAACGTCCTGGCTACCTCGGAATTGGGTCGCCCCGTTTTGGATCAGACAAGGCTAACCGGAAATTTCGATTTCACGCTGGAATGGACGCCAAATATACCGGCATCCCCGGATTTTATACCAGACCAATCGGGACCGACCTATATCGAGGCACTGAAGGAGCAACTCGGCCTCAAACTGGAATCCTCGAGAGGCCCGGTCCAAGTACCCGTCATTGATCATGTGGAAAGGCCAGACGAGAATTAAGGCCGATCGTGCGCAGTATGCTCCCGATTCAGTCCATCACCGAAGAGATCCTGGCTTATAGCCCCTTCTTCGCCAAGTATTTCACCAAGTCGACGCAGCGCATCGAATAGCCCCACTCGTTGTCGTACCAAGAGACGACCTTCACCAGGTTTCCACCCAGGACCTTGGTGAGTTCGGAATCGACAATCGAGCTGTTGGGATTGTGCATCATGTCGGTCGAAACCACCGGATCTGAAGTATACGCGAGAATTCCTTTAAGCGGCCCTTCCGCGGCTGCCTTCAGCGCGGCGTTAACCTCTTCGGTGGTCGTCGGCTTGGTGGTCACCGCCACCAGATCTACGACGCTTACGTTTGGGGTCGGGACGCGCATTGCGTATCCGTCGAGTTTCCCTTTAAGCTCCGGCATCACGAGTCCGATGGCCTTGGCGGCGCCCGTGGTGGTGGGAATCATATTAATCGCGGCGGCGCGCGCACGACGCAGGTCCTTATGCGGCAAATCGAGCACGTGCTGGTCGTTGGTGTAGCTATGGATAGTGGTCATTGAGCCCTTCTCAATGCCGAATTTCTCGTGCAGCACCTTCACCACTGGGCCCAGGCAATTCGTCGTGCAGGATGCGTTCGAAATGATGTTGTGTTTGGCTGGATCGTAGGACGATTCGTTCACGCCCAATACGATGGTAATGTCTTCATTCTTCGCGGGAGCCGAAATAATAACTTTCTTGACCGTGCCGCGCAGGTGCTTCGAGGCGTCCTTGGCGTCGGTGAATCTGCCAGTGGATTCGATCACGATCTCCACACCGAATTTGGACCAGTCGATCTCAGCCGGGTCTTTGATCGCGTAGACGTGAATACGCTTTCCGTTCACCAAAATCCCGTCGGCATCGGACTTCACGTCGGCATGAATGGGACCGAGGATGGAGTCGTACTTCAGTAGGTGGGCGAGGGTCTTGGTGTCTGTCAGATCGTTGGTGGCGACGATCTCTACATCCGCGTTGTTCATCGCGGCCCGGAATACGTTTCTGCCAATTCGGCCGAAGCCGTTGATGCCGATTTTGGTGGTAGCCATATTTTAGTTTAGCGGGATCACCGCTTATCATCAAGAGATGGTTCTTTCCGACATCGATATCCGGCGATACCTCGCGGAAGGCAAGATCAAGATCACGCCCGAGCTTCCCGCCGAGCAGTTCGGAAGCTGCTCCATCGATTTCCGTCTGGGCGATGAATTTAGCGTGTTCGAACACAGCCGCCACGCGCTGATCGATCTTAAGGAAAAGACCGCCATCCAGGATCTGATGCGGACCATCAAGGTGCAACCGGGCGAGCCGTTCATCCTGCAGCCGCGCGAGTTCGCACTGGCGATCACGGAAGAAACGCTGGAACTGGATGACGACGTTCTGGGGAGACTCGAAGGCCGGTCGAGTTTGGGCCGCATCGGCATTATTGTGCATGGGACCGCGGGCTTATTCGACCCTGGCTGGCGCGGCCGGGCCACGCTCGAACTGAGCAATCTCGGAGTCATGCCCGTTGCCCTTTATCCCGGCATGCGAATCTGCTCGTTTACCTTCGAACAACTTTCGTCGCGAGTAGCAGTACCCTATCACAAGAAATCCGGCAACAAGTATGCCGGCCAGGACCGTCCCGTGGCCAGTCGCTTGGCGAGCGAAACCAGCCGCTGACCATCGGGCCCTTGACTCCCCGGATAACGCAAAATATAATTCCTCCCCAGTAATCGCTTGCGCCAAAAGGGGGGGCAGGGTGGTGAGAATTATTTTTCGTTTCACAGTCATTTGTCTGTTCACTTGCGCCGCAGTGTGGTCGCAGGCTGTTTCCACCTCTCAGATCAAAGGCACCGTTCAGGATTCCACGGGTCTCGCGGTTCCAGGCGCCGAAGTTAAGGTGACGCAGAAGGAGACCAACCTCATTCGGATCGCGACTACAGACATCGACGGATCCTACGTTCTTGCGAATCTGCCGGTCGGACCCTATCAGTTGGAAGTCACCAAGCAGGGATTCTCCAGGTTTGTGCAGACCGGCATTATCTTGCAGGTGGCGACCAATCCAACCATCGATGTTTCCTTGACAATCGGTGCGGTCAGCGAATCGGTTCAGGTGGAGGCCGCGGCAACTATGGTGGAAACGCAAAGCACAGGCGTCGGCTCGGTCATCGATGGCAGGCGTGTGCTTGATCTTCCGCTGGTTGGGCGCCAGGTTTCCGATCTGATTTACATGGTTGGAGCGGCGGTTCCCGGCGGAGATGCGAATCTCGTCTCCACGCGGACGATCCAGACCACCGAGGTTTCCGTTTCGGTTGCCGGCGGGCTGGGCTCCGGCGCTTCGTATGTACTCGACGGAGCGATGCATAACGATCCTTACACTAACCTGAATGAGCCGTTGCCTTTCCCCGAAGCATTGCAAGAGTTCAAGGTGGAGACCAGTGCACTGCCGGCCCAGTACGGCATGCACTCGGCGGCGGCCGTCAATGCGATCACAAAGTCCGGCACCAATGACTGGCACGGGGCCGCCTTCGAGTTTGTGCGTAATTATGAGTTCAATGCGCGAAATTTCTTCGCCCAGACTCGGGACACGCTCAAGCGTAACCAGTACGGAGGAACATTCGGCGGGCCAATTATGAAGAACAAGTTGTTCTTCTTTGTGGGCTATCAGGGAACGCCCACCCGTCAGGACGCGGTTCAAAATAGTACCGAGCACATTCCCACCGCTGCGATGCTCTCAGGCGATTTCACCGCCGCGGCAAGCGCCGCCTGCAACGGCGGCAAGCCAGTGACGCTGAAGGATCCTTTGACTGGCCAGCCCTTCGCTCCTCTTAATCAAATTCCTATCACGCGCTTCAGTCAGCCCGCCCTCAACATTGCGTCCAAACTCCCGAGCAATCTGATTATCGACCAGTGCGGTCGCGTCAACTACGGATCGGCGAACATTCAAGATCAGCGAGATTCGGTAGGCCGGGCGGATTACCAGTTGAGTTCGTCCCATACGCTCTTCGTTCGCTACATCGGAACAAATCTGGTTCAGCCCGCCCCATTTAATTCCTCAGGTGGTAATCTTCTTACGACCGCCGCTTTCAGCAGCATTGCGGGTTCCGGAGTGGACGATTTAGTGCAAACGCTTACTTTAGGCGATACCTACATCATCAGCCCGAATGCAGTGAATTCTTTCCGCGCGACATTCAATCGGAGTGGGATTGCACGCGTTGGCGCGCAGTTCTTTGGACCTCAGGATGTGGGAATCAATATTTTCAGCTATCTACCCAAATACACCACCCTTTCGGTGGCCGGCGGATTCAATATCGGCGGCGCAACCGACACAGACGCTACGTATAAGACCACGACGCTGCAGATGGGAGAAGACGTTTCCTGGGTGCGAGGCAAGCATCAGATTTCTTTCGGAGCGAATATAGCTTATTGGAATTCGAACACCTACGCGCGGGTTTTGGCGATGGGGCAGCTTACCTTCAATGGGCAATCCACTAATCTTGGTCTGGCAGATTTCCTCACCGGCAACCTCTTCAGCCTGGCGCAAGCGCCTCCCAATACGCTTCTGGTCAGGGAATGGTACACGGGACTCTACGCGCAGGATACTTGGAAGATCAAGCCGCGTCTTACCCTGAGTTACGGTCTGCGCTGGGAACCGTACTTCCCTATGCGCTTCGCTCAAGGTTTGATCTACCAGTTCGATCAAGGCCGATTTAATGCCGGGATCAAGAGCTCGCAGTTTGCCAATGCCCCCGCTGGCCTCTTTTATCCCGGTGATCCCGGCTTTCCCGACAACACCGGCATGAACAAGCAGTGGAAGGATTTTGCGCCGCGCCTGGGCCTGGTCTGGGATCCAAAAGGCGATGGAAAAACCTCCATTCGGGCTTCGTACGGGATCTTTTACGATCTCATTCCCGTGCAATACCACCTCAATACCGAAACTGCTCCGCCCTTTTTCGTGCGCAATAATCTGACCAGTCCTGCGGGTGGGTTGGCGGATCCTTATCTTGGACAGCCGGGCGGCAATCCCTTCCCGGTTACTTTGACCGCCAGCTCGCCATTTCCAACCTTCGCCACGTTCAACACCTTCGATTTCAACAGCCACACCACCTATGTCGAACAGTGGAACATGAGCATCCAGCACCAGATCGCGAAGGACTGGCTTATCTCCGTCAGTTACCTGGGCAGTGAAATGGTCCACTTGTTTACCGAGACCGAACTCAACCCCGCGATTTGCAATCCTGGAGCGACATGCTCGACGACAACGACCAACCAGCGCCGCAAGCTGGTTCTTCAGGATCCTAAGAACGGCGTCGCCTACGGATTTGTCGATAAATGGGACGATGGGGGCACGGGAAACTACAATGGGTTGCTTCTGTCCGCGCAGAAGCGATTCAGCCGTGGTTTCACCGTGAGCGCAAACTACACCTGGTCGCACTGCATTTCGGATGTCACGAATAGCCTGCCCAACGGCGGCGCGGGCGGCGGCGGAATTTATATTTTCGGTGATAATCGCGGCCTGGATCGAGGCAACTGTTCGACTTCCGCAGTGGATCACCGATATCTGGCGAGCATGACAGCGGTAGACGAAATACCCAAGTTAAGCGCGATCAGCAACAAATGGTTGGATCAGATTGTAAGTGGATGGCGGGTGGCAAGCTCGGTCAGTATGGCGTCGGGATCCTACTATACAGTAACCACCGGTCAAGACAACGCGTTTTCCGGTGAAGGAGGCCAGCGTCCAAATCTGAATACTGCCGTCAGCACTTCGGCTATCGGGACCAGCTGTCCCACCGCCCCTTGCGTGTCCTGGCTTAATCCGGCGGCGTTCACGCTTCCCGCGTCTGGCACGTACGGGAACCTGAGCACTGCGAACCTGCTGGGTCCCGGCGCCTTGAATGTGAACGCTAGCCTGTCGCGCTTGTTTAAGATTCGGGAACGTCAGATTTTGGAACTTCGGGCGGATTCGCAGAATCTCTTGAATCGGGCCAACTTCGCAAACCCTGGCGCGTCCATGGCCGCCACCGCGAACTTCGGCAAGATCACCTCTACCGCTCCTGGACAGCTCGGCACGCCGCGAATCATGCAATTTGCGGTGAAGTACACCTTTTAGAAACACGTCATCGGGCGCGCGGAAATCATGATACGATAGCCGCCATGCGTTGGCTACTGTTACCCGTATCGCTTCTGGCGGCTGCAGCCGCTTTCTTCGCTCAGACTGCTCCTCCGAACCCGACCGGGATCTCCGCGGGACACATCCATATCGTGGTGGCTGATCCGGCCGCCTATCAGAAAACCATTATGAGTGTCCTGGGCGGCACGCCCGTCAACGCCGGGCCTCTCACCATGGTGAAGCTTCCCGGAATTTTCTTCATCATGACGCAGGCGAAGGGAGCCGGGCCTAGTGGTGGATCCAAGGGTTCCACCGCGGACCACATGGGCTTTTCGGTGAAGAGTTACGCAGCGACCAAGGCGAAAGCCGAGGCTGCTGGTCTGAAAGTACAGGAACTCACGCCCAACATACAGGCCTTCGTGACGTTTCCTAATGATGTGATCGTCGAAATTCAGGAAGATACCGCGCTTCCGACCGAATCGGCATTCAGCCACTTCCACCTCATGGTTCCCGATCAGAATGTCGCTCGCGAATGGTACATGAAGACCTTCGGCGGCGTGGAAGCCCAGCGACGGCCCGGATTGAAGGGCGTCGGAATCCCGCCCGGAACCATCGATTTCCTGGGTGGCGGGCCGCCCCGGGGCGGCAAGGGTAAGGACGGCGCGCCTCCTCCTCCGCCCCCGGCTCCTCCGGCTGCAACCGCGGGCCGGTTCCTTGATCACATCGGATTTGAGGTGAAGGATCTGGACGCATTCATCAAGAAACTCCAAGCGGACGGCGTCAAAATCGATTCGGGCCCAACCGACATGACCAAGCAGTTCGGTCTGAAGATCGCATTTATCACCGATCCCTTCGGCACCCGCATTGAGCTAACCGAGGGATTATCGAAACAGTAGCCTAGCTATTTTTAGGCCGGATGCGGCCCTCGCGATCCAGCATCAGCATCCGGCCTCTCCACATTACCGTTCGTCCAAATAACCCCGCCACCCATACCGCTGCGCCATACAAATCCCGCAGCGGAATCAGAAGCCACAGACGCAATACGTCCGGGCTTTTCAGGACGAGCCATCCCGCTGTGATTGCCATCAACATGCGAGCCGCAAGAAGCGCCGCAGCCAGCCAGAAATATCCGGCTATCAGAGCCGCGATCGCCCACACCGTTGCAAACGTCAGCGGAAGCCCCAGGTATCCCCAAAACTTCGACACGCGAATCGTGCGCGCCCAGCGGACCTGGTGACGCCACACGTCCGCCCATCCTCCACTCAAGCGCGTGGTCACGATGGCGTCGCTCAGAACGCACTTCAGGCCGAGCGCATGGATGCGGTGGCCCAGCTGGTAATCGTCGGCTAGATAGTCGGCAATCGCCTCGAAACCGCCAATGCGATCCAGATCCGTGCGGCGAAAGGCCATGGTCGATCCCAGAGCGAACTCGTCCACGCCTACCATCCGCGCAACTAACGTTGACGGCGCGAAGTCGGTCGACACCCCCAATCCCTCGAAACGTGCGGCGAGAGTGTCACCTTCAGGGCGGTACAGGCAGGTGACCAGCCCGACGCGCGGATCATCCAGTGGTGGAATGACACGCGACAAATAATCCGACGGTACCCGGATATCGGCATCGTTGACGATCAGGATCGGATAGCGCGCGGCGCGGGCGAGATCGATCAGCGACGCCACCTTGCCGTTGGGAGTAACGGTGCTGCATTCGATCGTCTTGACGGCAGGAAACTGCGCGATCAGCTCGGCCGCGGGATCCCCCGCGCGCACTCCGCAGAGCAGTTCGTACTCGCCCTCCAGCACCGTGTGGGATTCGATGGCGGCACGCAGCGCGGAATCCGCGCCATACACCGGCTTCAGGATACTGATCCCACCCAGCTGCTGGCACGTGGGCTTTGTTTTCCGGCCGCTCCGGAACGCCAGACAGGCCACCGTGGCGAAGAGCTGATAAGCCCCCGCGATGGCACAGAAAATCTCCAGAATCACAACGCCAGCAACCACACACCGCCGGCGACCAGGGCCGCGCCGATCCAGCGCCGTGAGTCCACATGCTCCTTAAGAACCAGGCGAGCCAGGACAGTTTCGATCACCAGGCTTGCGGCCGAAGCGGGGACCGCGAAACTCAAGTCCGCCACCTGTACCAGCGCCATGAACGCAAAGAACGACACAGCCATGCACGCAACCGCCAGAATCAAGTTCCTCTTTCCGGCCAGTTTCCTGAGAACGCTGCGCAGACCGCTGGGACGGAAATCCTGAATTTCTCCATGGCGCTTCATCTCGTGACTTTGCAGCAGATCGGCGGTCACCGTGGAAGCGACGATCACCGCCAGCAGCCCCCACGCCTTCACGTGGCATCCCCCGTATGTGGATTGCCCAGGCCCACCAGGATCACCCCAGCCATAATGAGAAGTGTTCCTGCCCATCGTGCTGCGGTGACCTGTTCCCCCAGGAACATACGGCTCAACAGCGCGGTGAGCACATAGCCGAACGCCGTGACGGGAAGGACGTAGCTCAGATCGGCCCAGCTTAACAGAAACATTCTGCTGATCAGCCAGGCGATCAGCAGACAAATCCCCAAACTCACCCAGGGACTGAAGATGGCTCGAAGGAAAGTTAGAGGCGACGCCGTGAGTTCCCCGGCGCCGTATCGCAGGCCCCAGGTCAGGGACAGATTTCCAAGAGCATTACTAAGAATGACGATGGCGGCGAACGCTCGCGTCTTCCAGCGCAATCGGGGATTCATCCGGCGGGCCGGCGCCTAAACTCGTTCGTCCGCTTGACTCAGGACGCTAGCTTTCTCGTCGGCCACGTATTTCTTGCGCTTGGCTCGCAGGCTCAAGTAATCCTTGGCTTCCTGATAAATGCGCTTGCGCTCATGTCCGTCGAAAATTCCTTTGCGAACGATACGCCAGGCAGCTTTGGGGCGGAAGTAGTATTCGCCATAGAACCGCTCTACCCATTCCACCATCTCGCCCTTGGCCAGGATACCGGGATACACGACGTTGGGAAGCTGGTGGCCTTCGTCGTCCGCCATCTTGAGTTGGACCAAGCCATTCTCTTTGGCGTAATCGTAGAATTCGGTGCCGGGATAAGCGTGGGCAATCGAGACCTGAATGGTTTCCACATCCAGCTGCTTGGCGAAGTCGATGGTGTTGCGCAGGGTTTCTCGCGTCTCGCCCGGCAAGCCGACGATGAAGTCGCCGTGGACCGTCAGGCCCAGGTTGTGAGCGTCTTTGGTAAAGCGGCGGGCGCCTTCGATGGTCGCGCCCTTTTTGATATTCCGGAGAATCTGTTCGTCGCCGGATTCGTAGCCCACAATCAGCAGGCGGCAGCCGGCATCCTTCATGGCCTTGAGCGTTTCCTGGTCGGTAGTGACGCGCGAGGTGCAGCTCCAGGTGAAGTTCAGCTTCTTCAGCTTCGCGCACAATTCCAGCGTGCGAGCCTTCTTGTAATTGAAGGTGTCGTCGTCGAAAAAGATCTCCTTCAGGCCGGGGAAGTTTTCGAGCACATAGCGGCACTCGTTCGCCACATCGTCTGTCGAGCGCAAACGCCACCGATGGCCGGAATGCGTCTGCGGCCACAAGCAGAAGGTGCACATCGCCGGACAGCCGCGCGAAGTGTAAAAGGAAATATACGGATTAAGCAGGAAAGGAACGTTGTAGCGCTTGAAGTCCAGATCGCGTTTGTAGACTTTTGATACCCAGGGCAGCTCGTCGAGATTCTCGATAACCGGACCTTCCGGGGTGTGGACGATCTCGCCGTTCTTGCGGTAGCTGACGCCGGGCAGCTCTGAAAGCGGAGTGCCCTTCGCATAACCGGCGATTTGATAGTCGAACTCGCGGCGCACCACGAAATCGATGGCTTTGGACGCGTTCAGCGATTTTTCCGGCTCGATGGTGACCGGAGGACCGACGAAGGCCACCTGTAACTTCGAGTTCGCGTCCTTCATCATCTCAGCGATCTTGACGTCCACGTGGAAACCGGGAGACGAAGTGTACAGCACCATCAGCTCGAAATCCTTGGCCATGGCGACGGTCTGCTCGATGGAGACGCCATGAGGAGGCGCATCCAACACTTTGCTGTCCTCCAGCATGCCGGCCGGGTAGCACAGCCACACCGGATACCAAAATGATGCGATCTCGCGGGTGGAGGGCCAGCGCGACCCTGCACCGCCGTCGAAGCCTTCAAAAGAAGGCGGATTCAAAAATAGCGTTCTCATGGATGGAAGCGAATCTCCTTGGTTATGGGACGCTCGGGACACTGGCCGCCTGCTCGTCCTCTTGCCAGGTCGGATTGCTGTAACTTGCGCTCAACTCGGCTTTACCGACGACGCGCACATCTATAGTGCTCTCCAGATGTTTTAAAACCGATATGCCATTGCGCATTTCATAGTCGCGCACAAAACGGATACTCTTAAGCCACGCGGAGCCACTCTTGACCATCTGGCCCGTCTCCTTCAGGGGCATGCCCGTGGCGCCATCCAACCACAGTTCGCCCTTGAACAGCCCGATCGCCTTGCGCCGCGGAGTAAGCTTGAAAATGTAGGTCTGTCCGTCGTTCTGAGTGATGATGGCGTTGATCTGGAACTTATAGTTCGCCGGCGTAATGGCTATGGATCCCTTCTCCCGCTCGTTCTGTTCAAGTTCCAGATACCTCGCGATGACTTCTTTCTTCACAGTAGGATCGCCGATGAACTGCCCGATCTGGTCGAACGTGATCTTGCCGAACTTGGAAATAATCCGCAAGACCTTGAGTTTACCGTTCTTCTCCAGACTGGGTAGCTGCGCGTCGATTTCAACCTCCATACGGGCTCCCTTGAGAGCCTCCTGCTGGACCTGTTGAGCCGCGACATACCGGTTGATGACCTCTTTCAGGTTGTCTGGGGTCGCGTAGCTTTTAGGAAGATCCGCGGCCTGGACTACCAGCGCTGTGGCTGCCAACGCGAGTAAAAAGTTCGGTAGACGCACTAACAAATGCCTTTGCAAACGTGGACACACACGCTTACAGGCCTATTGTATCAGATGTAATGGAAAACGCAGGGGTTGCGGATTTTCTTTCCACGCCTGAAGATCGAAGAAAATGCTGCGTCCGTCCGTGCTGGCAGTCACGAGCCCATCTAAATCTGTCCGCAAAACCGCTGCATGCCTCGCCGAAAGGCGCCCCAGGACATCCGGATTCGGGTGGCCGAAGGAATTTTCGTACCCTGCTGAGATCAGGGCGACTGAGGGCGAGACGGCGTTAAGGAACGCCTGGCTACTGGAAGTCCGGGAACCGTGGTGGCCGACTTTAAGGACGTCGGCGTGAAGATCAGCTCCCGTGGCAAGAAGTCTCGCCTCAATAGCGTGCTCCATATCGCCCGTCAGAAGGAACGAACGCGCTCCATAGCTGATCCGGAGCACCAGGGAATCGTTATTTCCTACCTTCGCCGCGTAGTAGTCGCTCGCGGGCGCGAGGATTTCGAGGATTGCTCCGGAAAGTTCGATGGGCCCGGCCGGATGTTTTTCAGAGCTAGGTATACCCAGGCGGTGGGCAAGTTCGAGCAGTTCGCCCGGCGGATTGGCTCCCGTCCAAAGCTCCTTAGGGCGGAAGTTCGACATAATCGCGCCCAGGCCGCCAATGTGGTCCTGATGGGAATGAGTCGCGACCATCAAATCGATACGGCGGATCCCACGGCTCCAGAGATAGGGTGATACGACATCCTCTCCGATATCGAGATTCGATTTTCGCTGGCGTCCGTAAACCAGCCGTCCGCCGCCGTCGACCAGCATGATCTCGCCGCGCGGCAGAATTACCAGCAAACTATCGCCTTGACCAACGTCGATGGCGGTCAATTCGAGCAGGCCGGTCGCCTGAGGGCGAAGCCAAGGCTGCCATAGCAACAGGGCGAATAGGCTCAAGACAGCTCCCATCGCGGGCCATCTCCACACTTGGCGGCGGATCAGAACCGCGCATGCGATGAGCGCGGCTGCAAAGGACAAGATCAGCCATAGCGGCGGATCAGGAACCCGCCACGCAGGCTCCAGATTCGCATGCCAGCCTGCAACGCGAGCCGAGAATCGCAAAAGGATGCCCGCGAGCCATCCGGTCCAATGCCAGCCGGTGAAGATCGCCACGAAGCCCAAGGGGACTACCGCGTTCATAGCCGGGACGATGAGGAGGTTCGCGCTCAGGCCGGTGAAGGAGACGCGATGAAAATACTCCGCCATGGGAAGCGCCAGACCGATCTGAATGGTGGCGGAAATTACGATCATCTCGACGGCGAAGAGTAGCGCTCGAAGAGATGCGGCTAGCGATTCCTGGACCAAGCGTAAGGGAAGGCGGGTCCACATCCACAGCGTTTCCGCAGCTAGGCGAAGCTCCACGCGGAATTGCGCGACGCGTGGGTCTCCGTGAGAATAGATGTGAAGATCCAGATCTGGGTTGGCGACGCCCCGAAGGCCACGCGCATACGGCGCGCAAGTGGATTCAAGTAGCGGCGCGGCCAGCGCTCCAATGGCTGCCACGGATAAGAACGAGAGCTGGAAGCTGGCCTCGAAAATCTGCACCGGGTCCCAGGCCAGATAAACCAGTGCCACCACGGCCAGCAGATTCATCACGCGAGCGCGGCGAAAGCAAGCGCGTGCCAAGGTGTAGAGCGTAAACCCGCCGGCTGCCCGTACTACCGGAGCGGAGAATCCGGAGACCACTGCATACAGCCACGCTGCGGCCGCGGTTATCGCCAGCGCGCTCAACTCGGAGATCGGCACCAAGCGCAGCAGGAACAGAAGCACGGCCGCCAGGACGGTCACGTGGACGCCTGAAATCACCAGCGCGTGGAACGTGCCGGTTCGGCGAAAATCGTCTGTCCACACGCGCTCGAGCCGGACAGTTTCACCGATCAGGACGGCCTGCATCATCCCGGAGGCGTAATTGTTCCCTGGGTATAGCCTGTCGATCCGGTCGAGAACCGCAGTCCGCAGTGCAAAGATGCCACCCATAAAACGCGATCCGCAGCGCCCGGGTAATACCGCCGCGGGTGTGTTGCGAGCCATAGACGCGGTCCAGAAAATATTGCGCCGCGCTAAATAGGCCGCGTAGTCGAAGGAGCCAGGATTATTAAAGTTGTGCGGACGCCGCACGCGCGCCTCGATCTCCACTCGCTGCCCATAGTTCAACCGTTGCGGAGGAGGGTCGCCTTCGTCCGAAGGAATCAGCACCTGGGCGCGGGCTCCGGGTTCCAGCTCCAGCGTGAACTGAGCGCGGTCTTCGCCGAAAACAGTGGGTTCGACCACGCAGCCCGCCAGGATCACGATTTCCTTGGAAGTCGCGTCGATTTCCGGTGCCGGGCCGGGCCGGTGCCAGGCGCCTGCGAAAGCTCCCCCGAAAAACATCGCTAGCAGCGCTGCCGTTCGTTTCATCCACGCAGAGGCGGGCAGGAGCGCCAAGATCGCGAGCGCCACCCCGGCCAGAACGGCCTCCCGGGCTGAAAAAGGAGCCGTTTGGTCTAAAAAAATGCCGGCAGCAAACGCGATGAGTGGGAGAACGAGCGGTTCGCGCACCGTGGAGGTAGTTCCTCGACGGTGCAAAAACTCTCTGCGCTATTGCGCGTGTTATCGCGGAACAGACTTCGCGTACACTTCGATCTTCGCCACATCAGCCCATCCGCCAGGGCCGTGGCCGCTGCTGGGCATCAGATCGGCGAATCCAATCTCGTCCACCTTGCTGAGATCGGGATCTTTCACCCAGTTGCCAGTGGTCACCATGCGCGTTGGATCGACCCGCAGCCAGCGGACGTCGCTCACCGAGAACTCGCTTTCGAGCCAGTCGGAGAGCGATCCGTCGGCGCGATCGCCCACCAGCCAGATACCATCCGCCGTCTTGATCAGCGGGTGAACCTGATGGAGCCCGGACATCTTGGATACCAGCCGGATGCGCGCCAGACCCGTCAGGTCCGCATAGCTATTCTTGTGCTTCAGCGTGAAAGCGCAGGGCGTGGTGCACATGCCTGTCCACAGATGGATGGGATTGGTTTCGTCAGTTGCCGCGCCCGTCATGAGCATCTCTTTTCCGGTGGGCCCGAGCAGGTTCAAGGTCAGATCCGGATTGGCCACCGATTCCGCCGGAACCACCTGATGCTCGCCGCCCGCGGGCGTCTGCTTCCATTCTTCGCGGAAAAACAGCGGTGGGCGCGCAGCAGCCTTGCCCTTGCCCCCCTGTTTCGCGCCGCCTTGTTTAGCTCCGCCTTCAGGACCCTTGGCAGGTTGTTGGGCGATAGCAGTGTAGACCAAACCAAGAACCAGCGAGCAATTAAGTATCGTAAGTGCGACCACGCGTCGTGACATATGTAAAGTTCTCCTGAACGGCTGCCAGTATAACAAACGATGCCGGTTGCCATAAAATCAAGGTGGTGCTTCGAACGGCTTTCCTCATCGCGCTGCTGGCATCCGCTGCTTCCGCCGCGGACTGGACCGAGTACCGCATGGGACCGTTCCGCGTCATCAGCGATGCAGGCGACCGAGCCGCGCGCGAGCGCTTGACACAAATGGAGCAGACCCGTCATGTTCTTGCCGGCATGCTGGGCAAGACCGACCTGCCCACCGTTTGGCCGATCGTTCTGGTGCTCTTTCCGAACCAGAAGGAATATGGACCGCACGCGCTGCCGCAGCCTTTTGTTCCGGGCGGATCGTCGGATCTGAGTGCCTGGACGGCCGATACCCCTCAGCCTTTGGATTGGCGCCGTGAAATCGTGCGCCGCTTGATCGCCGATAACGCCGGACTCCTCTCGGGCGTCACCGTCACCGCACTCGAGGATCTTTTTTCGACCATCGAAGTGAATGCCACGCGCGTCAAGCTGGGCGCCCCCCCGCCCGCGGGAGCTTTGCCGCCGGACCGCTTGCGCGCCTGGGCCAAGATCCAGCTCCTGGCGACGAATCCCGAATATGCCGGGCGCTTCCGCGTGTACTGGAGTAATTTGCAACAGGGCAATGAAGAAAGTGTCGCAGCGCGCAACGGCTTCGATCTGACGCTAGAAGAGCTCAACCGCCGCGCCGATGCATATCTTCGTGCGGGTGTATTCGAAGCGTCGCCGGTTTTCGGAGAAGCACTCAACCCGAATCGCGATTTTATCGAGAAGCGCCTTCCGCGGTCGGACGTCGACGACTGGCTTGCCGAACTGAAGGCTGCCGGCAAGACTTTTCCCCCTGCTAGCCCGCGCGGCCTGCTGGCGGCGGGAACTGCCGTTTCCCTGGAGCAGGCCGCTAAGGCCAATCCGCGCTGGGCGGAACCGCATGTCCGCCTGGCGGAGCTTGAAACAAATAACTTGGTCAAGGTGAGCCGCCTCAAGGCCGCAGTCGCGCTGGAGCCGCAGAATTCCGCCTACTGGCAGGCGCTGGCGGAGGCCCAGACGGCGGCCGATCAGCCGATCGACGCAGCGAAGTCCTGGATCTCGGCGGAGCACACTGCCCGCAGTGAAGCCGACCGCGCCCGCATCCATCAAATCCGCGTGGACGCCGACTTGCGGCGTGTCGAGGCCGAACTTGCGGACAAAAAACGTGCCGCCGATGAGCGTGCGGCCGATCTCCAGCGCGTCAAGGACGCGGCGGCGGCCGAGATTCACGCGGCGGAAGCCAGGGCCAACCGCGAACAGGGCGGGCTCAAGTCAGGCGCAAAACCAGTCCCGTTTGCGCAGATCTATGGCGGAGAGACGGTTAACGGAACGTTGATACAAGTCGATTGCCTGAATGGGCCTCGCCGGTTGACAATCCAAAATGCGAAGAGCACGGTGAAGGTGCTGGTTCGGGGCACGGACGGCTTGAATCCGGCGGACTTCACGTGCGGTGTGCAAAAGCCTGCCCGGCAAGTGATGGTGATCCACGATTCGAAACCCGACGCGAAGTTGGGCACTGTCGGGAACGTTACCACTTACGAGCTGCGCTAATGCCCCGCATTCCGCTGCGCTGGATCGCGGTTAGCGTTTTCGTTCTGTCGTCCTCGCTGAACTATCTGGATCGCCAGCTCTTGGCCGCCCTTGCACCGACCGTGCGTGGTGAATTTCAATTGAGCAATGAGCAGTATGGACTGGTCATATCGTCCTTCTCTCTGGTATATGCTGCCATCGCTCCTGCCGCCGGCTGGTTCATCGATCGCGTCGGCCTGAATTTCGGCGCCGGGATCGCCGTAGCGCTTTGGTCATTGGCAGGTTCGGCTACGGCGTGGACGCGAAGTTTCTCGGGGTTGCTCGCGTGCAGAACTGTACTCGGTGCGGCCGAAGCCGCCGGCATTCCCGCCACCGGGAAAGCCAATGCGACGTATCTGGAACCGCGCGAGCTGGCGCTGGGCACCGCGTTTAACCAAGTTGGAATTACGCTCGGCTCCGTGGCGGCGCCTCTCATCGTAACGCTGATGCAGCGACGCTACGGATGGCGATCCACATTCGCTTTGTGCGGAGCCCTCGGATTCCTCTGGATTCCTATGTGGCTGTTCACGTCCAAACGCGTTCCGCCTGTAGCGGCGAAAAGCCCCGTTCGTAAAGGCGGACGCGAACTCTTGCGCGATCCGCGCTTCTGGGGAATCGCCGTCGCCAATGCCTTCGTCATGACGCTGTACGCGCTGTGGAGCAATTGGACCACGCTGTACTTCGTTCAGGAGCGGCACATGACGCAGGACCAAGCCAACCGCGAATTCGCCTGGATCCCAGCGGTGTTCGCCACCGCCGGCGGATTTTTCGGCGGCGTGATGTCCTATCGCTGGATCCGCGCCGGTATGAACGTACTCCGTGCGCGTTTGCGCATCTGCTGGATCTCGGCCGTAATCTTACTGGCGACCGCCGCGGTTCCGCTGATGCCCTATCCGGCCCTGGCGGCGGCAGCCATCAGTCTGAGCTTCTTCTGGACGCTGGCCATTAGCACCAACGTCTACGCGCTGCCCATCGATCTCTTTGGGCCGGCTCACGCCGGCTTGGGAGTAGCGGCCCTCACCTCATCCTTCGGGCTGATGACCGCGTTTCTTTCCCCCTGGATCGGCGGCGTCGTCGACCGCGTGGGCTTCGCTCCCGTATGTGCAGTCCTAGCGGTAATGCCAGTATTAGGGGTGGCGATACTGCAGTGGACACTAAACGCCAAATGACGATTCGCAGCCCGCGCCTCGCGGATGTGGCCGTGATCGCCGCGATCCAGGCTGCTTCTCCGGAAACCGCCCAGTGGAATCCGCTCGATTATTTGAAGCACGATTGCCGCGTTTGCACCGTGAATGGCTGCGTCGCTGGCTATCTGGTCCAGCGGGAGGTCGCTCCCGGGGAGCGCGAAATCCTGAATCTGGCCGTCGATCCCGCCGAACGGCGTAAGGGGATTGCCCGCCAACTTTTGGCCGACGCCCTGCAGCGCGCACAAGGAGCATGGTTTCTAGAGGTTCGGGCCTCGAATACCGCCGCCATCCAACTCTATGAGTCGGCTGGATTCCATCGCGCTGGGCGCCGTCCAAACTACTATGCCGATCCTGCCGAAGACGCTATTGTCATGAGATTCTTTTCATGATATTGTCATGGTGCACAGCGGGAGTCGTACGCCCGCGGTGAGTGACCGAATGAGAGTCGTTTTAGCAAGACCCACCGAGCCCAAACAAAACATTTTTAGCGACTCGGCGTGGCCCTCACGCGCCCTGAACGGCGGCGCTTCCAAACACAGAAAAAAGGAGAGGTGTCACTGATGGAGCAATATAACGAAGAGCTGAAAGCGCATCTGATGGCGACCGATCAGCAATTTCGTGACTTGGCTGAAGAACACGCCCAGTTCCATAAACAACTGGAAGTGATTGAAGCTAAGGAGCACTTGACCTTGGACGACGAGGCCGAGGAGATTCGCCTGAAGAAACAGAAGCTGCGTTTGAAGGACGAAATGAACGCCATTATGGCCCGGTACCGGGCTCAGAAGGTGGCATAACTTTTTAATTCGTCTTGTACGAAAAACTACCTGTCAGGTGCGCTGAAAACCTGATTCGAGGCCGGGCCGCGGTGAAACGCGATCCGGCCTTCGTGTTTCTAGCGAATACGTGTCCGCAACAAGCTTTTGTATAAGCGGTATAATTCAGGCCATAGCAGGGAGGCGCCCTATGCGAATCATGCAGGCGCGTTTTGTTGGGCGGGCGATGATGCTGGTGGCTGCGATGTTCCTCGTAGTTTCGCCGGGAATCGCCCAAAAAGGCGGCTCGACGGGTGCAGGCCCCGCCGCTCCGAGTCCTGGGAAAGGTACCCCCAGTCCTACTCCGACCCCGACTCCCACCCCCGGTAATATTCCGTCGACGCAGAGCCAGCCGCCTGTCAACACGCCGCAACCACCCCGTCCAATTTGGATCACCGGCCGGGTCCTGATGTACGACGGAGGAGCGCCCCCAGAATCTGTTACCATCGAGCGCCTCTGCTCGACCAATTCTGTTAGGGCCGAGGGATACACCGATTCCAAGGGCAGCTTTAGCTTGAATCTCGGTCAGAACAGCGGCGTCTTCGCGGACGCCAGCACCTCTTCTTTAGGACTGGACGGAACTTTCGGACTGGACGGCACGGCGGGCGCGCTGTCCAGCAACGGCGGTGCCACCGGAAGGAATAGCGACCAGTCGTTCGACCCTCTTCTTAATTGTGAGCTGCGCGCGCGCCTGCCTGGATATCGTTCCGATACCATTTCTCTCGCCGGGCGGCGTGTGCTGGACAGTCCCGACGTGGGCGTGATCCTGCTCTACCCGATTGCCGGGATTCAGGGCCTGATCGCTAGCGCTACTTCAGGTCAGGCGCCCAAAGACGCGCGGAAGGCTTACGAAAAAGGGCTCTCCGACATGAAGAAAAAAAAGCCGGATGAGGCAGAGCAGCAGTTCCGCAAGGCCGTGCAAGCCTACCCCAGGTATGCCGAGGGTTGGTTTGAATTGGGAAAGGTCCTCGAGCAGAGTGAGCTCTACCCGGAAGCGCGTGAAGCCTATGCCAGTGCACTGGTGGCGGATTCGAAGTTCGTCTATCCCTATCAGCAGCTTTACCGGATGGCATTGCGCGAGCAAAACTGGAAAGACGTGGCGGAGAAAACCGAACAGCTTACGCATCTGGACCCTTACGAGTTTCCAACCGCCTATTACTTCAACGCCCTGGCGCATTTTGAGTTGAAAGAATATGACGCGGCTGAAAAAAGCGCCCACCAGGCGGTAGAGGCGGATAGGAAACACTCGAATCCCAAGGCGAACTATTTGCTCGGCGCGATTCAGATCCAGACCAAGGATTGGACCGGAGCCGCGGAAAGCTTCCGGGCATACTTGAAGGCCGCACCGGACGCGCCCGAAAAGGCGCAGGTGGAAAAAACTCTGGGCCAGTTGGACCAGCAGATCAGCCGTGTACAAACCGCTTCTCAAGATTCGGCCGCGCAACAATAGTTGCACAATTTGTTTTAGCGAGCGCGCTATAATTAAGGTTCCCCCGAGACACGAGGAAACCCGCCAATGGACGAAAAAGAACGCGCGCGAGCCCTGGGAGCAACCCTGGGCCAGATCGAAAAACAGTTCGGTAAAGGATCCGTGATTCGCTTGGGCGCGCAAGCGGTGCAGGCTGTCCCCACTATTTCCACGGGATCGATCTCGATCGACGTGGCGCTGGGCATCGGCGGATTCCCGCGCGGCCGCATCTCGGAAATCTTCGGCCCGGAATCCTCGGGCAAAACCACGGTCGCCCTGCAGGTGGCCGCCGAGGCCCAGAAGGTCGGCGGCATGGCTGCCTATATCGATGTTGAGCACGCGCTCGATCCGGTCTACGCCCGCAAACTTGGCGTGGATGTCGACAACCTTCTGGTCTCGCAGCCCGATTACGGCGAGCAGGCCTTGGAGATTACCAACGCCCTGATCACCTCCGGTTCGATCGATGTGCTGGTGGTGGATTCGGTGGCGGCCCTGGTGCCCAAAGCCGAATTGGACGGCGAGATGGGCGATAGTTTTATGGGTGTGCACGCGCGCCTGATGTCGCAGGCCATGCGCAAGCTCACCGGGATTGTCTCGAAGTCGAACACCTGCCTGATCTTCATCAACCAGATCCGCGAAAAGATCGGCGTGATGTTCGGGAATCCGGAAACCACCACCGGCGGCCGCGCCCTCAAATTCTATTCGAGCGTGCGGGCGGATATCCGCCGCATCGCCGCCATCAAGGACGGCGAAACCGTTACCGGCAACCGGACTAAGATCAAGATCGTCAAGAATAAGATGGCTCCGCCCTTCCGCGAAGCCGAGTTTGACATTATCTACGGCGAAGGCATCTCCAAGGAAGGCGATCTGGTCGATCTGGGTGTGCAGCATAACCTGATCGAGAAGAGCGGCGCCTGGTATAGCTACAAAGGCGAGCGCATCGGACAGGGCCGCGAGAACGCCAAGCAATTCCTGCGCGAGAATTCTGACGTTTTCAAAAGGGTCGACACGGAATTGCGTAAGCAACTGGGTCTGGTGCGAGCCGAGCAGCCGGCCGTGGTTCCTCCCGCCAGCGTTCCTCAGGCTGCGGCCGCAACGCGCGCGCGGACCTAGAAGCGCAAAGGGCGCGGGGCGGACCACGCCCGAGATTTAGATTTATCGCGCCGCGCGTAGCTTGCCCGAAAGCGGGTTTTGCGCGATTCATAAAATAGAGCTAAATCCCGCACTACCCACGACCTGGCCGTCCTGCAACCAGAGGCCTACTCCTTGCGTCCAATGCAGTGAGGAGAATCGGATCATGAAAGTTGGGAAACTGGGTAGCTTGCTGGCCATAGCGGCTCTCTCGGCTGCTTCATTTGCGTATGCTTCGGGGCCCGCGCCAGTCCAGAAATCGCTCGAGGAA
>JAICXC010000032.1 GCA_025980665.1 Bryobacteraceae bacterium
GCGGGTAAGCGCTGATACTCGCGAGCTCGGGGCTTGCTTGGGAGCGGAGCTTCTCCAGTTTGCCCAACGTGCCGGTTTGTACGATTTCCTGGATAGCGCTGCTAATGGCCTTTCCGATACCCGCGTATTCGGTAAGGTCCGCTTCGTCGCGCACCAGTTCATCCACGCTTTCGGATAATGTCCGAACTTTGGCCGCGGCCCTTTGGTAAGCCTTAATCTTGTAAGGATTCTCTTTTTGGGTCGATAATAGCTGGGCAAGACTGGCCAAACGATCGGCGATCTCGGCGTTGCTAAGGCTACGGTCCATCGCGCCAAGCTCTGGCATCGTCCTCGAAGAACCGGCTCGGCGTCATTCCGTCAGGCTAACGGGCGTTCCTTTTTCGACCATCCCCGCCAACTCCATCGCACTCCAGTTCGTAAGACGGATGCAGCCGTGCGACTCCGTGTGTCCGATTAGTGCCGGCGACGGAGTTCCATGGATACCATAATGTTCTTTGGACAAGTCGATCCATACCCTTCCGACCGGATTGTTAGGACCGGGAGCGATCGTCGCTTTGGAGTCCGATGCTTTCGCGTCCCAAAACAAGTCGGGATTGTAGTTGAACTTCGGGTTCTTGAAAACGCCGGTGACCGTCCATTCGCCAATTGGCAAGGGATCGTGTTCGCTCCCGCTGGTACAAGGATACTGAGCGATTACTTGTCCCATGTCGTTTAATACTTTGACGGTCGAGTCCGATTTTGAGACCACCACTTTGGCGGCCTTGGCGCTGAGTTCCGCGGGGACATTTGGCACATATATCCTCTCGCCGGCGGCGGTGAATTTACTTCTTGGGTTCAGTCGTTGCAGCAAAGCCGGGTTAATGTGAAACTTCTCGGCGATACCTTCCAGCGCGGAACTGTAGCCAAGGTACTTTAACTTAGCCTTGAGCATCATACTGGCCGGCACTTTGACAAAAGGACCCTTTACGTCGTCCTCAGTCAGCGTGTATTCCACGACTGCGGGCATGGGATCGGCATTAAGCGCCTTCCAAACGTCGGCGTCGACGGAAGTACCCGGAGGCAACCCATGCGCCGCCCGAAAGCCAGCGATGGCATGAAGAGCATTAGTGCCGATCCGGCCATCGATTTCACCGACCGAGAAATGGCTGCGATCCAGTAGGATCTCCGCGCGCAGCGCCGCCGTACCAGCTGCTTTTTCCTCTAATGGATCGGTGGTAGCCGGATTATTGACCGCCGCTAAATCGTATTTGACCGCTGGGGCGCTCTTCGCATGCGTGGGCTTGCGCGACGCCTTGCGTGGAACTCCACTAGCGGAGACAGAAAATGCGCTCAAGACAATTGGAAGAAGGAGAAGACAGCGTCCCGGCAAAGCTCGGATTCTCATAAAGTCCGATGGGATACTTGCAATTGCACTTCCAAGCGATATCCGAAATATTAGTTCACGCCCGTCGCCTCAGTGGCGTTCTTGCTTTTGCCAGCGGATCCCCTTTGGCAGCTTTCACTGTGTCTCCGCCATTCGCTTTGGCGATATCCGCGAGCAGCTGTTTCGATACCACCGAACGCGGTTTTTCAACCGTGATGTCTTCGGTTGAAGCATAGCCATCACGATGTTTCACCAGAAGCCATTTCGTTCGAGGGGACCCACCGATTGCGGTCCTCACCAGTGCCCATGAGCCACGCAGCTTGGCGCCGTACAGAGAAAACTTCAATTGGCCTGTTCGCAGAGCTTCATCGACGTCCGGCACCTCCGGACTCCAGACCCCGCGATCCCAAACCATGACGGTGCCTCCCCCGTATTGCCCTTCTGGGATCACGCCTTCAAAGCCGCCGTATTCAAGCGGATGGTCCTCCACAGGCATCGCGAGACGTTTCACGGACGGATCCAGGGATGGGCCTTTGGGGACGGCCCAGGAAAGAAGAACTCCCTTCCATTCCAAACGGAAATCGTAGTGCAGATGGCTGGCTTGGTGCTTTTGGACGACGAACGATAGTTCCTTGGCGGAATTTTTTGGGTGGGCGGCTCCTTTGGGCTCGGGAGTACGCTTGAAATCGCGCTTGTCCTGGTACTTGGTCAAGCTCATGGAATCGGTATTGCATCCCTGTATCCAAACGGTTCCTCCGCATAGCTCTCAGGGAGGGCAGCCATAGTGGACGGCAATTGCACGGCGCTTATTGTCTTACGAGCAAAATTTGCAGAGTTCGTCGATCAGGTCGGGACGCAGGCGCTATTCGACTGGCGGCAAAGGCCGTTATTGGCCGTCTACGTGCTCTTCATGGCGTATGCGACACCAAATGTTTAACTCTGCCAAACTCGCATGGATTGCTGCTTCTACGGGACTGCTACTCTCGGCGCAGGATCGGAATCCGACGCAAACGCCCCTTTATCGGATCGATGTGGTCGAACGCACGACCCCGGCTGTTAACTACCTGCATCGGAGCGGCGCCAGCAAACTTGATTTTAAGGGCACGCCTCTCATGCCTTCCGCCAGCGGGTCGGCCAAAGTGGAGAGCCAGCGCGGCGTCATCCATGTATCGGCCGAATTCAAAGATATGGCTGCGCCCAGCAGCTTCGGGCCTGAATATCTTACTTACGTGCTGTGGGCCATCTCGCCCGACGGGCGCCCCGTGAATCTCGGTGAACTCACATTAAATGACTACGGTAAAGGCTCTCGTAGCAAGATCGATGCCACCAGCGACATTCAGACGTTTGGCTTAATCGTCACGGCGGAACCGTATTACGGCGTGACCCAACCCAGTGATGCTGTGGTCATGGAGAATGTCGCGCGTCCCGATACGCAGGGCGTGGTTGAAAGCATCAATGCGAAGTACGAACTTCTTCCGCGCGGCGCCTACACAAGAACGGGCCGATTCGTGCCCCTCAGCGTGAGTAAAAAGGATCCCTTTGAGTTGTACGAAGCCGAGAACGCCGTTCAAATCGCCCGTTTGGCTGGCGCGGAGAAATACTCCCAGGATAGTTTCCAGAAGGCTACCGATGCCTTGCGGCAGGCCCAGCGCTACCAGCTTCAGAAGCCCGGGCAAAAGCCGGTAATAACCATGGCGCGCGAGGCCGTGGTGCGTGCCGAGGACGCTCGCGTAATTGCGCTGCGGCGCCAAACTGAAGAAGCGGCGGAAGCTGAACGGCAGGCCGCCATCGCCCGCGAAAATGCTGAAAAACAGAAGGCTGAGGCAGCGCGCTTGAACGCAGCAGAACAAACCCGACTGCGGGCGCAAGCCGACGCGGATCGAATCGCGGCTGAGAAGGCAAAAGCCGAGGCCGAGCGGGCGAAACAAGAGGCCGAGACCGCTGCAGCCAACGCCGAACGCGTGAAACAAGAGGCGATCGAAGCCCGGCGATCAGCCGACGAAGCTCGACAGTCTGCAGTGGCTCAACAACAGCAACTCGCGGCCGAAGCCGATCGTGCGCGTAGTGCGGCGGCCGATGCGGATCGCCTGCGGCAAGAGGCGGAGCGCCAACGCGCCAAGTCCGAAGAGGATCAGGCGCAGCTGCGGCAGCAATTGTTGACGCAATTCAATGCGATTCTCCAGACTCGTGATACGGCACGGGGATTAATCGTCAACATGTCCGACGTCCTTTTCGATAGCGGTAAGTATTCGTTGAAGCCCGGCGCCCGCGAAAAACTCGCCAAAGTTGCCGGAATCATTCTGGGACATCCTGGCTTGAAGATTGCCGTTGAGGGTCATACGGACAGCGTCGGCGGCGATGAGTATAATCTCAAGCTTTCACAGAATCGCGCTAATAGCGTACGCGCCTATCTTGTCTCGCAATCCATCGATCCCGCGGCAGTGACCGCAACTGGCTTCGGAAAGACGATGCCGGTCGCGGATAACAAAACCGCGGCTGGACGGCAGGCGAATCGTCGCGTTGAACTGGTGGTTTCAGGTGAGATTCTGGGGACAACGATCGAGACTCGGACGTCGTCTTCTTCGGCTCCAAGACAATAAACCGGACCTTGTGAAAATACTAAATGCTCGGGCGATGGCAGCGGCCACCTTCGCCCTTTTGCCAGCTGTAGCCTTGGCTCAAGGCGGACCACCGTTTCGATCGGACGACCCCGATACTCCCGGGAAGGGACATTGGGAAATCAACATGGGGTTTATTGGTGAACGCAGCCCGTTCGGCGGTTCATATGATACTCCGAATATCGACATCAATTATGGAGTCGGAAACCGGATCCAGCTCAAATACGAAGCGCCCCTCAGCATGCAGGAATTTCGTGGCGATCCAAGCCATCTGGTTGCCGGGTTCGGAAACTCGCTGCTAGGCGTGAAATACCGTTTCTATCAGCGTCACTCCAAAACCCGTGTGCGCGACGGTGAGCGCGAGGTCAAGTTCAGCGTCTCGACATATCCTCAGCTTCTCTTGAACAATCCCACCCGCGCCGAAGCCCGCGGTATTGCGGAGCCCGGCCCGCAATTGCTTCTTCCGCTCGAAGCCAACGCCAACTACGGATGGATCCGCATCAGCGCGGAAGTTGGCTACTGGATGGGTGGTAAGGATGTTACGAACTCGTGGATTCAGGGAATCGTCGCAGGTCACGAATTCAGGAAGGATACTGAGCTTTACTTAGAACTGTATGATCAGCGCGACGTGGGAGTGGCTCCCGGAGCTGACAGATTCGGGGAAACCACTCTTGGTCTTGGAGGCCGAATTCCAATCGTGAGAAGGCACTGGCTCCGGCTCATTGGAATGGGGGGCCGTGGACTCGTTTCCCCTACGCTGTCCAACGGCCAGCCAACCTGGATCGCCTATGTGGGTATCCAATTCCTCTCAGACAAGCGGAGGAGACACGGCGATGAGTAGTGTTAGCGCACTCCGCGCGTGTCGGCTATCGGCGAAGCAGAGTCCGCGCCGGCGGTGGCCAGCGTGACGCTCGGACGATAGTTCATCACGTAGCTTTGAATGGCGCGCTCAAAGAAACTCATGCCATATGATTTCGCTTCGGTAAGCGCCTTTTTGTTGTCCCACTGATCGTGCGAGATGCGGTAGACCGCTACCACCATGCCGGTACGGTCCGCTCCGCGCTTGCAATGTACGAACACCGGCCCGCTGGTAGTGTCGTTGAATAGCGCCTGAACGGCCGCGACTTTATCGCCTTTGGGAGTCGACAGGCCGTGCATCGGAATGCTGACGTAGCGCATACCGAGCCCGGTAACGATCTTCTCTTCGTTTGCCTGGGAGTGTTCCCCGATGTCGCGAAGGTCCACAATCGTTTTAATTCCCAATTGTGCGAGATCCTTGAATCCGCTGTCGGTAGGCTGAGCCCCACGATAGACGTGATCGTCTACCTTCTGGAAGTTGGGGAGGTTGTCATTTTGAGAGTGCGCCCAAGCTGACGCTAAGGTCAGGCTGGCCGTGAGACCGAAAATGGCGGCGCGCCGCCGAAGGGATGAGTAGTGTTGCATGGTAAATCTCTGATGCGTGCCCGTTTGGGTCGGGCAGCCTATCAGGGACGTCCCTGCCGGATGCGCCAACTTCTTCGGCCACTTGTATAGATGTTTCCGCAGGGTCCCTGGTTTCGATTCCCGCAGGGTCCCTGGTTTCGATTCTAAACGCTCCAGAATGGCCTTGTTCTTGCTTCTCAAGCAGCGACAGGATCGCCGCTCCAACGAAAAGGAGAAGTACCGTATGCCCAGTACTTTACGATGTCTTGCATTCTTGATTGTATGTGTCATGCCGGCCATTCCGGCGGATAACAATGCACCCAATACCGCGAGATCCGGCGTGGCTGAGTTGGGTCACGGCGCCAGGGCGATACTTTGGCGCGATCCCCTGGATATTGCTTCGCTCGATTTACGCTATGGGGTAGGCGGCGAGGACCATCAGCCTCGTGGGACATTTACTTTCCTTCAGGAAGATATGGAGGGTACCAACCCGAAGCTCGACGTTCGCGACCAGGACGGAGTTAAGTGGAAAGTCAAGATGGGCGCCGAATCCCGCCCGGAAGTAGTAGCCTCGCGCCTGGTATGGGCGGCGGGCTATTTCACCACGGAAGATTATTTTGTGGAAGAACTGCACATTCAGGGCTTGCCGAGCCATCTCCACCGCGGACAAGACCAGGTGGGACCTGGCGGTACGATTCATAACGTCCGGCTCAAGCGAGCGTTCAAGGGCCAGGAAAAAGTTGGGACCTGGCAGTGGGCCTCTAACCCATTCATAAGTACACGTGAATTCAATGGGCTGAGGGTTCTAATGGCTCTCATGAATAACTGGGATCTCAAGGATTCAAACAACGCCATTTACCAGTCAAAACGCGACGATGGGTCGGGCGAGCTGGAACAAATCTACTTGGTGAGCGACCTGGGCGCCAGTTTCGGTACCAGCGGTTTTACGCTATCGCTGGATGCGTCCCGTGGCAATCTCGGCGAGTATAAGCGCTCGAAATTTATCAGCAGTCACAGTGGCGATTATGTGGACTTCGCGGCCCCCGGCCGTCCCACGCTGATTGAGAGTTTCAATCTGCCGGTCTTCGTGCACCGGGTCGATCTGCGCTGGATAGGCAAACACATCCCACGCAGCGACGCCAAGTGGATGGGACAAGTACTAGCCCAACTATCGCCCGACCAGCTTCGTGACGCCTTCCGAGCGGGAGGTTATTCGCCGCAGGACGCGAACGAATTCGCGGCGGTAGTCCAGTCCAGGATCGCCGAACTCAATGCGTTGTGAATGTCATCGGGTGGCCGGCACCCGATAATTCGCAACCGCGGTCCACAGACCGAAGGCCTGCAAAACCCAGACACATACGGCGATTACTACGACCACATTTAGAATCGTCTTGATGCTTCCAGCCATTGGCACATAAGTGTTAATGAGCCAGAGCACAATCCCAACAACAAGCAGGACCAGAACCACATTTATTAACGGCATAATTCCTCCTCTGCCCCGGATCCCGGTTTCTAATGAGCAGATAGCGGGTTTCCCGTCCTCGTTTCGGGCTACTGCACGGTAGATCTTACACAGCAGATCCTCTTGCCTGTTGTTTTGAACCTATTGTGATTGCTGGCTTTGGCGACCAACCTGCACCTGTTCGAGCGAGAGATTAGCGGTGGCTGAGATCTAGACAATGGGACAACGAATCTCTACCTTCCTCGAAACCGCGGGCGAGTTCGGCTTCTTTAGCGCGCGAGTGGTCCGGGATGCGGTCCGCCAGGCCTTTCGAAGTCCATGAGATCGGTTATCAGATCAGAGAGGTTGGATCCCGCTCGGTTCCGTTGATCATTCCATGCGGTATCGCGTTGGGCATCGTCATGTCGATGCATACCCGGGCATCGATGACGCGGTTCGGGGCATCGTCGTTGATTCCGGCGGCCATGACTATCGCCACGTTCCGGGAACTCGGCCCGATGGTGACCGGACTACTGGTAGCCGGGCGGGTCGGCGCCGGCATCGGCTCTGAACTAGCTGGGATGCGTGTGACCGAACAGATCGATGCGCTGGAGTCCTTGGCGATCGACTCCTTCAAATATCTGGTGATCACACGGGTCACGGCCTGCGTGCTGGCGCTGCCTATTCTGACGATCCTGATGGATTTCTCGGGGCTGATGGTGGATTGTCGGAAGCGACGGTTTCTCATATGTCGGCGACGCTATATATTCACCGTGGATTCGCGGCGATGGGTTGGTCCGATTACATCCCCACAACGCTCAAGACCATGGTCTTTGGGTTCATCATTGGCGCCGTTTCCTGCTTCCCTCGGTTATACGGCCAAGCAGGGCGCCACGGGCGTTGGACATGCCGCCACGCGCCGCGTCGTACTGTCTTCGCTGCTCTTGATCTTGGTGAATATCATCCTGGTCAAATTGACTTTTTTTTGGTTTTCATGAGATGAGCCACGACGCCGAACCGTTAATACATGTCGACCATGTATCGAAATCCTTCGGGCGGCGTCCGGTCCTGTAGGATGTCTCCTTCGAAGTCGCGGCGGGTGAGGCTTTTTGCATCCTTGGAAAAAGCGGCACTGACAAGAGCGTGACCTTGAAACTCATGATTGGTCTACTCACAACCGACCGCGGAAGCATCGTGATCGACGGCGACGAAGTCCAAAAGCTTGATCGAAAGACGCATCTGGAAACCCGCAAGAAGATCGGGTTCATGTTTCAGGACGGTGCGCTGTTTGATTCCATTTCCCTGTCTGAAAACTTGGCATTTCCGTTACGGCGTCACACCTCGAAATCCGAAAAAGAAATCCGGGAGATCGTGCGCGAAAGCTTTCGGAAGTAGGCTTGGAGAAAGACCTGAACACAATGCCCGCCGATCTTTCGGGCGGCATGCGCAAGCGGGCCGGCCTAGCTCGGGCGTTGGTCCTCGACCCCCCTATTCTTCTGGTGGATGAACCTGGGAGCAGTCTGGATACCATTACCGCTGCAGAGATATACGGCCTATTGCAGGAGCTCAATGAGAGGCAGGGGACCACTTTGGTGGCCGTGACTCACGACGCGGCGCGCGTTCGCGGCTTGCAGACCGGATGGGTATTTTGGAACACGGCCGCATGATCGCTTCCGGCACACCGGAGGAACTGGCCGATAGCCGCGATGAACTGGTCCGAGTCCTCGCATCCGGAGAAGAGGGAAAAAATGTTGTCTCCAAAAGCAAGCGTGGGCGCGTTTCTCATCGGAGGAATTCTATTGTTCGGGGTGGGGCTGTTTTTAATCGGCAGCCGCCAAAAAGTCTTCACCCGTGGTTTCCATGTGTACTCGGATTTTGCGAGTGTCTCCGGTCTTCAGGCCCGTGCGAATGTTCGTGTCTCGGGACTGGACGCCGGCGAAGTGGAAGAGATACAGGTTCCCTCGAACGCTTCATCGGTGTTTCGCGTGAAGCTGCGCTTCACCGAGAAGGTTCATCCTTTGGTGCGCCAGGACTCTATTGCGGTAATCCAAACCGAAGGATTAGTGGGCGACAAATTTGTCGAGATCGACAAAGGTCGCGCACAGAGCGAGGAATGCAAGGAAGGCGGAACGATCCCCAGCAAGGAGCCCTTCGATTTCGCGGATCTGATGCAGGACGCTCGCACTCTGTTCAAGACCACGAACACAACTCTCCAGGGCACAGGTCAGGTGGCCGACAACATGAATCAAGCCCTGGGCACGTTCCTACGTCCGCAAAATGATGGGAAGAACGGTGCGGTGCATCTGAACGAAACAATGGCCAGCGCGCAGCGCGCCATGAACAACCTGGCCGACGATACGGAGGCTATGAAGCACAATTTCCTATTGCGCGGTTTCTTCCGCAAACGTGGTTTTTTCGACCTGGGTGACCTTATGCCGGCCCAATATCGGACCAGCAAGTTCGTGAAAGACAAATCCGTCAAGCGCGTCTGGCTGGACGCAGGCCAGATCTTTTCGTCACCGGCCAAGGGCACGGATGAATTGTCTCCGCAGGGACGCGCGGAGGTCGACAAGGCCATGGCGCAATTCGTTCCTGATTTGCCCAACCGTCCGATCGTAGTTGAAGGCTACTCTGAACGCCGGTCACCGGACGAGCGCTTTCGCCGGTCGCAGCAGCACGCTCTTGCTTTGCAGCGCTATGTGCAAACCCGTTTTAAGCTAGCTGCGAACCTGGTAGGCGCCATCCCGTTAGGAGATACCCCTCCGGATTCGACGGGCAAACAGCAGTGGGACGGAGCGGCTCTGGTGCTGTTGCCCTGCGGCGGGTGTAAGAGGCCCAAAAAAGCGACCATGCAAAGTTTGCACTGGTATTTTCTCCCGTGCCGACACAAATGCAACATTTTCTTAGCGTCACCGAACAGCGCTCTTGCATGCGGAAGTCCTTTGTTTTTAATAACAATATGGTACTAGGGACCGATCTCCATGCACAACGGTTGCCAAGCTGCACAGGCGATTACAAATGAAACTGTGGGTGCTTCCCGATGACGGACTGGCTCCGCTGTTGAAGGCCATAGACAGCGCACAGTCCACCATAGATATTCTGATCTTTAGATTCGACCGGGCGGACGTAGAGGCCGCCTTGGGGCGCGCCGTCGCCCGGGGCGTAGTGGTTCGCGCGTTAGTGGCGCATGCGAACAAAGCGGGTGAGGATGGCTTGCGCCGTCTTGAACAGCGCCTGTTGGCCGCAGGCGTGAGCGTGGCCCGAACGGCGGATGATCTGGTGCGCTACCACGGCAAGTTGATGATCGTGGACCGGCGTCAATTGTATCTCTTCGCCTTCAACTTCACCGCGCTCGATACCGAGCGTACCCGTAGTTTTGCCGTCGTAACCAGTAACCGGACGCTGGTCCAGGAGAGCATCCGGCTATTCGATGCAGACAGCAAGAGGCATCCCTTTACGCCGCGCGCCCGGACGCTGGTGGTCAGTCCCGAGAACGCCCGCAAGCGGCTGGGAGCATTTATTCGCGCGGCCAAAAGCGAAATCCTGATCTACGATCCGGTGGTCAGCGATCCAGCGATGATCCGGCTTCTCGAAGATCGCGCCAAAGCGGGTGTCACGGTCAGAATCATCGGCCGCCTGGCGCGTCGAAGTCCTAAGCTCCAAGCACACAAGCTCCCGAAACTTCGATTGCATACGCGAACCATCATTCGCGACGGCAATCATGCGTTTGTAGGTAGCCAGAGCCTGCGAGCGGCTGAGCTCGATGCGCGCCGCGAGGTTGGGGTGATATTTTCCGACCGAAAGACGGTGACGGGTCTGGCGAAAGTCTTTCGCGACGACTGGCAGCTGGCCGAAAAAAGCGAAAAGCGGATACATACCGCCGAAAAAGCGCCGGTCGAGAAAGTCGCAAAAAAGCTGGCTAAGGCAGTCGCGAAAGAGTTGCCGCCCGTAGCCCCCGTACTGGAGGAACTTATTAAGGAGATGGGGGTGGAGAAGGAAAAACTAGATCTGCTTCCCGGCGAAGTCGAAGCGAATGTGAAAGACGCAGTTAAGGCGGCGGTCAAAGAGGTTGTGCAAGAAGCTGTCGAAAGCGTTGCCGACGAGAAGAATGAGAAAGACGCCGCGTAGGCGCCTCACGGCTGTGAGAGCTGCGTTGAGGTGCCGGGAGGCGTCACCGCTCCCAGAGCAGTGGCAGCGCGCTGGTGATCCTCTTCCTTCACGTAAATTACGTATCCATAGCGGCCGCTGCCATCCGTGACGCCGCTGGATGCATAGATGTGGACCCCGGCATCGAGCAGCATCCTCTGAATCTCGGCAAGGGTACCGAGTTGATCGTCGCCCTGCACCAATAAAGCATGCAGGGGACCCGTTAGCTCGTACCCCAATTTCCCGGCCAGCTGAACAAATTTCGTGGGCGTGTCCGGGAAGATAGTCAGCTCCACGTGATTCGGACCGAAGGGCACCGCGCTAAACGCAAGCAGGTTCACTTCGCCCGAAGCCAACTGAGCAAGAAGTTCATACGCCTTCTCCGGCGCGTCATGAATCCGGACGTAAAAATACTCAACGTTTCTCACGCTCAACGACATTCTGAGTCCTCGCCAATACTATCGCAAGTCGCGAGCTAGCTGCAGAGTCGCCGCCGCCTGAGCCGCCTCCCATCCACAACCAGTGATGCTTTTTATGTTCCGGGTTGAGTCCGACAAACCGGAATTTCATGTGAAGCCGTTCCGCTGCAAGGAATGCAATTTCAGGGGCAGACCGCCCTCAGCCCGTAAATCGGGGCCAAAGGGGCCTCGCGAACCCATGGCTTGGGGCCGGTCGCCAGGAGCTTAGGGTCGTCTACGCGTTCAACTGCGCCGTCTGGGGTGCCGCGCGCCTCGATACTCGCGTGACGATCGTAATTACCCCTTAACTCATGTTCGTTTTTCGACAGTGGCCGCTCTGCCGAACGGAAGCCGAATTCGAATTACGCGTTCGCGATCCCGCTCCTCTGCAAGATTGCGGGCCCGCGCGTGAAGGAGATCCTGCAGGGAGACCATGCCGGCTAACTTTCCGGGCGCAGCCGGATCGAGCACCGGCATTCGCGTGAATCCGGTCGATGCCATGCGCTCGACTACCAGGCGGAGTGGCTCGTTCGCGTAGGCCACGACCGGAGCGCGGCGAACGAATTCTCCAATTGTCCGCGCAACCTTATGTTCGGCTGTGAGTTTACGGAGATCTTTACGCGTGATCACCCCGGCCAGCCGGTCTTCTGAATCCAGCACCGGATAGAGATGCTGGCCGCGAAGCGAATGCTCAGGACGCAGGTGGCCGGCTGCCTCTTCGACAGTGGTGGCCGCCGCAAACGCGGCGACGGAAGTCCGCATCACCTCGCGCACAAACAGGATCTCCAGGGGATCCACCGAGTATTCGCGACTCAAGTGAAAGCCGCGCCGGCTTACCTTCTCTGTAAGGATCGATCGCTTCAGCACCAGGACACTGACCGTGTACGCCAGCACGTTCGCCACCAAGAGCGGCAGCAGCGCGTTGAAATCGTGCGTAAGCTCAATCGCGAACACGATCCCGGTGAATGGCGAGCGCATGGTTCCTCCGAGAATCGCGCCCATGCTGATCAACGGCCAGAATCCGACGCCCATTTGGGGAAGAAACATTGCTTCCAGGCCGCCCAGGGCTCCGCCCATCATGAGCAACGGGGCAAGCACGCCTCCTGAAGTTCCGGAGCCCAACGCCACGGCCCAGATGATGGACTTTACCAGCAGGATTCCCGCGATCATGGCTCGGGGAACGTCGCCCTGGATTAAAGCGCCGATGGTGTCATAGCCGACTCCCAGCGCCTGCGGGAAGATCAAACCGCCGAGTCCGATCACCAGCCCGCCGATGGCTGGCCACCACATCCAATGAATCGGAAGCTTCTGAAATGCATCTTCGCTGGCATAAACTGCCCACGTCAAGAGCGCCGACAACAATCCGGCCAAAATCCCGGCGAGCACGCAACCGGCAAGGCCTGCGGGACCGATGAAGACCGGATGTGCGGGAACCGGGAATAACGGGCCCACGCCGAGAATGTATCGTCGTGCGGCCCCGGCGGTCGCGCTGGCCAGAGCCACTGGAATCATGCTGCGCGGTTTCCATTCGAACAACAGCAATTCCACCGCAAGTAATACGGAAGCTAAAGGCGCGGCGAAGGTCGCGGACATTCCGGCCGCCGCTCCAGCCACCAGCAATGTTTTACGTTCGGCGCTGCTCAAGTGGAACAACTGCGCGATCATCGAGCCGAAAGCGCCGCCGGTCATAATGATCGGACCTTCGGCTCCGAAGGGACCTCCCGATCCGATGGAGATGGCCGCCGACAACGGTTTCAGCACGGCCAATCGGGGCTGAACCCGGCTCCCGTGGATCAGAATCGATTCCAGCGCTTCGGGAATTCCATGACCCCGAACCCGCTCCGAGCCGTATCGGGCAATCAGTCCGACGATCAATGCCCCAACTATCGGAACCAGAACAGAATAGACGCCCAGGGTGTTCTGAGCCGGCGAGGCAGCCGCCGTGCTCCATCGCTGGAAATAGAAAAGATTTGTGAACAGACTGATGAGCCGGAGCAGCACGAACGCGACCCCCGTGCTAAGTAGCCCGATCGCGATGGCCAGCAACGATAATATGAGAACTCGAGGCGTGACGGTGAAGTCACCCTGGGATTCGTGAGCTGCTTGTTTGCTCATGCTGCGTTCACTGCTCGACTTCCACGCAGGATCGCACGCAGGGCCTTGGCTAGCTCCGGACCTTTGACTTTTAACTCATCGCGATGCGCCATCGAAAGCGACCGTAGCTTGGCGGTCCCCTGAGCGGTCAGATGGAGGAGGATCTGGCGGCCATCGGCCGGGTCCGGTTTGCGCTTGACGAATCCGGACGATTCCAGCCGATTGACCAGCTCGACCGTGGTGTGATGGCGTAGGGCGAGGCGATTCGCCAGCTCCCCGATCGTTGGGTGAGCGCCTGCGGGCAGTCCCTTAAGCGCGAGCAAAGCTTGATGCTGGTGCGGCTCGATCCCATGCTCTCGTGCCCGGGCCTCGCTGAAGTGAAAAAAATGCCGGAGCTGGTAGCGAAACTCGGCCAGCTCCTGGTAGTCACGTAAGGTCAAATCCACAAATATATCGTAGCACGATATAAAGTGCGGATCGACAACCCTACTTTCTTCGAAAGACCGACTCGTCTTTGAGAAGTTTTTCGTAACGCTGCAAGTCAGTGTTGTTTTCCGCGCATTCGTATTCGCGCAGCCGAGTGCCGGGACGAAGCATGATCGTGCTGTGCTGGACCCACGGTTTGGTAAGCACCGCGGGGTCTTCCATGGTGACCTCGTAGGCAATCGTGTTCTGGTCCATACGCGTGAATTTTTCGACCACGTGTAATTTGTCGCTATGAAATGTCCCGGTGCCGGCCAGCCAAGTTTTGTCATTGAACCCAATGACATCGACGACTAGCGTGTCTCCTTCCCAATGGCCGACAGAATCGCCCATGAAGGAGGCTTCCAGATCGTCGGGATGCTTCGCATCAATCTGGATCACCCGGAACACGTGGAATACTTCGAACAACATCACGATCGTTTTGGGGGTCTGCACGATCTGCATTGGGAACAGCCCCATCGTCGTGGTCCGCGGCACCCCTGGCGACAGGCAGCGAGCCATGGGATCGTCAATCCCGCGGCGGTTAAAGGATTCGAGGACTTTCTCGGCTGCCCACGGCTGGTAAGGCGCCTTTTCCTGCGCGCCACGGACGGCGAATGGAGTGACCTGGCCGGTCGTGGCGTTGGTGCCTCCGCCGCCATTGGCCTCTTCCCAGGTTCCAATGCGACTGCTACCGCCCTGCCAGACCCCAGTTAAATCCGGTTTGCCGTCGGATGCGCGCGGTACCTTCGAGGTACTTCCTTGGCCCGTCGTTTGGCTTGTGCCTGTGGTTTGACCTGAAGTGATGAGCGGCAAAGCAGCGAGCGCCGCAGCAGCCACCAGATTGCAGACAATGCGAGATTGTGACATCGGAATCCTTCCTACTTCGTGGGGTCAGCAACTGCCGGCGCATTTCCGCCATCGCCGGTGCCGGCCGGTGGTCCGAAGAACAGCTTCTTGCCGTCCTTAAAAGTGACCTCACGAGAATGACCCCAATCGCTGCCATCGCGCGCGTGCCATCCAGTTACGGTGATCTCGTCGCCCTGCTTGAGGGTGACGTCCTTTTTCCATCCCGTCCGATAAAGCACATTCGGAGGAAAGCCTTCCAACTTCCAGTTGCTGACCTTGCCGGACGCATCTTTCACATCCAGATAGAAGAAACTATGCGGATTGGTCCACTCCACCTTGGTTACGATACCGGTCAAAGTTATCGGCTTGTTCGCGTCGTACTCCGCCCCAAAAGAGTGATGGGCGGAGGCGGAGACGCTCGCCGCGAGCAATAACATGAAGGTTGCAAATGGCAGATTCCTGGCTTTCTTCATGTGCGAAGCATAGAACCTATCGCCGGGTCGGGTCAACTCGATGTTCAACCTATTGAACTTTGCCTGTTATCATGTGCGAATCTGGTGGGGTGAGGGCCACGAACTCTCTCGAACGGGCCTTGGTCCTGCTCAAGGTTATCGAGCAAACGCCGGGTGGATTAAGAAACGCGGACATCAGCCGGCAACTGAAGATTCCCAAGAGCAGTTGCACCTACATTGTCAACCGGCTCGAGCGCGAAGGCTACTTGATCCAGGACCCGGTTTCCAAGCGATACAAGATCGGTTTGACGCCGATCGCGCTGGCGCACGGCGCACTACGTGAAGTCGGGATCCGAACTGTGGCGGAACCGGCGCTCTACAAGCTAACCAGCCAGACAGGGCTGTCTGCGGGCATAGGTATTTTGCAAAGAGGGCGAGTCCTGTTGGTTGATCGCGTCGAAGGGCCGCGGTTTGTCGACAGGGCGATAGAGGCGGCCGCTGGGCGGGCATCCTACCAGGTACGGGCGCAACGGGATATCGGGCGAGTATTGCCGGCGCACGCCACCGCCCTCGGGAAAGTCCTCTTGGCTTTCTTGCCAAGGCAGCAGGTGATGGATCTGCTCGCCAAGTATGGCCTTGCGAATGCCGCGACGACGATTCTTTCCAAAAGGCGGTTGCTGGGCGAGTTGGATCTAGTGCGAATGCAACGATACGCAATCGCGGATGGGGAAGTTTACTCGGACCTGCGGGCGCTGAGTGTTCCCATCTTCGACGCCGACGGCGAAGCGCGGGCCGCCGTGTCCGTTAATGGAAACCCCAACGAATCTGTATGGGATGACTTGGCGAAGCTCGTTAGAACCGTTGAGGAAGCCGCCCGTGATATCTCCCGCCGAGCGAGGATTTTGGCGCAAGTCGCAGAGTAACACAGTCTGCCAAAAATGACGCCCCGCGGTCAATCTGTGGCCGAATGTTTGCAGGTAAATTGAGCTCATTATTGGGTATCGCGTTAAAGCGACATGCTGGCGGTGCGAAGAAACGGCGAAGACATCCTGGCAATTAACGTGCTTTAGCCATGTGTGGCAGCGGATAACCCCAACTGCCGTCGTACCCGAGGAGCAGAAAATGCGTGGCTGGATGATACTTTTTGCACTGATGGCTGTTGCTGCGGCGGGCATGAGCTTAAGCGATACTCCCACGGTGGCATCTGCCAAAGGAGCTAGCGTCCTATTCGGTGCCCTTTTTGTGCTCAGTTTGGTGGCCCAGGCGATACGAGGCCGGGCCGAGTGATTTGGGGACTCCATCGCCCTTTCAGAAAGAAAACATCGAATCGAACTGTCCTGGCCTTCTTCCCCGCCGAGGAAGATCAGACTGCCGAAATTCGCCGCGTGGCGCACGCCGCGGGAGTTCGCCGTGTGCGGCTGGTGCGGGGACCGAATGACTCGGGGCCCGACGTCCAGCCGCATGCCGGACTTGTTCTCGAAGGCGAACGCCTGTTACTGGCGGAGGTCCCGCCGGAACAATCGCTGTCACTCGTTCAAGCCTTACGGCAAGTAGGCCACACCGGCGTTTTTGTCCTGCCTGAACAGGTCTTCCTAGAAAGCCCTGTCCCGCCGTGCTCCAATGACGCCGCCCCCGACGACGCCGCCTCCGCGAGTTCCTTCCTCAGTTTGCGCGAGAGCCAGCGGCTTATCGAGTCTGCACATACCGACCTCAGTGAAGCACTGGGGCTCGGACATACTCCGGCTCCGGCGGCTGCCTGGTTCTTGGACAACCAGTATCTGATTCGGTCTCATCTGCGTGAGATCCGTACGAATCTTCCACGCGAATATCGCAGAATGCTATCGGACTCGGGCCCCGCCTCCACACGGCCGCGAGCGTACCGCCTCGCGCAGGATTTGATCCGGCATAGCCTGGGGTCCTTGGATGAGTCCAGGATTATCGCCCACCTTCGGGAGGCTCAAACCAAAGAGCCCTTGCGCATCGCCGAGCTGTGGTCCTTTCCGTTGTTCCTACGCATGGCGATCATCGAGCACCTGGCGGCCTTGGCGACGAGCGTAGCAGGGTCACAGCGGTGCCGTGAAGCAGCTCAGTTGTGGGCCGACCGTCTAACTGCCGCGTCCCGCCGCGGAAACGACGAATTCAATCGGATGCTGGCCAGGATGGAATCCGAGGGATACGTTCGCGCCCATCACTTTTTGATGGTGCTTGCCGAACAGCTTCAGGGTGAAGAAAACAGTTTCGCCAGCGTACAGCATTGGATTGAAGAACGTCTCCAACAGCCACTCACGGAGGTGGTTCGCGCCGAGCATGCGCGCGAAGCAGCGGAAAGCGTGGCAACGGCGCAGGCTTTCGGCAGCCTTCGCCTGCTCTCTCACCTTGATTTCACTACCATCTTCGAGGCGGTGAGCCTGGTGGAAGCTGAGCTGCGGCGCGATCCGGCTGGCATTTACTCCCACAGCGACTTCGCCACCCGCGATCGTTGCCGCCGGATCGTGGAACAGACTGCACGCAACAGTGGAAAAGAAGAAATCGAGATCGCTCTCCTGGCTATCTCCATTGCCAATGGCGCGGAAGATCCATCTTGCCGGCATGTGACGCACTATTTACTGGCCGAGGGCATCTCGCAGTTGGAGCAAAGCGCCAACGCCCACCCCCGCCTTCAGACTCGCTTCCATCGCTCGGTTCGCCGGCATGCGACCGGAGTTTACCTTAGCGGCATAACCGCGCTGACGGTTTGTTTTGCGGCCATGACCATGGCTTTCGCGGGCGAAGTTGGAATCGTTCAGCATTGGACTTTGGCGGTGCTGGCTGTACTCGCCCTGTTCCCGCTCAGTGAGCTGTCTATTCAAATCGTGAACGCTCTTGTGATTTCGCTGTTTCCCCCAGCCATCCTTCCCAAGATGAACTATAAAGAGGGGATTCCATCGGACCGCGCCACGTTGGTTGTCGTTCCCATGATGCTTTCAAACGAGGCCGTGGTCCAGGGCGAGATCCGCAAACTCGAAGTACGCTTTCTGGCGAATCCCGAGGCGAATCTCTCCTATGCGTTGTTCTCGGATTTCACCGACGCCCTGGAAGTATCCGCGCCAGGAGATGCCGCTCTGCTCAAGACTGCGCGAGATGGCATCGCCAGTCTGAACGCTCGCTATCCGGGCGACCGGTTTCTACTGTTTCATCGGCCACGCATTTGGTCCGAAACCCAGCAGTCCTGGATTGGCCGGGAGCGTAAACGCGGCAAGATCGAAGACCTCAACGATTTTTTGGCCGGGCAGCAGACTCTGGATATTCTTCAGCTGGGGCGCCTTCCCGGACAGATCCGCTATGTGATCACGCTGGACGCAGACACCCAATTGCCGCCAGCAACCGCGCGCCGCATGGTCGAGACTATTTCTCATCCGCTGAATGAAGTCTCTTTGGATCCCGAAACACGCGTGAGACAGAAAGGGTATTCCATTATCCAGCCGCGCGTGAGCGTCTCTCTACCCGGGGCAACGGCGACGCGATTTACCCAAATCATGTCGGATGCCGCCGGCACGGATCCGTATTGCCGCGCCGTATCCGACGTCCAGCAAGATCTGTTCGGCGAAGGCATCTTTCACGGCAAAGCCATCTACGATGTGCAGGCGTTCCGGACTGTGTTTGCGAACCGCTTCCCGGCGGAAACTCTGCTCAGTCACGATTTGATCGAGGGCGCCTACGCCGGGGTCGCCATGGCCACGGACATAGAGCTTCTGGAAAATGTTCCGCTCGATTATTCGAGCTTCGTCAGGCGTCAGCACCGTTGGATTCGCGGGGATTGGCAGATCGCGCCATGGATTTTCGGAAAGGTACCTGCTCCCGGCGGGCCTGAGCGCAATCCTTTAAGGATCATTCACCGCTGGAGGATTTTGGATAATCTCCGGCGCAGCCTGGTTCCGGTTGCATCATTGCTACTTTTGCTGGTTGGGTGGCTGATTTCGCGGGTGCCCGGAATCTCGAGCCTGGTGGTCGCCTTGGCAGTGGCGATACCCGCCTTCGCGCCCTTGCTCGATCGTTGGGCGCGCCAACTGCACGGTACGGTTAGCGGATGGAGAGGCGCCGCGGATGAGCTTTTGCGGGCAAGCTTGATGGTCGCGTTTCTGCCGCACCAAGCTTGGATTTCAGCGGATGCGATCGTTCGCGCCTGGTATCGAAGCCACGTCAGCGGCCGCCATATGCTGGAGTGGCAGACTGCCGAAGCCGCCGAAGCGCACGCGCACCACCATAGCAGCACCACCCAAAACCAAATGCTGGCGGTGTCAGGAGCGTCTTTAATATTGACGTTAGCGCTCCTGGCGCGGGGAACATTCGCTCCCTCCGCCGGATTCCTAGTGTTGTGGGCGGTATCGCCGTTGGTATTGAGGTGGTTCAGTCAGCCCCCCCGGGCCCCCGCGGCACAGCAAATCTCCGCCCGGCAAGTCGCCTATCTGCGCGGTCAGGCACGCCGTACCTGGCGCTATTTCGACGACCTCGTGGGTCCGGATTCGAACTGGTTGCCCCCCGATAATTCCCAGCTTGCGCTGCGGGTGGAGGTGGCGAACCGCACATCGCCGACCAATATCGGAATGTGGCTAACCGCGGCCCTGGCTGCCCGCGATTTCGGATATCTGACAGCCGACGAGCTATATCGCCGTTGCGCCGCGACGCTCGCCACCATCGAACAGCTCGAGCGATATGAGGGACATCTTCTCAATTGGTACAACACCACAACGCGCGAACCACTTTCGCCCAAATATGTGTCTTCGGTCGATAGCGGCAACCTGCTTGCCAGCTTGTGGGTCCTCGAACAGGGCTGCAAGGAGGCCGTTCGGGCGCCGCTTGTGGGAACCGAAAGTCTCCGTGCACTGGCCGATACCGCGGCAATCCTGGCGCAAGTAAGCGGCGAGGATCCTTCCCTTTCGGTACCCTTGCGCGCCGTGCGCCGCCTGCTTCGCGGAGACCTGGCGCAGCACGAATTCATCGCGCGGCTACGCATGACAGCTCTGGCCGCTGCACAACTCCAGGAAGTCCGGCAATGGCAGACCGCACCCGCGGACGAGCCCGCCTATTGGGCGTCTTCACTGGCGCGGGAGGCGGCCTCCTGGTCGGCCACCGTCAACCGATATCTGTTGTGGATGGAAACGCTTTCACGGCCTCCCAATTCCTTTCTCCATTCGTTGAGTGAAGAGCTGGTGGATTTAAGGCGTCAGGCGGTGGAGGACATTCCGTCTTTGCACGCGCTCGCCGAAATCGGGTCGGCGCCCACGGAAACTATCCTCATGCGGCGCGGTGTTCCGGGTCTGCGGCCGGAAGCAGCGGCGTGGCTGGATCAAGTGGATCACGAATACAGGGATGCGAGAAAACAAGCCGCGGAAACACTCCAGCAGTTCGAGGTACTCGCCGCAGGAGTGAGCAGACTGGCCCAAGGGATCAACATGCGGTTCTTGTACGACGAGCGCCGCCGTCTGTTTGCCGTCGGATACGTGGTCGGCGGGCCGCTGGAGTTCACCAGTCACTACGATTTGCTTGCAAGCGAGAGCCGACTGGCCAGTCTGGTGGCGATCGCCAAGAACGATGTCCCTGTGGAGCATTGGTTCACGCTTCGAAGGCCGCGCGGGGCAGGCGCGCACTGGGAAACGCTTCTTTCATGGAGCGGAACCATGTTCGAGTATCTGATGCCTCTCTTGTTCATGCGCACGTATCAAAGCTCCCTGCTCGATCAAGCATGCCGCAATGCCGTCGCCAGGCAGATCGATTACGGGCACGAAAAGGAAGTTCCCTGGGGGATATCGGAAGCGGCCTATAGCGCGCTGGATGCCCATCAGATCTATCAATACAGGGCTTTCGGGGTACCCGATCTGGCCATCCAACCGGACGTGGATGAGGACCCGGTGGTAGCGCCGTACGCTTCAGTACTCGCGCTCATGATCGATCCACAGAGTGCCATTCCCAACCTCCAGCAGCTCGATAAGCTGGGCCTGGATGGCCCGATGGGCTTCTACGAGTCGATTGATTTTTCACGGGAGTCAAAGAGAGATGGGACACCGGGGGTGGTCATCTACGCCTATATGGCGCACCACCAGGGAATGAGCCTGGTGGCCATCGGTAACGTGCTGCATCATGGCGCGATGCAGCGGAGGTTCCATGCGGATCCCCGCATTCGCGCCGTGGAGTCGCTTCTGTTTGAGCGGATCCCCATCACCAAGCCGATTCGCGGAGAAGCGCACACCAAACTTGCAGTAGCGCACCTCACCGTCGGAGAAGACGCGGGCGATGTTACGTTCAGCAAGGAAACGCCCGTCCCCAGAATCCACCTCTACGGGAACGGCAGATACGCGTTGATGGTTTCAAACTCTGGCGCGGGCTATAGCCGCTGGAACCAGTTCGACATCACGCGCTGGCGTTCGGACACCACGCTCGATGAATGGGGAACTTATCTATACCTTCGCGACGTACGAACGGGCACGGCCTGGTCGGCAACCCCCCAGCCGTTAAACGGAACATTGGGAAAAAGTTCGGTAACGTTTTCAGAGGATCGAGTTGACTTTTCGCGCACCGTGCTAGGCATCGAAACGGTCATGAGCGTCACCGTGTCACCGGAAGACGATGTCGAACTGCGCAGGCTGACCATCGTAAATCGCAGCGTTCGTTCGCGGCTGGTCGAGATCACCAGCTACATGGAATTGGCTCTGGCGCCAGAGGCCGCCGATTCCGCTCATCCGGCCTTTAGCAAGATGTTCGTGGAAACGACCCAGGAGGATGATGTTCTTCTCGCGCGCCGCCGGCCGCGCTCACCGGAGGATCCTCCAATTTGGGTTGCGCACATGCTAGTGGGCGCGAGCGGAATGCTCAAGCATGAAACCGATCGAGCTGAGTTTCTGGGTCGGGGGAACACGGTTCACGCTCCGGCCGCACTGGGGCGCGACCTGACTGGATCCGAGGGCGCCGTGCTCGATCCCGTCTTCGGGATTCGCTGCCGCGAGACTCTGGATCCTCGTGAGCGGCAGGAACTCGTCTTTCTAACGATGGCTGCGGACTCACGAGAGGCGCTCCTGGCCTTGGTGGCGAAGTATCGTCGCAAGGAATCGGTTACGCGGGCGTTCGAATTGGCATGGACCCACGCGCAGCTTCAGTTCCGATTCCTGCAAATCGGGTCCACTGCCGCTCAAGGCTATCAGGAATTGGCGGGCTATCTGCTTTATCCGAATGCGCGGATGCGTCCATCCCCTGGACGTTTGGGGCTGAATCGCCTGGGACAATCCTCACTCTGGACGTACAGTATTTCGGGCGATCTGCCTATCGTAACGGTGACGATTGCGGATTCCTTTAATCTCAGTCTGATTCGGGAACTGCTTCTGGCACACACTTACTGGCGCGTGCGGGGCTTCCACGCCGATCTCGTAATCTTGAATCAGGAACCGGCAAGTTACGATCGCCCGTTGCATTTCCAGCTGCAGCGGCAGATTGATGCCTACGCCCGCGAGGCCAGCGGGAATCGCGCCGGCGGCGTCTATCTGCTGGACTGGCATTTGGTTGCCGAGGATCATCGAAACTTGCTGTTGGCCGCTTCTCATGCCGTGCTGAGCGGCAACCGCGGGTCCTTGCAGCGTCAGCTCTCGGGCACCGAAACGCTTTCGCCAGTCAGGCCTTTTGTGCCTTTGGCGGCCCAGACAGAGGATCCCTCTTCGCAACTGCCGTTCCTCGAACTTCCGTACTTCAACGGATTGGGTGGCTTCACGGCCGACGGACGCGAGTACGCCATCTATCTGGCTCCCGACACCATGACTCCGGCGCCTTGGATTAACGTCATGGCAAATCCGGGTTTCGGCACACTGGTGAGCGAAACGGGATTGGGGTTTACCTGGTGCGGGAACAGTCAGCAGAATCGTCTGACTCCGTGGACTAACGATCCTGTCAGCAATCTGCCGCCCGAGGCCGTGTACATCCGCGATGACCAATCCGGGGCGCGTTGGACGCCCACCGCGGCACCCATCCGCGAACACGATGCATATCGTGCCCGGCACGGCCAGGGTTACACCGTCTTCGAACATAACAGCCACGCAATTGCCCAGGAGATGACTGTATTCGTCCCGGTTACCCAGACTGGCGGCGGCGACCCCGTGAAGATTTGCCGCTTACGCCTGCACAATGAATCGACGCGTCGCAGACAGCTCAGCGTAACTTACTCCGCGGAGTGGACTTTGGGAGCGACTCGGGAAGACCAACAGCTCCACGTGCAAACGGCGTTCGATCAGGAATCCGGGGCATTGCTGGCCCGGCAAAGCTGGCACGAAAGTTATGCGACTTCCGTAGCGTTCGCGGCCGCGACTCCTCGAGCCTCGTCTTACTCCGGCGATCGCACGCAATTCCTGGGTCGAAACCGTTCCCGGGCAAATCCTGCGGCGCTCGATTACGTAACCCTTGATAACCGCTGCGGCGCCGGCATGGACCCAGTCGCGGCTCTGCAGGTCCCGGTGGTCATTGAGGCGGGCCAGACGGTCGAGATCATATTCTTGCTGGGCGAGCACACTAGCGTCGACGGAGTCCGCGATTTGGTGCGCCGCTATTCGTCAACCGAGAACGTGGAGCGAGCTTTCGCGGCGACTAGGGCGTGGTGGGACGACAGGCTCGGATCGATTCAGGTGCGAACGCCGTATCTCTCAACCGATTTTCTAATGAATCGCTGGCTCTTATACCAGAGCTTGAGCTGCCGCTTTTGGGCACGATCCGCGCTGTACCAGTCCGGCGGAGCCTTTGGTTTCCGCGATCAGTTGCAGGACACGATGGCGTACCTATATTCGGCTCCTGAACTGGCGCATGCGCACATCCTCACTGCAGCATCGCGCCAATTTACCGAGGGCGATGTGCAGCACTGGTGGCATCCTGGATCGGACCTTGGTGTCAGGACTCGCTGTTCGGATGATTTGTTATGGCTCCCCTATGCGGTTGCACGCTATATCGAGATTACCGGGAACGATTCAATCTTGGACCAGCAAGTGCCATTTCTCGAAGGCCCCGTACTCGATGCACACGAACAAGAGCACATGTCGGCTCCCGGGGTCTCCGCAAGCGGCGCTCCGCTTTGGGAGCATTGCATACGCGCCATCGAACATGGCTGGCGGCTTGGATCGCATGGGATCCCGCTGATCGGCAGCGGCGACTGGAACGACGGGTTGAATCGCGTGGGCGCGGAAGGCCGGGGAGAGAGTGTATGGCTGGGATGGTTCTTCATGACCGTCTTACGCTCTTGCGCGGTGCTGGCCGACAAACGCGACCCCGAACGCGCTTCGCTCTGGCGGAAACGTGCGGATGAACTGGCGAGCGCGATTGAGCACTCCTGCTGGGACGGCGAATGGTATTTGCGCGCGTTTTTCGACGACGGATCTCCCTTGGGCTCGCATAACAACCAGGAACTCCGCATCGATTCACTTCCGCAGTCCTGGTCGGTAATCTCCGGATCGGCCGATCCCGCGCGTTCGTTGCAGGCCATGCGGGAAGCTACCCGCCAGCTCGTTCCTCAAGACGACCAACTCGTGCTCCTGTTTACTCCGCCCTTCGACCATTCCCAGCCGCATCCCGGGTACATTATGGGCTACCCTCCAGGCGTGCGCGAGAACGGAGGACAGTACACTCATGGTTCGCTGTGGCTTGCTATGGCGTGGGCCCGCCTAGGTAATGGAGAAGCCGCGGTTAATCTGCTGCAGATGATGAATCCGATCGAGCGCACCCGCGATCTGAAGAGTGCCGCGCGTTACGGAGGCGAACCTTACGCCGTTGCAGCCGATGTCTCGTTCGCTCCGGGAAGGACGGGTCGCGCGGGATGGACCTGGTATACCGGATCGGCCTCGTGGATGTATCGTATCTGGCTGGAAGAGGTTCTCGGATTTCGTTTGCGCGGAGATCAGTTACGAATCTGTCCTGCGATTCCCGAGGACTGGCCAGGATTCGAGCTAGTGTATAAGTATCGGTCCACAACCTACGAGATTACGGTGAAACGCGAAAAAGGTCCGGCTCCGCGAATGGATTTGGATGGCCGCCCGGTTGAAAGTTCGACCATCCGTTTAACGGACGATGGCGTCAGGCACCGCGTCACCGTTCGCCTGTCGCCTGAAGGAGCAGGCCAGCCCGCCCAGCAAGTCACCGAACAGCGCTCTGAGCCTCGCTTGGTCTCACAGCACTAGTTTCGGACCGGATTACTTGCTGAACTCAAGCTTCATCTTGGATCCGCCCAATTCAATGGATGTGATCTGCGCGGTGTTCCCCTGCGTCGTGGAATCGAGTGCTGTCGAGTTGAATTTAGTCTTGCTGTTTTCGATTGTAACGGGCACAGTGAACGATGCGCGAGTGTGCTCATCGGTGAAGACAGCATTTGATCCTTCGACTTTTACTTTGTAGTCGCCAGGCGCGAGTTGGACATTCCCAGCTTTAGTGGGCGAGTTAAGAACCACGTCGTAGCTCTTTGGACCAGCTATGGCTAGGCTCGATAACGTAAGGGCCCCGATTAGGAGTGGCAATTTGTTCGTCATGGTTCATATTCCTTCTGGCAGATTATGTGCCTTCGAACCCTTTAGGGCTCGCATCTACAGGACGGACGGGACCATCGGCCGGTAACTACCCTCCAGACTGGATGGGCGTTATCCTATGCCGTAGTCGTTTCGTGCTGCGTAAGGAATTCGGCGTACGGACCCTTGAAGTCCTCGATCGCGTGGTTATCGAAATTCCAGATGCGCGTGGCGACTTCTTCCACCAGATCATGATCGTGCGTGACCAGCAGAACCGTCCCATCGTACTTTTGGAGCGCGATATTCAGGGCGTTAATCGACTCCAGGTCCAAGTGATTCGTAGGCTCATCGAGCATCAGGAAATTAGGCTTCTGAAGCATCAAGCGGCAGAATATGATACGCGCGGCTTCTCCGCCCGAGAGGACTTCGGTACGCTTGGTCGCCTCATCTCCACTAAATAACATCTGTCCCAGAAGACCCCGCAACTCTTGCTGTGAGGCGCCTGGATTGAACGCGTGCAACCACTCGATAATAGTCAAACCGGGCCGGATGGATTCTTTGTGATCCTGCGAGAAATATCCCACGGTAACTTCGTGACCCCACGTGACCGTGCCGCCATCCACCGGAAACTCGCGATCCGGCGCATCGACGTAACCGGTCGCATTACGAAGGAGCGACCTTAGCATGGTCGTCTTCCCAGCGCCATTGCGTCCCAGAAGACCAATTTTCTCGCCTCGGGCAATGGACGCAGTGAAATTCTGAATCACCTTCAGGTCGTCGTAGGTCTTCGAGAGTCCCTTGATCTCCAGCGGATGTCGCCCAGAGGGACGTTCGTTCTGAAACTTGATGAAAGGGCGTTGGATGTTGGATCTCGCGAGATCGGAGGTCTGGAGCCGCTCCACTTCTTTCTTGCGCGACGTCGTTTGCGCGGATCTGGTCCCGGCGGAGAACCTCTGGATGAACTCGTTTAGCTGCGCGATTTTCTTCTCGCGTATGGCGTTGCCGGCTTCCACCCGCGCCCGGATCTGAGTCTTCGCCAATACCATTTCGTCATAGGCGCCGGTATAAGTAATGATGCTTTGATAATCGATGTCGGCGGTGTGAGTACAAACTTCGTTCAGGAAATGGCGATCGTGGGAAATCACCAGCAGGCAGCCGATGTAAGCCAGCAGGTACCTTTGAAGCCAGTGCACCGAATCCAGATCCAGGTTGTTGGTGGGCTCGTCTAAGAGCAGCACCGTAGCATTGCTGAACAGCGCTTGGGCCAGCAGGACGCGCACCTTCTGCCCGCTCTGCAGCTCCGACATCTTGCGTTCATGCAGCTCTTCAGGAATGTCCAGGCCTTGAAGTAAGGTGGCGGCATCCGCTTCCGCCGTATAGCCACCGTTATCTCCGACGACTCCCTCCAACTCGCCGAGACGCATGCCGTCCTCGTCGGTTAGTTCTGACTTCGCGTAAAAGACTTCGCGCTCCTGCAGTGCGTCCCATAGCGGGCCGTTTCCCATGATCACGGTATCCAGCACGCGGTAGGAATCGAACGCGAATTGATCCTGGCGCAGGATGCCGATTTTTTTCGGCCGGGTCACGGAACCTTTGGAAGGCTCAATTTCACCTGTCAGGATCTTCATGAAGGTCGACTTCCCCGACCCGTTCGGACCGGTAATCGCGTAACGCCGCCCCTGCTGGAACGTGGTGGTCACGTCTTCGAACAGGATGCGGGCGCCGAAGCGCATAGAGAGGTCGTTTACAGAAATCAAAATAGAAGGTCTTTGCTAGAGGTTGGGGATAAAGCCGAATCAGTGAGTACGTTTTCATTATACCGCGGCGATTTAGAGATCGCCGCCGAGGATCGGGATCACGGCTCCGCTGATCTGCGAAGCCTGGTCCGAAGCCAGGTGCAGTAACAGACTGGCGACCTGGGACGGATCTACCCACTTTGCTGGATCCGCATCCGGCATGGCGGCGCGATTCCCGGGAGTATCCATCGTTCCGGGAAGAATTACATTAGCGGAAATCCCGCGGTCTTTGTTTTCGAGCGCGACGGTGCGGACCAGCGAAACCAGGGCCGCCTTGGACGCCGAGTAAGCGCCGACCATGGGCTGCGGGTCCGCTGCGGTACGGCTGCCGATCGCCAAAATTCGGCCTGCGCCCTGGTTGCGCATCCCGGGCAGCACCGCGCGGAACATGTAAAACGCGACTCGCAGATTCACTTCGAGCATCTGCTCCAACGTGGCGTCATCGGTTTCAGCGACGGATTTTCCGCCGATGAACGCGCCGACCAGATGCACCAACACGTCAATCCTTTCCCATTTTGCGATCACGGCTGCCGCAACCGTGCGCGCGGCATCAGCGCTTCCCAGTTCCGCCGAATATCCGATGAACTTGGAATGCGGGAAGTCGGAGTTCTGGATCGTCTTGGCGACCCCCGCTATGCGCGCTCCCGAGTCTAGAAACGCCTTCGTCACCGCCGTGCCCAGCCCGCCGTTAGCGCCGGTGATCAGGACTACTTTGTTGGAGAGAGGCATCCTTCTATTGTGGATCCTGCCCATCGTCGGCGTTCGCGCCGCGGTAGTGCTTTCCTGGCTAAGGGCAGAAACAGTGAGCGGCGACAACGACTTCGTCAACATCCTGGCCGCCGATAGACCCTGCTTTTCAGCGCGGGATGGGACGCGCCCTGTGCGGACAGGCAAACTAAAGTGAAAACGGCCAGCGAAACGTGTACCCGCCGCGGATACCCGGCATTCCGGGGACTCCGAAATCCGTGAACAGGAGACTGATCGGTGCTTCTGGCAAGGCATGCCGCGGATCGGCTACCGAATAAGGCGCGGACATTTTGCACCCATAAAAGGGTTATCGTCGATAGAGCCCATATGCCCGTAGAATACATCGCAGAGCCCGAGGTGCCGAATTCGCAATGGGGGAAATCCACTTCAAGTCCGGAAGAGGAACTTTTTCTCGAAGGCCCGCGCAGTCGCGGATATGAACTCGGACGAGCCTTCCGGATTTTCCGGGAGCTGATCTACGGATTTCGCGCGCTCCATTTTGTCGGGCCATGCGTTACGGTGTTTGGGTCCGCGCGATTCTCGCAGGATCATCCATACTACGCGCTGACACGGGAACTTGGCGCCAGGATTGCGAGGGCTCAGTTCACGGTCATGACGGGCGGCGGTCCCGGTCTTATGGAAGCTGCGAATCGAGGGGCGAAAGAAGCACGAGGAACTTCCATCGGCTGCAACATCGTCTTGCCGCAAGAACAGAAGCCCAATCCGTATCTCGATAAATGGGTAGAGTTTCGGTATTTCTTCATTCGCAAGCTGATGCTGGTGAAGTACTCCTTGGCTTCGTCGCGGCTCCGGGAGGGTTTGGCACGCTGGACGAACTGTTTGAAGTCGCGACACTGATTCAGACCGGCAAGATCAAGAATTTTCCCGTGGTTTTGTTCGGGATCGAATATTGGTCGCCTCTTCTCGCGTTCCTGCGCGAATCGGTGCTGGTGAACGCGGCTATCTCGCCGCGGGATCTGGGGGAAATTCTGGTGACGGATTCGCCAGCGGAAGCTGTCGCACATATTCAACGCTGCGCGACGGAGCAATTCGGGCTAAAGTATGTCCCGCGAGCTCCGGCGAAGATCCTGTTCGAGCGCGGAGCCTAGTCTTCGTTGAGAGATTAGTTTGCGCGATGTCATAGCGAGTTGCGATACAATCTCCGTATTATTTCGAATTGTGTTCCATTTTAGGAGATTCGCGCTATGAGAGGTTCCGATTTAATGGCTGGCGGATTCGCACTGCTGCTCTGCTTCAGTGTCTCGCTATTTAGCCAGTCCCCGGAGACGCTCAGCACGGATCAGATTGTCGACAAAGCCTACCCATCTGTGGCGCTAGTGCTAGCGGGCAGGGGACCGGGTCAAGCCGCTAATTCCCTCGGTGCCGCGGTGGTGGTTCGTCCGAATGGGATCTTGCTTACGGCCTACCACGTCATCAAGGACGCCTACTCCTTGCAGGTTCGATTCAAGACTGGAGAAGTGTTTGATCAAGTGCAGTTACTCGGCGTCGATACACGACGTGACGTTGCGGCGATCCGAATCACTGCGGCTGCCCTGCCTGTACTGCCCATCGCGATCGCAGCCCAGGCGAAGGCGGGCGACGCCGTGGCTGTGGTGTCGCACCCCGCTTCGCTGCAGTGGTCGGCTTCGACCGGCGTTGTTTCTGCATATCGCCTTGCGGATGAAGTTCCGGGAGCGGGTAACGGATATCGGCTAATCCAGTTCACTGCGCCCGCATCGTCTGGTTCGAGTGGCGGAGTTCTGATCGACAGTCGGGGTAATGCACTCGGACTGGTCGTGGGTTCCCTGACGGGCGGGCAGAATCTGAATTTCGCGGTGCCGATCGATAGTGTACTTGGACTCGGAGATATGGCCGCGACCAAATCCTTTGCAAACGGCTCTACCCTGAAACCGCCTATTGCCACCGTTGCGACGGTAAACCAGCCTCTAGTCCCGCCGGCTCCTGCAAGTGTGTCAAATTCCGGCGCGACGCCCGAAGCGCCGGAAAAGTCAGACCTCCTGAGCGCGTCGAAAGACAGGGAGTCTATCCTGCGAAATTTCAAAACAATGTATGTGGACGCACAAAGAGCACAATATTTCAAAGCTGATCAGCTGAAAGCGGCGCTCGGCAGGAACAAGGATTTTCACAAGCTGAACATCCGCATTGTGGATGATCGAAAGGTCGCAGACACGGTGCTGGACGTCGGCTACACCTTCGCATGGGATTTCCCGTTTGAGCTAAAGCACCAGAACACGACCATCGTTCTATTGTCGGGAAAGGGCATTGGCCCGTTTTCAGGCGTGGCAGGAGCGGCCAGTGTCGCGAGTGAGTTCGTCAAGATAGCCAAGCCCTATCGCAATTCGGCGGAGAAGAAGTAGGCTAATTCTTGGGTGCGTTCAAGCTCGCCGCATCCGCCGGGCGTTGGCGAAGATTTTCCTTCTTGACCAAGGTTTTCGGATCGACGCCTCGCGGCACAAGCAGGGAGATTCCGCCGCCGAACATTTCTTCCCAGATCTGCTGGCCCCAACGGACTGTCGCCGTGGGATCGGGATTGTTGGGGTTGTTGGCCGAATTGTCCCAGTGCCCGTCCATTTCGAGGCGCGTGCCGGCCGGGAGATCGAGCAACTTCTCGAAACGATAGCCGGGCTGATAGGCGTAATCGTACTTGGGAACGTTGAGAATAATCTGCGTTTCCCCGGTTGGATAAACCAGGCGATAGACGAAATCCTTGCCGCGCAGATGCATGTGCGGATTAAGAGAAGCCAGTTTCACGGGTGCAGCGAAGGTCACGGATCCATGTCCAGGCGAATTTGCATCGCCCGGAAGAATCTTGAGATTCCCCGCGCTGGTGCTGCCGTCGTCGCCGGCCAGGACGCTGACCAACTGGTTCTTCGGCTCCGCGCTCGCGAGTTCTAGTCCCAGCTTGGATTGATCGGACGTCTCCGTTCCGTTGGAGGTGTAATGCATATTGAAGATCAAGTACGAGCCTGCCGGAACCAGTATCGCGGCATCATAATCGTCGAAGCGTCGTGCTGGTGCACCGGGGCCGAGCGCGACTAACGCTTGGGCGGCGAGTCCTCTTGGCAGTGTGACCGGCTCGCCTGTGGCGAGAGCTTTGAGAGCTTCCGTGTCTGGGCCAGGGGGAACGAAGGTAATGGTGGCATGATGGACCACCGAACGCGCGCCCGGACGGATTTCGCCCGCGGCGACCCAGGTGTCCTTGGTGAAGTTGGTCGGCACCACGAAATCGAGCCATGGGATGACCGCCTTGGCGGGGATCACGTAGGGCTTGGGCAGGGGAATGACTAGATCGGGCCGGATGTTCCAGCCGTCGCGCCACTGGATGGGCGCACGCTTGTCTTTCACATCGCCTTCGGGAGCGCCGGCGTCCACCCAGGCTGCGATGGTGTGAACATCCGCATCGGAGAGCCGAGGGTCGTTCAGAAAATGGCCGTATTTCGGATCAGCGAACCAAGGCGGCATTTTCCGAGAAACCACGGCAGCTTTCATGGCTTTCGCCCAAGGCCGCGTGCTTTCATAGGTGAGCATGGAGAACGGAGCTGCTTCTCCGGGGCGATGGCAGACCTGGCAGTTCTTCTGCAAGATCGGCAGCACGTCTTTGTTGAACGTCGCCGAGTCGGTGGCGCCTTGAACGCCCGCCGCGAAAATAGCAAAGGCGACCACGTAAAATAAAGAGCGCATTCACGGGAATCATCTCACAAGCTGCACTGACGTGCCAGGGGGGACAATGGGGCCATGGCGCAACGTCGATTTAGGCCTCTGACATGGCTGGGCGGGCACGAGATGACGGTTTTGTTGGCACTCGCGTGCATCGTCGCGGGGGTGTGGGGATTTGCCCTTCTTGCGGATGAAGTGATCGAGGGCGGAACGCAGGCCTTCGACCAAAAACTGTTGCTGGCGTTTCGCCAGGGACCTAACCATGCTCCTATAGGTCCGCCCCCGGTGCAGGAGGCGGCGCGCGATATCACGTCACTGGGAGGCACAGCGGTGCTTACGATTGTCACTATCATCGCGGCCGGGTTTCTGGCGCTGGATGGGAAAAACCACATGGCGCTATTTGTATGCGGATCCGTGCTGGGCGGTGTGGCAGCTTCCACGGCTCTCAAGGATGTGTTCCATCGTCCCCGGCCGGATCTTGTTCCGATCTCGGTGTACGTCTCCGGCGCTAGCTTTCCTAGCGGGCACTCCATGATGTCGGCGGTAACGTATTTGACGCTGGGGGCTCTGCTCGCACGGTCGCAAGAACGCAAACGAGTCAAGGCGTATTTTCTGCTGGTGGCGATCTTTCTGACTTTGTCAGTCGGCGTCACGCGCGTATATCTGGGCGTGCATTGGCCTACTGATGTTCTGGCGGGCTGGACGGCAGGCTCAGTCTGGGCTTTGCTTTGCTGGCTGGCGGCACGCCGGCTGCAGTCGCGCCGCACGTTGGAGCAAGAGACAGAGCACTGGGAGACCACCGGCTGAACACCTGTGGCACACTGACTTCATGCGCATCAGTGACATTCGCGCGACCACCGTCACGGTTCCGTTAGAAGCGCCGCTGCGCCACGCGAATGGCTGCCACTGGGGCCGCTTCGTGCGGACCATCGTAGAGGTGGAAACCGATAACGGCTTGATCGGCCTGGGCGAAATGGGTGGCGGCGGTGAATCGGCCGAAGCCGTTTTTCGCGCGATGAAGCAATATCTGGTGGGACACGACCCGGCGCGGCGCGAAGAAATGCGATTCCTGATCGCCAACCCTACGGCGTCGCTGTACAACAACCGGACGCAAGTGCTCGCGGCGCTGGAGTTCGCTTGTCTCGATATTCTAGGGCAGGCGTGGGGCGTTCCGGTGTGCGATATTCTGGGCGGCCGGCTGCGCGACCGGGTTCCGTTCGCCTCGTATTGTTTCTTCCGCTATCCCGATCAGCGCACGGGCTCGGGCGAGGTTCGCACCATCGAGCAACTGGTGGAACACACCTGCGAGTTGAAACGGCGCTTCGGGTTTACGACGCACAAGCTCAAGGGCGGCGTGTTCCATCCCGACTACGAACTGGAAGCTTATCGCGCATTGGCGGATGCGTTCCCCGGTGACTCGCTGCGCTTCGATCCGAACGGCGTCTGGTCCACCGAGCAGGCAATCCGCTTCGGCCAGGCGATCGAGAATCTGCACAACGATTATCTGGAAGACCCCGTGTTCGGGATGAACGGTATGCGCCGGACGCGGGAAAAAGTTCGAGTCCCGCTGGCGACGAACACGGTGGTAGTGAACTTCGAGCAGCTTGCGGCGAACGTGCTAGACACCGCGGTGGACGTGGTTCTGCTCGATACGACGTTCTGGGGTGGTATTCAGCCTTGCGTAAAGGCCGCAGCGGTTTGCGAGACGTTCCAGTTGGGCGTCGCGGTGCACTCGTCGGGTGAATTGGGCATTCAGCTTGCGACGATGCTGCATTTAGGCGCGGCGATACCGAATCTGTCGTTCGCGGCGGACGCGCATTATCATCATCTGAAAGACGACGTGATTCAGGGCGGTCTTATGCCGTACAAGAACGGTTCGATCGGTGTGCCTACTGGGCCGGGACTGGGCGTAAAGCTCGATCGTGAAAAACTCGGCCAGTACAACGAGCTGTACAAACGCCTGGGCAATTATCCTTACGATCAGGATCCGGCGCGGCCGGGGTGGACGCCAATTATTCCGAATGATCGGTGGGCCGATCCGAAGGACGATCGTCGAGTGGAGATTCCTTACTAGCATGGCGAATCTGTTTGACCTGAATGGGCGTGTTGCGGTCGTTATGGGCGCGACCTCCGGATTGGGGCGCGCGATCGCAATCGGCTTAGCTCGGCACGGCGCGGATGTCGTGCCCAGTGGCCGCCGGAAGGAATTGGTCGAGAGTGCGTGCGAGGAAATCAGGGCGATGGACCGCAGGACGCTGGTTCACCCGGCAAACGTACACGATCGGCAGTCGATCGACAAGTTGCGCGACACTGTGCTGAAGCACCTGGGACGAGTCGACATTCTGGTGAACGCCGCCGGAAACGTGATCCGCCAACCGACGATCTCAGCATCCGAAGAGGAATGGTCGTCTGTGCTGGACACGCATCTGAACGGCGCACTACGGGCGTGTCAGAGTTTTTACGAGCCCCTAAAAGCCAGCGGCCACGGGCGGATCATCAACATCGCGTCGCTAAGTTCCTTCGCAGCATTTCACCAAGTGGCGGCATACTCCGCCGCTAAGACGGCGATCCTTTCGTTGACCCGCAGCTTGGCTTGCGAATGGGCGAAGGATGGGATTCGCGTGAACGCCATCGCGCCCGGCGTATTTCCTACCGACTTGAATCGTGACGTGATCATGGGCACGGCGCGAGGCCGCGAGATGCTGATGCGCACTCCTATGGGACGATTCGGCGAGCCGGAGGAACTGATTGGCACGGCGGTCCTGCTGGCATCGGACGGAGCGAGTTTCCTGACAGGCCAGTGCATTGCGGTCGACGGAGGGTATCTTGCATTGGGCGTCAATTCGTAACGTCACGGGTTTCGCGATTCTGGCGTGTGCGGCTGCGCATGCCGAGTCCGGGTATGACGCCTGGTTGCGATATTCCTCGTCCGGATCCGCGCCGGTCATCACCGTGGTGGGAAATTCCGCGCTGCTGGAGAGCGCGCGCCAGGAGCTTGCTCGCGGGTTTCGCACGCCTAAAGCTGAGACGATCGTGCTAGGTGGCGTCGCCGCGAATCTCAAACCGGACGGTTACTCGCTGAAGAGGGTTGATGGAAAGATCGTTGTCACGGGAGCGGATGATCGGGGCGTGTTGTACGGCGCATTCGCACTGCTGCGCAAGGCGGCGCTGGGCGAGTCTCTTGCGAGGCTGGATGAAAAAAGCGAACCGCACGTTTCTGTGCGCTGGGTGAATCATTGGGACAATCTCGACGGCTCGATCGAGCGCGGCTACGGCGGCCGGTCGATTTTTTGGGATAACGGCGTTGCGCGGACGGATCTGACCCGCGTCAACGACTATGGACGGATGTTGGCTTCGCTGGGGATCAACGGCGCGTCGATCAACAACGTCAACGTGAATCCGCGCATTCTGGCGCCCGACTTTTTGCCGGAGATCGTACGGATCGCGAATACGCTGCGGGCGTGGGGAGTCCGCACGGTGCTGTCGGTTGATTTTGGCAGCCCGCAAAAGATCGGTGGGCTCGATACCTTCGACCCGCTGGATCCCAAAGTCATCGCGTGGTGGAGGGCCAAAACCGACGAGATCTATCGCGCCTTGCCCGATCTAGGCGGCTTCATCATCAAGGCGGATTCGGAAGGCCGTGTGGGTCCTTCGGCGTATGGGCGAACACATGCGGACGCAGCTAACGTTGTCGCGCGCGCCCTGAAGCCGCACGGAGGATTGATTTTCTATCGCGGCTTCGTATACGACAACAAAATGGATTGGCGCAATCTGAAGAACGATCGCGCCCGCGCGGCTGATGATAACTTTCGCGCGCTGGATGGCAAGTTCGATGACAATGTCGTGATCCAAATTAAGAACGGGCCGATCGATTTTCAAGTGCGGGAGCCGGTTTCGCCTCTATTTGGAACGCTGGCGAAAACCAAACAGGCGATCGAGCTGCAAATCACGCAAGAGTATATGGGCCAGGCTCGCCATACAGTGTTTCTGGTGCCCATGTGGAAAGAGGCTCTCGATTTTGACTTGCGGGTTAATGATCGAGCGACGCCAGTGAAATCGCGGGTCAACGCGGTCGTCGGCGTTTCCAATGCCGGGCTGGACGACAACTGGTTCGGCAATCACATGTCGCAGGCGAATCTGTATGGATTCGGGCGCTTGGCATGGAATCCCGATTTGAGCGAGCGCCAGATCGCCGAGGAATGGACCCGGCAGACGTTTGGAAGCGACACGGCCGTAGTGCGGACGATTACGGATATGCAGCTAACGTCGTGGCGGACATACGAGAATTACACGGGTCCGCTAGGCTTGCAAACCTTGACCGACATCGTCGGCAATCATTATGGCGTGGCGGTAGAAGCTTCCGAGCGCAACGGCTGGGGACAGTGGCATCGCGCCGACGAAACAGGTGTAGGGATGGATCGCACGGTGGCAACGGGTACCGGATACATCGGCCAGTACACTCCCGCGGTAGCTCGCCTGTATGAATCGCTCGCGACGTGTCCGGACGATTTACTCCTCTTTATGCATCACGTGCCGTATACCTACGTGCTGCATTCCGGAAAGACGGTCCTCCAGTATATATACGATTCGCATTACGAGGGTGCCGAGGCCGTCGACGGCTACTTGCGCGCGTGGAAATCGCTGCAAGGCGGCATAGATGACCGTCGCTATAAGGAAATACTCGCACAGCTCGAATATCAAGCGGGCCAAGCCGAAGTCTGGCGCGATGCAGTCTCGAATTGGTTCCTGCGCGCTTCGGGAATTGCCGACGCAAAGGGCCGTGTGGGTCACTATCCTGGGCGCATAGAAGCGGAATCGGCCAAGCTCGAGGGTTACAAGGGTATTGATGTCACTCCGTGGGAGGCGGCTTCCGGAGGGAAAGCGGTCAAATGCGCATCCGGGAAGTGCGCGGCCACCTTCGTATACAGTGGTGCTCCCGGAGTATTTCAGGTTCGGGTGCGCTACTTCGATCAAAACAACGGCGTCTCGCATTTCCGTGCGCTCACCGGGAACAAGGTGATTGCCGAGTGGACTGCGGCCGATCGCGTGCCCACGCGCAAAATCGACAGCTCCTCATCCGCGCTGCGCGTCATTGAAGGGATCCCTCTCAAAGCAGGGGCCGAGATCCGCATCGAAGGAACGCCTGACGGCGGCGAGACGGCCGCGCTGGACTATTTAGAGATCACCCAGTAGACGCCTACTTGCCTTGGCACTTGCCGCCGGGACAGCGGTTGTTCTCTTCGCACACGTACTCGTACAGTCCGGCGGCCTCCCACTCCGGCTTGGCCGCGATTTCGAAGAGCTGGGACCACGCGGCCGTGAACGTCTTGGGGTCGTCGATGGTTAGGTTGTAGGAGAGTGTCTTCCGATCTTTCCACGAGATCCGCTCGATGGTCTTGAGCGCGTCGCTGTGCATGCGGTATTCGTTGGGGTTGGTGTAGAAGTAGTCGTCCAGGCCCCAGCGCTTGAAATTGGTCGTCTCGATCACTAGGGTGTCGCCTTCCCAGTGGCCGACTGGATCGCCGTAGAAGGATGGCTCGATGTCCTCGCGATGCTTGCGCCCGTCGAGCGGAATGATGCGTGTCATGCGCTGGAACTCGTGCACAATGATCAGGTAGTCCTTGGTCTGGAAAAACTGCATAGCGTTGGCCGAGAGCATCCCGGAAGGAAACCCGGCGGGCATGCAGAAATCGCGCGGCTCATCGTGGCGAGGATCGCCATTGCGAGGTTCGTAAAACGGCTCGCCGCCGGGTTTCAGTGGAGCGAAAAGTTTACGGTCGAAGATAGTCGCCGAGCAGCGGCACTGTTCGCCGCTGAGAGCTTTGGGCCATTCGTAAGTGCCGCTGAAGTTCGGTTTGCCCTCGGCGGTGCGAGGAACTGCCGTGCCTTTGGTTTGCGCGAGACTTGTGCACGCCAGGATGGCAAAGAGTACGCTGATGGTTTTCATCTACTTATCCTTCCCATCGCCGGGAGCGCGATCTTCGGCGCCGGCCGTGAACACACTGCGTCCATCGGGAAATGTCACGCGTGCGCCGTTGGCATTGTTGGAGCCGTCTTTCGAGCGGAACCCTTCCACGGTGATCGTCATGCCTTCCTGGATCACTTTCTTGGTGATGCCGCGCCGCATCAACTGACCGGGCGCGCCGCCAGAAAAGCCCCAATTGGTGACTGCGCCATCGCTGCCCTTTACGTCGACATAGAACCAGATGTGCGGGTTCTGCCATTCAACTTTGGTGACCACTCCGGTCATCTTGACGGGCTTGGCGGTATCAAACTCGGCGGCGAACGAATGGTGCGCCTGAAGCGCAGGCAGGGTCCACAGCGCGGCTGCCAAAAGCGCGAAGGAAGTCCTCATGCATTCATTTTTGCAAAAAATGACGGACGGCAGGTGATATAATCCCCGCCAGGATTTATGCGGCGAATACTACCAGTGCTGTTTGCAACCATACCCCTCTTGGCTCAGACCGGCGCCAAGAACGGCGAGTGGCCGACGTACGGGGCCGATCTCGGGAACACGCATTATTCACCGCTCGATCAGATCAACGCGGGAAATTTCAATAAGCTCCAAGTGGCCTGGAGGCTCAAAACCGACAATTTCGGCCCGCGGCCGGAGACCAATCTTCAGTCGACTCCTTTGATGGTCAAGGGCGTTCTATATACGACCGCTGGTACGCGTAGGGCCGTGGTGGCCGCGAATGCCGCGACCGGCGAAGTCCTGTGGATGCACAGCGAGAACGAAGGCGCACGCGGGGACAATGCTCCGCGGCAGCTTTCGGGCCGCGGCCTGGCGTACTGGACCGACGGTCGGGAAGAGCGGATTCTTTATGTAACGCCGGGTTATCGGCTGATCGCGCTCAGCGCCAAGACGGGGAATCCTGTTCCCGCGTTCGGTCGCAACGGCATCGTCGATCTGAAGCTCGACGACGATCAGGAAATCGATCTCGAGACTGGGGAAGTCGGCCTGCACGCGACGCCGGTTGTCGCAGGCGATGTGGTCATCGTCGGCGCGGCTCACAGGGCATCGGGAGCGCCGAAAGTAAAGCACAACGTCAACGGTTACGTGCGCGGGTTCGATGTCCGCACTGGCAAGCGCTTGTGGATCTTCCATACGATTCCTCGTCCAGGCGAGTTCGGGCACGATACGTGGGAGAAAGATTCGGCCGAGACTACCGGCAATGCTGGTGTTTGGGGGCAGATCAGTGTTGATCCTGATCTGGGCATGGCGTTTATTCCCGTGGAACTTCCTACCGGTGATGAGTATGGCGGCCACCGGCCGGGGAACGGCTTGTTCGGAGAGAGTGTTGTTGCACTCGATCTGAAAACGGGCCAGCGAAAGTGGCACTACCAACTGGTGCACCACGGCATTTGGGATTTCGATATTCCCTGCGCGCCGATGCTAATCGATATCACCATCAACGGGCGGATAGTAAAAGCGTTGGCGCAACCGACCAAGCAGGGTATTCTCTATACCTTCGATCGCGCGACCGGGAAGCCGATCTGGCCCTTCGAGGAAAAGCCCGTACCCAAAGGCGATGTGCCAGGCGAATGGTATTCGCCGACGCAGCCGATCCCCAGCAAGCCGCCAGCCTACGGTGTCGCCGGCATTCCGTCTGTGGATGATCTGATCGACTTCACGCCGGAGCTCAGAGCCGAAGCGTTGAGGATTGTCTCGAAGTACAAGATCGGACCCATCTTTACGCCTATTGTTGTGAGTAAACCCGAAGGACCGTTTGGCACGATCCTGACGACGGGCGTCACCAACTGGCCGGGCGGTTCATATGATCCGGAATCGCACATCCTGTATGTGCACGCATCGACAGGGATGGTTTCGAACGGGCTGGTGCCGGGAGATCCCACGCGCACCGAGTTTGCATGGGTGGGAGGAAACGCAGCACCTGCCGGAGAAGCTCCTGCACTGCGCGTGCAAGGCATGCCGCTGGTGAAGCCGCCATGGGGGAGCATCGTCGCCATCGATATGAACAAGGGCGAGATCCTTTGGAAGATCGCGAACGCGGAGACGCCGGATAATGTGCGCAATCATCCGGCGCTGAAGGGCCTCGACATTCCGCGAACGGGCCGCGCCAGCAATACGATTGGGTTGCTGGTGACGAAAACGCTGATGATCGCAGGCGAGCCTGGAACGTTCACGCTTCCCGATGGACGACAGGGCGCGATGCTGCGAGCCTATGACAAGACTACCGGCAAAGAGCAGGGCGCCGTCTACATGCCCACAGGACAAACCGGCACTCCGATGACGTATATGTTGAACGGCAAGCAATACATCGTAATCGCTATCGCCGCAACGAATTATCCAGCGGAGCTGGTCGCCTTCCGCCTGCCGGATTGAGAGCGTGATGATAGACTCATATCGGTGAAAGCTGCTCTGGCATTGAATGTGGCACTTGCGGGCGTGGTCTTCTCTCAAGCGCGGACGCGTGAACTTGTCCGCCGCGACAACGTCACCATCGAAGTAATCGCCGAAGGGCGCGGCCCGCTGATTGTAATGCTGCCATCGCTGGGGCGCGATTCAGAGGAGTTCGATCCGGCGGCGGCCCGCATCGCGACGGCTGGCTTCCGCGTGCTTCGACCGCAGCCGCGCGGGTACGGTAAGAGCAGCGGTCCTATGGAGAATCTCACGCTGCATGATCTGGCTCGCGATGTCGATGCCGTAATCGAACACGAAAATTCGGGCCCGGCGATCATCGCGGGTCATGCGTTCGGCCATTTTGTCGCCAAGATGACGGCGGTGGACTTCCCGAAACTCGTTCGGGGCGTGATTTTGATCGGCGCGGCGCAGAAGACACCCGATCCGGCCGTGCAGCAATCGGTCGCGATTGCGACGGATCCGACGCAGCCCGAGGCCGACCGCCTCAAGCACCTGAATATCGTGTTTTTTGCGCCCGGCAATGACGCGCGCCTGTGGCTCACCGGGTTCCATGCGAATGTGCGCGCGGCGGAGATCATCGCGCGCGATGCGACTCCCCAGAAGGAATATTACGCCGCCGGCAACGTGCCGCTGCTCGACATCCAGGGCGAGAACGATCCCTACAAGCCTCCCTCTGCGCGAAACGAGCTTATAGACGAGTTCGGGGCCAAGCGAGTTACGGTGGTGCGGGTGCCGCACGCCGCGCACGCGGTCATTGTGGAGCAGCCCAACGCAGTGGCCGACGCCGTCATTGCTTGGGCCCGCAAACTTTAGGCTTTCTGAAGCAGGGTGCGCGCTTTGCGATGCGCTCATGAAGCTGCTCAATCCACCCATGACGGCTCAAGGATTTCGTCATGCGATCTAACCTCTTAACGAAGTATCTGCTGTAGAATATGGCCATGACGAAACGATCCGTAGCAATTGCCTCACTACTGACAGCGTTTCAACTCGCGGCGCAGAACACGCCGGTGCATGTGCTGGCTTCGAATGGGGTGAAGGCGGTCATCGACGAATTGAAACCGCAGGCCGAGCGGGCGATCGGACGACCGTTAGCGATCGAGTACGATACGTCTTCCGTGGTCAAGAAGCGAATCGAAGACGGGGCGATGTTCGATGTCGCCATTCTCACTTCGGACGTGATTGACGACCTTGCGAAGGCCGCAAGAATCGACCCGGGAACGCGTATGGAAATCGCCCGCTGCGGGATCGGAGTGGGCGTTCGCGCAGGCGCCCCCAAGCCGGACATCAAGACATCCGCCGCATTGAAGAAAACGCTGCTTGCGTCTAAGTCGGTCACTTACGCGGAGAACGGCGCGAGCCGTAAGTATATTCTTCAGATGTTCGATAAGTTCGGCATCACGGATGCCATGAAGGCGAAAACAATATCGGAACAAGGCTCGGAGCGCTCTAACGCCCGCGTGGCTGACGGATCAGCCGAGATGATCCTGACGCTGGTTAGCGAGATCCTGCCCGCGCCGGGAGTGCAGCTGGTCGGGCCACTTCCAAATGACGTGCAGCACTACGTCAATTTCGCCGTGGGAACCAGCAAGAACAGTAAGAACATTGACGCCGACAAAGCGCTTACGAAGTTCCTGTCCAGCCCAGCCGTGGAGGGAATCCTGAAGGCCAAGGGAATGCAGGCGGCGCCTGCTAGGGTTTCACGGTAACCCTGACCTGGCCGTTGGTCCAGCAGCATTGGAACCCACCGCCGCCTTCGCCTGAATAGTCGTTCACCAGTAGGTGCAGGATGTAGTCTCCTGGTTCGCTGAAGCGGGCAGTGGTGGTGGCGTTTCCGTTTTCGACGGGCGGTCGATCTTTCGCGAAGGTGACCGTTCCAGGTCCCCGGTACTTCGACCAGCGCAGTTTCACGGGAGCCCCCAGATTCTTAGGCCGCGCACTCGATGAACTGGTGAATTTGCCATCGTCCGTCACCCATGCGGTAAGCGTCAAGGGATTCGCCAGCGTCGTTGTGCGATTGACTGTCAGCCCGTGAGGACCTTGCACGGAAGGTCCCTGTGGATCGAAGCGCAGCACCGGAGGGGTGTTGCCCACGGCTTCTTCGCGCAACGGGGAGATTTCATAATCCGGGAGCAGACTGGCGGGGATCGTCGAGGTCTTGCCGTTGGCCGTAATCGTCCACGTGAGCTTGGCGGAGCCGAAGTCGCTAGGGACTTTCACTACGAACATCCCCCATTGGCGGCCGGCGAGGAAATGCGTCGGCTGGCCGCGATCGGGACCGCCCGGCTCGATCCTATTATTTGGACCGATTGGGACGTCCAGTTCTTGCTTGGTGTTCCGATTGAAATAACCCAGCAGCAAATTGAAGCTCCCGTCGGGATTCTTGAACCATCCCTCGAACGCGCCGGTAATGTTGGCGCCGGATTCGTGCGGCGGCTCGAGTGGCAGAGATTGCGCGTACGCCAATACCGCGCTGGCAAGCACGACTAGGGTCCGCATAGTTGACTATTTCTTGTGCTTAGAGGCCCAAGCGCTGTAATCCTCGTCGCTGATGTAAGTGACGTTGACCCACGCGTGCGCCATTTCGTCCACCGTGCGATGCCCGTAGCCGACCCACTGATCGGGATCGGGATTGTGCGGATTATTGCTGGTGTTGTCGTGCCAGGCGGTGACCTTGATGACGGTGCCCTTGGGTAGTACCGGCGCGGCGTCCTCATCGTAGATGTAGTTCGTCATCCAATTGAAGTTGAAGTTGCCGACGTAGCTGATCATCTGGTTGGACCCATCCGGAAGGATAGCTTCCAGAGCCATCGCCTTGCCACGCAGATGCATGTGAGGCTGGATATTTTCGAGAATCGCCGCCTGCTTCAGGACAGTGAAGCCCTGGCTCTCGATGATGCTGTTGGGTGGAATATCGAGATTCGGTCCGGTCTTTCCCGGAAACGCAGTCAGATGCGTACGGTACTTCGGTTCCTGGCCTTTCGGATACAGCCACAACGCCAGCTGGACGCCCGACGGAATTTCTTCGCCTACCGCGTGAAGGTGCACGTCCCAGGAAATCTTTGATCCAGGCAGCAGAAGTTTGCCAGTGTTGGGATGAAAAATGTCATAGGATTTGCCGATGGCCCATTCCATCAGAACCCCTTGCCGATCGGCATCGTTGGTCGAGTTGGCGTCGGGAGCGTCGGCGTCATCCTGCACAAGGTACGCGACAGCGTGATGAATGGTCTTGCGCGCCGCAGCGGTGGTAGGCCGGACTTCGACGGCGCGTACCCAGCGCGGCTCGGTGAGAGGAATATCGGCCAGCGGACGCCACCAGACGTCCTGGTTCTTGGCGGGCATCGTGTAGGAAGTTGCTTCGATGATCAGATCGGGCTGCGCGCCGATCTCCTTGGCCGCCTGCCACTCGTTCGCCTTGGGCCACTGCTTGGGCGGAGGCATGTCCTTGACATCACCCTGGAGCGCCCCATTATCCACCCAGCGGGTGATGATGTTGATCTGGTCGTCCGACAGCGACATGTCGTTCTTAAACTTGTGGACGCCCACCGTCATATCGATGTGCCAGGGCGGCATCTGCCGCGTGACCACGCGTTGGCGGATAGATTTCGCCCAGGGGCGGGCTTCTTCATAGGTCACCAGCGACATGGGCGCCATGGCTCCGGCGCGGTGGCACTCTTGGCACTTTTCCTGCAAGATGGGAGCGACGTCTTTGGTGAACGTCACGGGCCGGTTGCCGCCTAAATCAGCCGCGAATGCGCAAGTGGAGACTACCAGAAGAATGCGGATTTCCTTCATGGATCCCTCCTATATCTGGCCTAAATTCTAGTTCGCCTGTAGGAGGGTGTCAATGGAGCGGCCATCAGGGGCCAACAAAACCCGTCTTCAAAGCCGCGCGGTCGACTTCTTTCCCGCGGAGATACACTTTCGAAATCTTCCGGGAGTTAGTAATGTTGTCCAGCGGATTCGCATCCAGCACAATGAAGTCGGCGCTCTTGCCCGCAGCCACGGTGCCGAGCTGATCCATCTTCAGGATTTCGGCGGACGTCTTGGTTGCGGCCGTGATTACTTGAGCCGGAGTCATTCCGGCCGCGACCATGTCCGTCAGCTCCTCGTGGTCGGTCCAGCCAACCGTGGTGCCGGAATCCGTGCCGAAGCCGATGCGGACGCCGGCGTCGCTGAGCTTCTTAAGATTGCGGGCTTGCACCGCGAAGAAGTCGGCCGCCTTCTTTTTATCCTCGGGAGAGCGGTTCTGGAATGCGTCTGTCAGCTTCTTGATCTCCGACGCGGGAACCGTTTCGGCAAGCCACGCCGGATCCTGTAATCCGGTCCCGATATCCGGAAGATTGGGAATCACGAAAACGTTGGGACGCTCCTTGATCAGCTTCATGAACTCGTCGTCGATGTCCTTGTCGCGGACGCCGTGGGCGAAGCCGTCGATTCCCGCGCGAAGCAGTTCCTTGGCGTCGGCCAAGTAGTAAATGTGCGCGACCACACGGAGATCGTGCTTGTGAGCTTCATCGATAATGGCGCGATAGAGCGCCGGAGTAAGCTTGGGAACCGTACCGTTGCGGTCGTCCACCCAGATCTTGACCCAGTCGACTTTCTTATCCGCGAGTTCCTGCACGGCCTTCCTGCCGTCGGCTTCCGAATCGATCCCGTAAGCCACGGGCTTCCAGTAGGGCTGGCCGGGACCGGCATTGGGGCGTCCCATCCCGCGCCCAGCGGTGTGAAACAGGGCAGCATCGGGAACCGGATTGGCCCGTACCTCGTAGGCAGTTTCGCCGGGATCGATTCCCATGCTCTGGGTCGCGGCGACGCCGTAATAAGCCAGGCGATGCAGGTGATCGATGAGGTTTTCCTTGGAGTAGGTGTCCTTGTCAATACGGCCGGTCTTGATGATCGCCCATCCGAGATGGGTGTGAGTATCGACCAGGGCGGGCATTACGGTTTTACCCGTCAGATCGACGCGCGCGGCACCGGCAGGAGGCATAATGTCCCC
>JAICXC010000168.1 GCA_025980665.1 Bryobacteraceae bacterium
GTCCCCGCCACGCGGTTTGGTGGTCGACTTCTTCTGGCGGCTGGTGTTCTGATAGTGCGGGCTGTATTCTAATCCGTACGGCGTCTTAACCTTTGTTTTCGTCTTTTCGTCGTAGAACGCCTGAGCGGATTGGTGTCGCGCGGCGATCTCTTCTTCCGTGCCCTCGCGGAAGGTGATCTCTTCTCGCGGCACGAACATCACCTGCCCGATCGGCATGCTGTGTGACGCAGAAATCGTTTCACCCGGCTGGAGGACGTAGCGGAACTCGGAGTCGTGAACGTGCCAATCGGTCTCGACGCGGATCACCAGCATCGGGGCGAAGGGCCGCTCGATATTATTGAAGACCGGAGTGTAGATCGTATCCCAGCCCGGCGGAGTCTGGAAGTTCCACGCTCCCCGCAGAGTCACGGCGCCTGCCGGCGTCCCCATATCATCCTGAGAGATGAACATGCCAGGCATCAAATGGGCGATCTCACGGGTTTGCGGCGTATCCTGGATGTGCAGCTTGACTTCGCGTTTGGTGGCGCCGATCCCGCCCATGGGCAGCAGATACGTCACGGTAAAGATAGGATCCCACTTGGTTCCTTTGGTGTTCACCGAGTAGACCAACTGATAACGGCCTTCTCCCTCATACGCCACTTGAAATGTCTCTTTTTCAGCGAGCGGAGGATGGACCAGGAAGCCCGCGGCGCTTCCGGCTTCGAGCACGGGACAGTGGCGGGCGTGCTGTGGGAGGAGGGGGCGCTGCGGTTCGCGGCGCGGTCGCAGGCCAATTCCGGGCCTGTACGGGTTGGGAAAGAGCCCTACTTCCATCTCCGAAGTATCGCACCGTCAACACGCGATGTTCGGAGGACGACAATTCCAGGTCAGGCATTGCCTTCGGCTAAGAAAACCTTGATGCGGCTGTGAATAAGATCGCGAATCTTGCGGAAAGCGTCTTTGCGATCCTCTTCGCTGCCCGTCACCGAAGCCGGATCTTCAAGCGGCCAGTGCAGGCGATGCGTCCCACCCGGAAAGACCGGGCAGGATTCCTTGGCGTGGTCGCAAACCGTAACGACGGTATCCAACGGCTGGTCCTTGAACTCGTCGATGGACTTCGACCGGTGGCCGGAAATATCGATGCCGATTTCGTTCATTACCGCAATCGCCTCGGGGCGGACGAGGGTTGGGTGCGTGCCGGCGGAATATACTTCATAGCGGTCGCCTGTCTCGTGTCGCAGCAGTCCCTCGGCCATTTGGCTGCGCGCGGAGTTGCCGGTGCAGAGGAATAGCAGGCGCTTCCGCTGGATCATTTCACCAGCTCCGGTTCCGCGTGAGCCGGGATCAACCAAGCGAGCAGGACCGCGGCTGCGATTGCGCCCGACAACTGAGCGGCGATAAAGCCCGGAACGTCGGAGGGGCGGATGCCGGCGAACGTATCGGTCAGCGATCGGGCCAGCGTCACAGCCGGATTCTCGAACGAAGTGGAGGCGGTGAACCAGTACGCGCCGGTGATGTAGGCACCCACGGGAAAGGGAACCGCGGACGGCCGGAACTGCGCGCAGCTTCGAATTACAGCCACCAGGCCGAACGTCGCCACGAATTCGCTGAAGACCTGACTGCCGCCCGAGCGAATGTGCCGCGATGCGGTGAACAGAGCCTCACCGAACATCAGGTGGGCGCAGGCTACGCCTGCCACGGCTCCGGCAAACTGCGCAACGATGTATCCCGGAACGTTCTGCCACGCAATCACACCATGCCACGCTTGGATTAACGTAACTGCGGGGTTCAAGTGCGTGCCGGAAATCGGACTGAACGTCAGAATCAGCGCCACCAACATGACCCCCGTCGCCAGCGTGTTAGCCAGTAGAGCGATGGCAACGTTGCCGCCAGCCAGCCGCTCGCCCATGATTTTGGAGCCAACGACAGCAGCAAGCAACAACGCTGTTCCGATCGCTTCCGCGACCATCGGGCGCGCGGACATTAGACGACTTTCGCAGCCGGCTTTACCGCGCGAACAAACGCGCTCATGAATTTTCCATCGACCGACGGCGCGATCGCATCGACATCGACGCCGGCGCTGGCCAGAAATTCGCGAGCCTCGTCTATTCGATAGATGCGCGTCGGTTCCATGCCGATATCCACGAATCCGGCCGCATCAAGTTTCTTCCTGTAATCGTTTTCTTCCAAAGCGCCGGCCAGGCAACCTACCCACAGCAGCATGCTTTGGCGAATGTCGAGCGGAATCTCACCTCTGGTGACCACGTCGGAAACGGCCAGGCGGCCACCGGGTTTTAGGACGCGAAACGCTTCCCGCAAGACGCGATCTTTGTCCGCCGAAAGATTGATCACGCAGTTTGAAATGATCACGTCGACGGAATTGTCGGGAAGCGGGATGTTCTCGATCTCGCCTTTCAGGAACTCGACGTTGTCAACACCCGCCTGACGTTTGTTCTCGTTCGCCAGAGCCAGCATTTCGTCGGTCATGTCGACACCATAGGCTTTGCCGGTGGGACCGACTCTGCGAGCCGACAGCAGCACGTCGATGCCGCCGCCCGAACCGAGATCCAGGACTATTTCGCCAGCGCGGAGCTCGGCCAGCGCGGTCGGATTCCCACAGCCGAGCGAAGCGAGCACAGCCGTTTCGGGAAGTCCATCCGTCTGGCGATGATCGTAGAGGTTGCTGGTAATGGGATCGCAGCAATCTGTCGCCGGGCCCGCGCCGCAGCAGGAACTGCCGCCGGTATGCACTCGCAGAGCCGCCTCTGCGTACTTTCCTCGGACAACGTCTTTAATGTTTTCCATAACCTATTTGCAGATCTGAACGATCTCCTCCGGTCGAATGGCTTTGTTGCGAGTGCAGCATTCCGCGTAGAGGAACGACAGCAATTCCTGTAGTGCGTCAGTATTGGCGGTGCAGCGCAGGAACGTCCCTTCCCGGCTGACGTGAACCAGATCCTCATTTTTAAGCTTTTCGAGATGATGCGAGAGGGTCGAGGCCGAGGCTTCGAGCTCCGCCTGAATCTCCCCCACCACGAGTCCTTCAGGATGCGCCGAGAGCAATAGCCGCATGATGCGCAGCCGGGGCTCGGCGCCCAGAGCCGTGAACATATCGGCGAAGCGGGCGACATCTTTCGTAGTCGTTCTTGGTGCGGTCATTCGAGACTTCTATAATAATAGAAGTACCGAATCTGTCAAGAGCTAGTTACAACTTCACTTCGCTGATCTGGACACTCGGAACGATATCGGTGAAATGAGGAATGTCGCCGGTAATCTCTCCCGCAAACGGGGTGAAAGCGCGCTCGAAAGCATCGACGGAATCGAACGTCAGCGCCGTAATCACCCGATAGGCCGCGTCAATTCCCGGCTGCGCGCCACTTAACGCGTGGTCCACGCTCATGCCTTTCAGGGCCGCCCCAAGCTTCTGCCGCACCATGGGCATGTGTTTGTTCAGGTAGTAATCCATGTCGAAAGTACTGCCGGAGTGGTTGGGATAGACTACGTAGACTTTGATCATTGCCTCAGTATAGGCGCACTATTATAGGATCTTGAAATCGATTCGAACCGCGCTGTTTGTCGTCGCTACGGTTATGGCTGCGATAGTCGCGGTGCGGGTGCTGGTCGGTCCCTTTCATTTTGGTCCGCTGCCGGTCACGACCCCGTTGAATCCCGAAGGATTCTTCGGATTGGCTGTGACTTTCTTGCTGTGTACCGGCGCGGGAGTCAGTTCGTCCGTGTCCAAATCGAGCCGGCGTAACCTCGTCGTTGTGGTCCTGGGCGTTGTCGTTCTCGGCTTTATCGCGCTACGCCGAGCTTTGGGAATTTACTTCTTATCCGACGATTTCATCCTCGTGAAGATTGGTGAGGGATGGAGCGCGGCCGCGTTCCGGTATTCGATCACCCACGGCGGCGGAGATGGCTTTTTTCGCCCTCTGGGTTACGCCTCCTTTGCAGTGGATGCTGTTTGGGGTGGACGAAATCCGCAGTGGTGGCACGCTACGTCTCTGGCGATTCACTGTGCGAATGCCGTAATGGTGCTTTTGATGGCCAAGCGGCTGGGAGCGTCGGTGATGGGAGCCGGATTCGCGGGAGCATTATTCGCGGTTCATGGGATCCATCCTGAAGCCGTGGTCTGGATCGCAGGGAGATTCGATCTGGTGGCTACGTTCTTTCTGTTGGCCGGGCTTCTGCTGTTCACGATGACCACGGAACATCACAGTATCCTGCTGCACGTCGCGGCGCTGGGGTGTTTCGCGGTGGCGGCTCTAAGTAAGGAGTCGGCATTTGTTTTTCCTCTGCTTGTCATGGGATACGCACTCACGAAACGCCTGCCGTTAAAACCCGCGGTTTGGTACTTCGTACTCGCAGCGATTCTATTCAGTTACCGATGGAGTTTGTTCGGTGGGATTGGGGGATATATCAATCCGGCCACAGGACGTCCCGCGGCTCTGTCGCTCGGCTTTGGTTCGACGCTGAAAGCGGTAGCGGTACGGCTGTGGACGGCGCTGTATTTTCCGCTGAACTGGAGCACCGAGGCTTCTCTGCCGCTGGCCCTTCCCCTAGCCTTGCTGGCGGTGGCGTATATGGCCGCGCTGATGTGGCTGGCGCTGAGATCGAAGTCGTCAAGCCTGGCGTTTCCGGTGGCGGCGGGCATTCTGGTTTCCGTGATTCCGGTGTTATCGCTGTTGGCCGGATCGTCTGGATTGGCGGGATCGCGGGTACTGTACTTGCCGTCGGTCTGGTTCGTGATTTTGCTGGCGACGGCTGTGGACAGCGTTCCGGGACGCGCGCGATACGCATTGGGTGCGATCGTGCTACTGTTTCAGTTCGCGGCGCTGCAGCACAATCTGAGCTTCTGGGAGGCAGCGTCGACGCAGGTCAAGGCGGCATGCGCTACGGGAGATCCATCGCTTCCTGCCTCGATAGACGGGGTGCCGGCGCTCGCTAACGGCAGGCAGGAATGCATCGAAATCGCCCACAACAGATTCGGCCCGCCGTGATATCATCGCCTGAAGCGCATGGCAAATACGCACGGCGCGATGGCTGGCTGTGGGGATGACGAAACGGCTGTGGAGAAGCATGAGTGCTTAGCAGTTCGTCGATGGCTCCGGCCTTCCAGTGGTTCACGCCAAGCGTGGCGGCGGCGATGGTTTTCGTGCTGGTGACTTCCTGGCTGTTTTACCGCGCCCGCACAAACTATCTGCGCGTTCCGCTGCTGCCGCGGGTTCCTCCCGGCAGAACGCCAAGTGATTGTATGGTGGTGATCCCGGCGCGGCAGGAAGAAGGCGTTGTGGGTAGCGCCGTCAATAGTTTTCCTGCCGACACTGTGATCGTGGTGGACGACCACTCTACCGATAAAACCGCCGATGAAGCTCGTGAGGCGGGCGCCGGCGTGTTGGACGCTCCACCTCTTAAGGGAGCACAGGGGAAAGCGAACGCCTGCATGGCCGGAGCGCGCATCCTGACGTCGCGCTGGATCCTGTTCGCGGATGCCGATACGCGTTACCAGGAGGGTTTCCTCGAGTCCGTTATTGAAGGCGCCTACCAGTCCGAAGTAACTTTCCTATCGGTGCATCTCACGCCACGGCCTGCGGCACTTGCCGAATACCTGCTCCATCCATATCTCGACGCACTGCTATTCGCGAGCCCAAGGCTCCGGAGGGATCCGGCTCTGCTGTTCGAGGGCCAGTGTGTTCTGGTGCTCCGGGAAGCCTACGAATTCATCGGCGGTCACGCAGCGATAAGTAACTACATAGCGGATGACTTACAGCTTGCGATGTCGGCGAGCAGACACAAGATGGGAATCGGCGTCGTGCGGGCCGGCGCGTTGGGTCACGCGCGGACCTACAGCGGGTGGGAGGGCGGCTGGCGATGGATGGAACGCAAAGCATTCCGCCTGTTCCATATGGACGCGCCGATCACGGTGCGGATCGTGCTGACGGCCTTGATCGCGGCGCTGTGGCTGCCATTGGCGGTGTGGCTGTGGCTCGACGGGCACCGGGCGGCGCCTTTCCTGTTGATGCTTGTGGTGTTGCTGGCGCTCAGACCGTGGTACGGAAACAGGCTGCACTTATTGCTCGCGCCGGTGGCTATTTATACCGCTCTTCCCTTGCTCCTGCACGGCCTGACCACAGCGTTTTTCAAGAAGGAAATAGTATGGAAAGGAAGAAAGGTCACAGCGGCTTAAGTGTTGGAGACAACCTCGCAAACTCTGGCGGATATCGCCGTCCTGGACGACGATCTCGACTTTCGCACCTACCTGGAGGATTTCTTAAAGGACGAACGTACTTACGCGGTCCGCACTTTCGGTAACGCGGCCGAATTTTTCGCGGGCTGCGAAGAGCGCCTGCCGGACATCGTGCTGCTGGACATGAAGATGGGCGACGTGACCGGCGATAAGGTGCTCGAGCAGTTATTGGCACGCTGGCCGGGGCTATGCGTAATCGTGATTACGGGATATCCTTCGCTTGAAGATATGCGGGCGACCTTCAAGCTGAAGGTATTCGATTACCTGTCCAAACCGTTTTCGCTGGCGCAGCTGCGACAGGTGCTGAAGAATGCCGTTGAAGCATTCGGGTTGGGTCAGACGGCCCAGGATCGGTTAAGAGAGCGGCTGGGACATGCGATCAAGCTGATGCGCGTGGCGCGGAACTGGTCGCTGAAAGAGCTGGCGGCGGAGACCAAGTTGAGCGTGTCGCAGATCAGCGCGATCGAGCGGGGCACCAATCTGCCCAGCATCGAGAGCTTCCTGGCCATCTGCGGAGCGTTTGAAAAGAAGCCTTCGGAGGTCCTGGGCTCGATTGATTTTTAGACCTCACGGCGGACTAAGAACCATCGGATTATCGGAGGTTCGTACCCGAAAGTTGTGAGACAATTGCACGTGAAAACCGCGCGGAGATGCATATAGGACGCAGTTTTTATGCGTGACCCGAAAAGAGGCCGCAGGCCGGCGTCAACTTGTCCAGCACAACTCTTACAGTTGGTCGTGGGCGGCTTGATTTTCGTCTTCTGCATTTCGGCTCAGGATTCGTCCAAGCGCCTGGAGTACGAGGTCGCATCCATCCGGGCAGCCTCCCCCGACCACCCCAACGGCGTTGGAGAGTCCGGCGGGCCAGGTACCGCCGACCCCACTCTTGTCCGCTATAGCTTCATTCCCTTGAGTCTGCTAATCATGACGGCCTACGATATGAACGTTCATCAGATCCGCCTTCCTGACAGCCTACACAGCGGCGATCGCTATGACATCGTAGCGAAGGTGCCGCCAGGTACCACTAAACAGGACGCTCTGGTGATGCTCCAGAATTTCTTGATCGATCGTTTTCATCTGAAGCTGCATCGCGAGAGCAGAATCCTGCGTCACTTTGAGCTGACCGTCGCCCAGAACGGACCGAAGTTAAAGCCCAATCGAGCTGAGGCCGCATCAACTATTCCCGCGGTTCCAGATGGAGTGATCGGCGTCGGGATGGGCGCGGATCGGAATTACATGCGCGCAAGACGGGTATCCATGAAAGAGCTGGCCCGGGTACTATCCGACGAGTTGGCGACTCCGGTTGTGGACAAAACCGGCCTTGTGGGTGAGTATGACTTCGACTTCGAGTATTCGCGCGAAGGGCTGGATGGATTCCGTCGCTCTCTTACTGACGCGCCGGAGGTAAGTGGTGCGCCTACGCTCCAGATTGCGCTCCAAGAGTCGCTCGGACTGAAGTTGGCGTCCAAGAGAGGGCCGATCGACATGCTGGTGATCGATTCGGGTGATAGGGCTCCGGGAGAGAACTGAGTTGGACAGTTTTATTAAACGATAGAGCATGTTATTGCCTAGCGCGAGAACATCCCGCCGAGCACCAGAATGTTTGCAGACCTTACGGCCTGGGCTTCTGGACTGCCGTCATCCGACGGAGAGGACTAGATCTTCAGCGAGCCACGGAAGCCTCTTCCCCGGTAAAAAC
>JAICXC010000095.1 GCA_025980665.1 Bryobacteraceae bacterium
CGGTTCCATCTTCCTTAAATGATCAGACCATTCGCATGGTGGTTCACACGAGCATTGGAGGGGGGCGCGTTCGAATCGAGCTTTCGAACGCCGCGGCAGCAGCTCCACTCGTGATCGGCGCGGCGCACATCGCCGTCCGCGCCAAGGACTCGGCGATTGTCCCGGGAACCGACCGGAAAGTTACATTCAGCGGCCAACCGGGTTGCACGATTCGGCCGGGAGTACTTATGCTGAGCGATCCCGTGGACATGGAGATCGCGCCGCTGTCCGACTTGGCGATCTCGCTCTACGTTCCGAAAGATAGCGGGCCGCCGACGAACCACAACTTGGCCTTGCATACCGGATACATTTCCAAGGGCGACACGACGGCTCAGGAAGTCATGCCCGAGCCGGCCACGACGCGCGCCTATTTGTGGCTCTCCGCCGTGGACGTAACCGCGGCTCCCAATGCTTTTGCCATCGTTGCTCTCGGGGATTCGATTACCGATGGCCAAGGCACCACACTGGAGGGGAACCTGAACTGGACCGCGGTTTTGGCCCGGAGGTTGGCTGCGAACAAGGCCACTGCCCACATTGGCGTTGTTAATCAGGGAGTACAGGGCAATCAGGTGCTCCGGAATGACGCCGGCGTGAGCGCGCTTGCCCGGTTTGACCGCGATGTGCTCAGCCGGTCCGGCGTGAAGTGGATAATCTTTCTGCAGGCGATTAACGATATCGTCCGCCACGGCCAGATGGATTCCGCCGACCCCGTCACGAGCGACGACCTGATCGCGGGCTACCGCCAAATCATTGCGCGGGCGCACACCTATGGCATTCGAGTGATGGGCGCAACTGTGACACCTGCGGAGGGCCAGCGTCAGGTTACTGAGCGTATGCAGGCGATGCGTACGGCCGTGAATCAATGGATTCGTACCAGCCATGCCTTCGACGCCGTAGTGGACTTTGACGCCGCGGTTCGCGATCCGGAACATCCGCTGCGATTGCGAGCGGCGTTCGACTCGGGCGATCATATTCACCTGAGCGACGCCGGTAATCAGGCCATGGCCGATGCTATCGACCTGGCCGTCTTTAAGAAGTGACAAGAATGGAGAAATCCATGATGCTGGGTCGAAACTTCACGCTGCAGATGGCGCTTTCCGCTTTGTTGTTTGCGGGAATTACGAGTGCCCAAACCCCCGCGCCACGGCCGGCTCCAGCGGGCCGCGGCGGAAGAGGCGGAGGGGGCGGAGCCACGCCCGTCACCGCGCTGGTATCGCCTGAAGTTCACCCCGACCGCACCGTCACGTTCCGCTTCCGCGCGCCGCAGGCCACTCAAGTCCAGCTTGTCGGCGAAATCTTGCAAGGCAAAGGCCCGCAGGCGATGACTAAAGATGAGGCCGGTCTGTGGACCATCACCATCGGCCCCGTTCCTCCCGAGATTTGGATCTACAATTTCCGGGTGCATGGCGTGGATGTCACGGACCCGTCCAACCCGGCCGTGAAGCCCGTTCCGCCGGGCTTCGCCATGTCCAGTTTTGTGGAGGTGCCCGGTGATTCGCCGTCCTTCTACGATTCGCGCCCGGTCCCCCACGGCGAAGTACGCATGGTGGATTACGAATCCAAGACGTTTGGCCTAACGCGTACGGTTTGGATCTATACGCCGCCGAATTACGACAAGAGCACCACGAAATATCCCGTGCTGTACTTGCTCCACGGTAACGGCGAGGCCTTCAACGGCTGGGTCATGAATGGCCGCGCCAACATCATCCTGGATAACCTGATCGCGGATCGAAAGGCTCGGCCCATGATTGTGGTTATGCCGCAAGGCCACGCGTTGCAGGCTCCCAGCGTCGGTCCCCTGGTGAGGATCCAGGGGGAATCCGGGATGTTTTCGCCGCGCTTCCCGAAAGATCTTTTGGAAGAGGTGGTCCCGCTGGTGGAGCAGAACTACCGCGTGGTTGCAAATGCCGACAATCGGGCGATTGCGGGATTGTCCATGGGCGGCGGCCAGGCCCTGTCCATTGGGCTGAGCCACCCCAACCTGTTCCATTACGTGTTGGGCTTCAGCGCCGCCATCGGAGACCGGTATCTGAATATCGACGAAACCGTTCGGCAGGTCCTTGCAGATCCAGCGGCTGCGAATAAGAAATTCCACTTGCTCTGGATTTCGGCGGGGAGGCAAGACTTTCTTTTAGGCCCGAATCAACAACTGACCAAAGTCCTAACGGAGGCGGGCGTAAAGAACACCTACCGGGAGACCGAAGGGGCGCACGTCTGGAGCGTTTGGCGCAACAACTTGAATGAAGCTGCGCCCTTACTCTTTCGCGCGGGCGCGCATTAATCAGAAAGATAAGGAAACAGCTATGAAGCGAACCGTTTTTACAGCCGCCATGGCCCTGATTTTCTCTGCGCTTGCTCCTGCGCAAACCCCTTCTGGGCCAACCGGGTCCATATTGACCCCGGCGCAACCGCCCTCGCAACCAGCCCAGCAACCTGCTGCGGGCAAGGGAAACGGACGTGCTCAGCAGGATTTTCCCAACCTGGCCCGTTATCGTGACGCCAACCGCGATTTGCCTCCGGCCGCGGCTGGTGAGGCGCGGGTTGTATTCATGGGCGATTCCATAACTGAGCTGTGGGATCGCGATTCCGGCAAGTTCTTCGCCAGTAAGGGCTACATCGGACGTGGCATCAGCGGCCAGACCACACCGCAGATGCTGATCCGTTTTCAGCAGGACGTCGTAGCTCTGCGACCGAAGGTAGTGGTGATCAACGCCGGCACCAATGACATCGCGGGCAACACAGGCCCGTCCACGCTCGAAATGATCGAGGACAATTTGAAGTCCATGACGCAGATTGCTCTCGCCAACGGCATCCATGTTGTTCTGGCGTCGGTTACGCCGGCTTACGATTATCCCTGGAAGCGGGGACTCGAGCCCGCGGAGAAAGTAGTGGCCCTGAATTCCTGGATGCAGAAATATTGCGTGAAGGCCGGCTGCGTTTATGCGGATTACTTTACGCCGCTGTCGGACGAGAAGCATGGGATGAAGGAAGGTCTTAGCCGGGATGGCATTCATCCGACTCCCGCGGGCTACGCCATCATGGCGCCCATTGCGGAGAGGGCCATCGCGCAGGCGCTGGGAAAGGAGTAAACAGTCATGATTCTGAATCGCATGGGCCTCTCCGTCGTCCTTGGCCTGGTGGCGCTAACCGCCTCAGTGCTCGTTTCACAAACCCCGGTTTCTCCGGCGGCGGAATCGCCCAAATCCGAGGAGTACCTGCTGCTGGGAAGCCCCAATCGCGGCGCCGGCGAGCCGATCATATTCGTGAATCCGAAAGACTCTGACAACATCATCGTAGTCGCCATGGCCACTCTGAATCGTTTGCCTAGTGGGGAAACGCCGCTACCGCGCGGCAACCCGGGCGCGACCGCGCTGCGCATCAAGGAGTTGTCCACGCCGAACGGATCGCTCACCGATATCGCAGTGACCCACGACGGCGGAAAGACCTGGGAGTTTAACGAGGATAACCTCCGCAAGACGCTGTCTAAGAATCGATGCAGTGATTCCTTCGACGGAGCGGGGCCGGATGGGACGCTCTACATGGGCTGCCTGGCCTACCTGAACCTGGGGGGCGCGGATTACGAAGGGGGATGGGCGCCGAACGGGGAAGCGGCCGACTACCATGGCGGCTCGGCCATCGAGTGGTCCACGGACAAGGGAAAGACGTGGAGTTCCCCGGTATGGGTTCATCCCGACCACTCTCCCGCTCTCTACGCGCCGGGACTTCGGCCGGTATTTGAACAAGCCTCTCCCTGGGACCGGCCATTTTTCGCCGCGGATGCGCAAACGGGAACTATTTACGTTACCGGAACCGGACCGGCGTACACCGTGGATCCGGCTACACTCCCGAGTCGCAAGCTTGATCCGAGCCTTCCGAGCAAGGGTTACACCGGTTATCCCAGCGCAGCGGTCTCTCGCACGCGAACTTTTATTCGGGCTTCTCACGATCAGGGCAGACACTGGGGTGTGATCTACGCGATGGACTCCGACGACTATCCCGGCGGCAGGGGAGGCTTTAGCGCGGCTCACGGCTTCCTCGCGGTGGCCTACCCCTCAACCAAGGTGCCGGCGAATCTGAACGCCCAGTGTCCCTGCACGGTATTTGGCACCAGCAGGGACGATGGCAAGACATTTAATTACCGCCTTGTGCCGGAGCTGCCCGCCGAGCCGGCGGCAGCAGGCCGCGGTGGCCGCGGGGGCCGCGGCGGTGGCTTCGGAGGCGGGGTCATGCTGGCGGCGGATCAGACCAAGGAAGGCCGGTATGCGCTCGCACGGCAGAGCGGCAATAAAATTATGGTTTCGTTAACGGAGGACGGCGGCCAGTCGTGGCTGCCGCCGGTCATTGCCGCCCAATTGCCCGCCGGCGCGAATTTCGGACACCGGGCCATGAAGTATTCGGCCCAGGGAGTTTTGGCCCTCATGTGGAAAGCCACCTATGCGGACCGGACCTACGACGTTTGGTCTTCTGCGTCGCGGGATGGCGGACGCAGCTTCAAGACCGTGCGGGTCAGCCACGCTGTTTCTCCTCCCACCAAGCCGGACCGCGGCAACTTCATGTTTGGCGACGATCTTTCCTCCCTGGACGTAGACGGTGAATTTGTCCACATTGTATGGGGCGACAACCGCTCCGGGTTCCTCGGGACCTGGTACGGTCGTGTGCCCTTGAGCGCATACTAGGGACGCGATCGCCAAAAAGCCTGTGATAAACGCGGGCCAGACAAGTTTCAATCGCTTAAGTAGTCTATACACGTTTGTGCCAAGGTCGAAAGTTACGCCCGCGACCTATGGAGCTGGGCTCGGAACGAATGCTCCGGTTACAGATCGATGTTGTTAGCGAGCGGTATCACTCGACGCATGTTCTTCAGCGAATCTTCGAAGGGTGCCGGCATCGGGCCGTTCTCCAGGATCGCGCGCGAAAATAGCTCACCCTGGATGGTGATTGCATGCCGCAATTTCTTCCACGCAATCGTTGATAGAGATGCGCCTTGCGGAGTCCAGCGGAGCGTTGACCGGTACCTCGACGTCAATCCGGCCCTTCGTTCCGAGCAGATGAAACCATTGATAGCGGAGTAATTGTGTGCTGCACAGAAACACACTCTGCCCTGATGGATACTCGAGAATCGCCGACGTCAACCGGTCCATCTGGAACTCGGGATCGCGGTTGAAGTAGCTGAACAGCATGGACACCGCGCGCAATTCGCCGATCTGTCCGGATCGGATGGATTCCCGCACGCGAAGCCACTGGGGGTGAGTCCGCACCATGAATGCCTCGCCGATCTTGACACCCGCCCCTCTCTCACCGCGATCAGCGCGCGCGCTCCATCGGCTCCGAGGCTGATCGGCTTTTCGCATAGAACGTGCTTGCCGGCGCGTGCGGCCTGGATCGACCAGGGCACATGCAGATGATTCGGCAACGGATTAAAGACCGCCTCGACATTAGGATCCGCAAGCAGATCCTCGTAGAATCCATAGGCGTTCGAAATTCCAAACTGTTCGGCGGCCGCCCTGGCCTTGGCCAGCTTCCGCGACGCAATCGCGACCACCTCGCATGATTCGGCCCAGCTGCATCGCGGGTATGATCTTTCGAACCGCGATGCCTAGGACACCCAAGACGCCCCAACGGATCTTTCTCGCTCGCACTCTGTGAAACTAGGAGGTCGGCAGCCCTCTATTTTGCAGTGTGCGCCTCCATATTCTCCAAGCGGACGCCTTTGGTCTCGGGGTAAATCGTGAGGACCACCACGAACTGCAGCGCCATCATGGCTGCGAAGAACACGAAGGGCCGGGCGCCTGAGGTCTTGGCCATAATCGGGAAGATCCCGGAAATCAGTGCGTTCATGATCCAGTGAGTGAAACTGCCCAAGCTCTGGCCTTTGGCGCGCACCAGGTTCGGGAACACCTCACTTAAGTAGACCCAGATAACCGCGCCCTGCGAGAACGCGAAGAAAGCGATGTAGGCGACCAGCAACCACAACAGGTACTCTCCGTGCTGGCCGCTGGCGAAGATCCACGCCACGCCCGCCAGGCAGGTTCCCGTGCCCACGGCTCCCGTCAGCAACAGGTTCTTGCGCCCGACCTTATCGATGATCGACATTCCGAGGATCGTGAAAACTAAGTTGGTAAGCCCGATGGCAACCGCCTGCATATCGCTGGAGACCTTACTGAAGCCTGCGCGCTCAAAAATATCGTTTAGATAATACAGAATGGCGTTGATCCCCGCGAGCTGATTGAACATGCCAATGGTAATCGCCAGAACGATCGGCTTGCGAAAGCGGCGCTGAAAAAGCGGCGTCCTCTTCTGCCCACGCTCGGCATCGACGGTTTCCTTGATTTCCCGAAGTCCGCGATGCACGTCCGGCTCACCAATGCGAGTGAGGGCGTCTTGAGCCTGTTCCGGATGGCCTGCCTTTACCAGCCAACGCGGGCTCTCAGGAATGCCAAACAGAACCAGAAAGAACGCTGCGGCGGGGAGCGCAGCGACACCGAATTTCCAGCGCCATTCATTGGCGCCGAAGTCGGCCTGCGCCACCAAATAGTTGGAAATGTAGGCGAGCACGATTCCCAAAACGACGTTGAGCTGGAAAAATCCCACCAGCCGCCCACGCTTCGCGGCGGGCGCAATCTCGGCGATATACATGGGCGCGATCACCGAGGAGCCGCCGATCGCAAGTCCGCCGATTACGCGGAAAACTACCAGCGTGGTCCAACTCCAGGCGAACGCGCACCCGACGGCCGAGATCACGTACAAAATCCCCAACATGCGCAGGCAAGCGACTCGTCCATAGCGATCGGCCGGCGGTCCCGCGAACAGCGACCCCAGGACGGTCCCCCATAGGGCACTTGCGACCGTGAAGCCCAGCGCAGCTGGCGATAGCGAATAGGTTTCCGTAAGGGCGCGGGTGGTGCCGGCGATGACCGCCGTATCGAATCCGAACAACAACCCTCCGAGCGCCGCCACCAAGGCGCTGCGAATCAGATAAGAGTTCATCCGATTCGTGGTTCGTGGATAGTTCGAGGTTGCGCTCATAGAAGTCTCTCGTTACGGACGGTCACGAGTGGCCGCTTCAAACGTGGAACCGGTCGAGGTTGAAGGTGGCCGCCTTCATGGGCCAAACTTTGAGCGCTTCGATCCGAGGCGGTTCCGGAGGAGGTGCGCCGGTTCCCCCTGGGCCGCCAGGCGGCTGAGCTTGGCCGAATACCGCAACGCCCTGGCCGATCCGATTCGCGTCGAATGGATTGTAAATTGCCGCTAAGCCATCGTTTACGTATGCCTCGACGCAGCACTTGTCCAGGAAGACGCGCAGGGTGTAGCGCCTTGCATTTCCAATGTAGGTGCTCACATTGCCCACCGAGAGCATTCCGCGCTGAATCGAAACGGTGACGCCAGCCTGACCGTCAGCCGGGCGCCGCAGTTCCAGTCCATAGGTACCGGCTCCGCTAAACTCGGCTTCGATTTCGAGCACATCTCCCAACACCCCATCGAGCACGATGGGCTTGTCCAGCGTGCTCGCGGGAAAAGTCTTGACGGCACCGCGCAACGTCGCAAACTCGGGCGCAGGCTGTTGGCGGAGATAGCCGTCCGATCCGATAGATAGGATGCGCGGCATCGTGATCACACTGCCCCAGCCTTTCCCCTGCGGCGTGTTCGTCCGACCCCACATCCACAGAATGGTGCGGCCCTGGTCGTCGACCGAAATATTGCTGGCGTAGGCGTTGCCCGCATCCAGGACGCCATGGGTCTCGGGTGTAAATCGCACGCTCCCGACATCCAAATCTCCCACCCAGTACTCGCACTGACGGTTGGGAGACACGATCAGCACCCACTTGCCATCCAGCTTGAAAAGGTTGGGGCACTCGAAGTTACGGAACTCGCGATCCAGGCTTTGGAAAACCGCGCCGAGGTGTTTCCAGGAGGTCAGATCCTCGTTGACCGCGCGATATAGCTGCACCTGGGCTCTCCCCGCCGCGCTACCGCCTCCACACACCATGTACGTAACACCTCCTTCCAGGAACAGGAAAGGGTCTCGCCATTGGTTGATCGCGCCGGCGATATGAGCGGACTGGCTGAGTACCGGATTGCCGGGGAATTTGGTCCAGTAGAGAAGGTCATCGTCCTTGGGTATCGCCAACCACTGCTCCGGCTGAGGATGACCGATGCTGGTGTAAAGGATTCTTGGCCGGCCGTCGCTCGCAAATGCGGCTCCTCCGGAGAAGATCGCTCTTTCTCCTTTATCCGCCGAAGGCCAAATGGCGATGGGCAGATGCTCCCAGTTGACCAGGTCCAGGCTGCGCGCATGGCCCCAATGCTGGCTTCCCAGCCTCGCTGCGAACGGATTCAACTGGTAGAACAGGTGGTGCCAACCCTTGTAAAAGATGGTTCCGTTCGGATCGTTGGTCCATTGCGCAGGCGGATGGAAATGATAGGTGGGCCTGTCTGGATCCGACCTCGCAAGCGGAATCGCGGCCAGGACCGAATCCGTAGCCTTGGCCTGGTCAGGGTCGCTGCCGGCCGCACGAAGGGTGGCACTGAGAGCCCCTGCCACCGAAGCAGCCTGCACGAAACCGCGTCGCGTAATCATCAACTCGCCGTGCCGTTTAAAAGCCTCAGTCCTAAGTGCCGCGGCAGAAGCCGGTGCTACGGAGTTTCCGCCAACATCCGACTCCAATCCCAATCGGGAATGGCTCCGGGAGAGCTCGAAATCCCCGCACCGATCCGATTAGCGAATTCAGCAATCTGATCCGGTGGCCATTGCCTGGACAGTCCGTGCAGAAACGCCGCGGCAAAACCGTCCCCCGCGCCCACGGTGTCCACCACTTCGACTGGGCATCCCTCGGCCTCAGCGTAGTTTCCTCCGCTCCAAACGCCACATCCCTGCGCGCCCAGAGTCACGCAGGCCGCCGTCCAGCCGTACCTTGCGCTGCCTCCACGGCAGAAAGCTTCGATGCTGGTTCGCGGCAGTTTTGCAAACTCTGCCGCCAGCTCCATCTCGGTTTCGTTGAGTTTGACGACGTTCGCCAACCCCAGCAGTTCCCTCACCTGCCCTTCGCTGTAGGATTCCGCCCGGAGGTTGATGTCGTAGAACCTTATCGCGTTGGGAAGAAGGCCGACCAGCTCGTGCAGTAATTTCCGTGAAGAGTCTGTTGAGGAAAATAGTGTCCCGTAATAGAACCAGCCGGGTGTCCAGCCGGCCAACCACCGCAGATCGTCTTGGGAGAGGTGCACCGCGTCGTACGCCGCGGGCCGTTGTATTCGAAATGCAGTTTGCCCGTTTGGTCCGGTTTGGACGAGCGCGCTCCCGGTCGGAAACTGCGGCGTCGTCCTAATGAACCGAGTGTCTAAGCCAAAAGCCTCGATCGTTTCCTTAGCCGACCTGCCCGGCGCATCATCTCCCAGGGCACTGATGAGGATCGCTTGATGCCCCATCCGGCTTACGTTCACCGTGAAATTTAGGGGCGCTCCTCCCAGCCGGGTTGAATCGTGGAACACATCCCAAAGCACCTCCCCAAGAGCTAGCACGCGTCCTCCGGGACCAATCCGCGCACCCACCTGATTATACAGATTGTAATCTTCCACTACTCCAAAATTGTCATCAAACCTAAGGCCTTGTGTCAAATTGGAAATTTCCCCGATTGCTGTTCAATGAGTTACGCCTCACTTTCTCGAGCCCGGCACAACCCTCTGACGGTCTGCGTGCATCAGGCGTCGCGTCGCTTAAGTTACGCTGCCTTTTGATAATCTGACTATACAAAGGTGGAGTTAGGATGCTCCAGCGGGTCGCTACGCCCGAGCGTATGAGGACGAATCTTCTCTAAGAACAGCGTTGACGTATATATTTACCTTAAGCCATGGCGCCGAAAAAGAAAGCAACCTCCAAACATCAAGAGATTTACCAGACCCTCAAAGAAGCTATCGCCTCGGGTCAATACAAATCCGGGCAGCGCCTTCCGAGCGAAGCGCATCTAAGCAAGACCTTCGGTGCCTCTCGGATGACGGTGAATCGCGCTCTCCGCGAGCTCCAACTGGCAGGGATCATCAACAGACGCGCGGGTTCGGGCAGTTATGTCCGGCCTGAGAGTGTCAGCAGCTACACTTTTGGTCTCCTGATACCGGAACTTGGACAAACAGAAATCTTCGAACCCATCTGCCGCGGGATGGCTAGAGCGCAGGAGACGGACGGGCATCACGCGCTGCTTTGGGGCAAATCCCTTCCAGACGCGGAACATAAGGCATCTCAATCCGCTGAACTTTGCCAGCAACTTGTCGCCAAAAAAGTATCGGGCGTATTCTTCGCTCCGTTGGAGCTCACGCCGGGCAAGGACGCCGTGAATCAGAGCATCGTTGAGGCATTTCGCAACGCCGGAATCCCCGTGGTGCTCCTCGATCGCGACATTGTCGCTTACCCGGCCCGGAGCGGGTATGATCTCATCGGGATCGACAACCGTCGAGCTGGGTACGCAATTACTTCCCACTTGCTGGACGCCGGGTGCAAGAGGATAGCTTTTGTTGCTCGGCCTGGATCGGCGCCCACGGTAGATGCGCGGATCGCCGGCTACCGGGAAGCAATGCTGAACACCCTTACGGATTGGACTCCCGACTTCGTATGCCGCATCGATCCTCTGAGCAAGGATGTCGTTCGCAAACTCATTGATAGCCTCAAGCCGGATGGGATTATTTGCGCGAACGATTTCACGGCTGCGAACCTGATGAAGACATTGAGCGAGCTGAAAGTGGCGGTGCCGCAGCAGATCCGTTTGTGTGGAATTGACGATGTGAAATATGCCAGCCTCCTCGCGGTGCCACTCACCACCGTTCACCAGCCTTGCGAAAAGATGGGAGCGGAGGCCATCGCGGTTATGATCCAGCGGATTCGGAATCCAGATATACCCGCGAGAGATATTCTTCTCGATTTTCATTTGGTTGTGCGTGAGTCGTCTGGCACTAAGAAGTAGGGGCCGAATCGGATAGACTCTCGCCGCTACGCAGTCAATCCGTTCGATGGCCTGGCCCATAAAACCTTGACGTGGGCCCCGCTCTAACGAGGGCACTCTTCCACCTGAATTCACCCAGTGTATATACAGGCTGTGGCATTTTCGTCTGATTTGGCTTGACTCATTTATTTCATTGGTGTAAAGTTCACTAAGTCAATAACCATAATATGTATATACAGATTGTGGATCCCAAGGGAGGGGCTATGAGGGGCAAATTTTCACTGTTGAATCTGATTCATTGGCGTCGAGTGATCGGTGCTCGCGCGGTTAGCATCCCGCTTTTGCTTCTGATGGCGGTCTGTCAATTGTTCGGACAGATCGACCGCGGGACGATCGAGGGCGTGGTCAGAGACCCGTCGGGCGCCGTCGTACCTGACGCTAAGGTCCTGGTTATTCAGACCGAGACCAATAGCACTCTCGAACTGACCACCAACAGCGAAGGAGCGTATGTTGCGCCGAATCTTCCCGCGGCAATCTATCGCGTTGAGTTTGAAAAGGCCGGTTTCGGAAAGGTGGTGCGTCAGCCCATAGACGTCCGCCCGCGCGTGGAGTCCAGAGTGGACGTGACCCTGAATACGGGGACCGTGAGCGAATCGATCACGATCACCGCGGCAGCGCCGATTCTCGACACGGCCGCGGTCAACAACGCGGTGGATTTTAAGGACACGTTAGTGGAGGAGCTTCCTTTGATCGTCGTAGGGACCAAGCGGGATATTACCGGGTTCCTTGACAACACGCCGGGTGCAAATATTACCAATACCTTTATACCGACGGTCAACGGGTCTGCGATTAGCCAGACGGAAGGGTTCATCGACGGGGTTCGCGCAAGCGAGCGGCTGCAGAGGGGTTCGATGGCCGAGAATGGTCCGTTCATCGAGCAGGTGGGAGAGGTGAACGTTGTTGCGGGCGCCTTCAATGCCGAATACGGCGGCTTTGGCAACTGGTTTACGAACATTATCATCAAATCGGGAACCAACACACTGCATGGAAGCGTTTTCGACCATTTGGGAAATGACAAGCTGAACGCGCGATCTTTCTTTGCGCAGCAGAGGCAGCCTTACCGTCAGAACGAAGGCGGGTTCACGCTGGGTGGTCCGGTGGTGATTCCGCATGTCTATAACGGCCGCGACAAAACGTTCTTCTTCGGCAGTCTGGGCCTGTTCTACTCCCGCCTGGGGAATGCTGGTTTGCTCGCCACGGTTCCCACGCAGGCTGTCTTGAACGGCGATTTCAGCCAGTTCGTCGACGCGAAGGGAAATCAGATCCCCATCTTCGACCCGGCGAGCGGTACCATGCGAACGCAGTTCCCCGGGAACATTATTCCGGCATCCCGAATCAGTCAAATGGCGAGGGTCGTCGCTTCCTACATACCGGCGCCGAGTATTAACGCGCCGGGTCTGGCAGGCGAAATTAACAACTTCTACGATCATCGATCCGCTACGTGGCCGTACTACAACACCACGACTCCCCTCATCAAGGTCGACCACAGTATTTCGGACAAGCAGAAGTTGATGCTTAGCTGGACCCGTCAGACCCGGCCTCGCATCCTGTGGGGCAATCCGAACCCTGGCCTGGGACCTCAACCGGTTTGGGGGCAGCCGCAAACGAATCCGCTGGACCAAATATATGATCAGCAGGACACATCCTGGAAAGTTCGGATCGCCCATGATTTCGTTATCAGTCCGACGCTTCTCAATCACCTGGCGGTGGGCGGCGATTTTGAGTACAACGCCGCGCCTAATGGAACCAGGGGCCAGGGATGGGATGCCAAGCTGGGAATAACGGGAATTCCCCAGGACAATGGATCGTTCCCGGCTTTGACCTTCAGCGGTGGAACGGCGTCGCCAGCTTCGTTTGGTCGCGGCTATGACCCGGTGTTCAATGCGATGGACTACACGGTTGTGGAGAACCTGACCTGGAATCGTGGAAAGCACACGATGAAGTTTGGAGCAGAGATCGATCGGGACCAAATGAACAATCTTCAGCTCGGCAACATCGCAGGGGCTTTCACCTTCTCCAACCAAATGACGAGCCAGCCGAATACGGCGCTTCAGGGAACGGCAGGCAGCTCCATCGCCAGTTTCCTGTTGGGCGCGGTGAGTTCGGCGGCGGCGAGCATCCCGGTTGAAACCGGGCTGCGGGATCTCCGCTTGGGCCTGTTTGCACAAGACGAATGGCGTGTCACCCAGAAGCTGACGGTGTCCTATGGCCTCCGGTGGGACTATAACCCGGCGTTTTCGGAAGTCCAGAACAAGATGTCCAGCTTCCAGCCCAACATCGCGAATCCCGGCGCGGGCGGACGGTTAGGCGCGCTCGCGTTTGCCGGCCAGTCTGGTCTCCCCGGGCCTTTTTTCTCCACCAATTGGAAGAATGGCTTTGGCCCCCGTCTGGGCTTCGCCTATCAAGTAAATTCGAAGACGGTTATCCGCACGTCGAGCGGCATTTACTATTCCAGCGCGTCGGAGCAATATAACACCGGACCAGCTCTCACCGCCGGGTTCGCGGCGTCGCCGAGCTTCGGCTCGCCGGATGGATTCACGCCTCTGTACTACGTCAACTCGGGCACCTTCCCGCAGAATTTCGCGCGGCCGCCTTTGACCGATCCGTCGTTCCTTAACGGCCAGCCAATTTTTTACACTCCAGCAAACGTAACGAGACTGCCGCAAACGATAAACTATAATTTCTCGATTCAGCGTGAGCTGGCTCGCGACACGTCCGTGGAAGTGGTCTACTTGGGTAGCCGAAGCACGCACCTGAGCTACGGCGCTAACTACAATATCCTGCCCATCTCTGACCTTCAGTATTCGTCAGTTCTGTTGTCAGGTATTACTTCGCCGGCCGCCATCGCCGCCGGGTTTACCTCCCCCTATCCCAGCTTTGTGAATCAGGCTGGTGCGAATACCGTGTACCAGTCCCTGCGGCCGTATCCGCAGTACACCTCAGTCACAACCAACCCGGGCGAACCCTCCGGTCAGCAGAAGTACAACTCTCTGCAGATTAAGGGGAACAAGCGCTTCTCCAATGGGTTGACGTTATTCGGATATTTCACCTGGGCGAAGAGCTTCTCGCTGGCTAACGACCAATACCCCGGCGCAAGGTACTGGCAGCTCGATCCGAATGCCGCCGCTTCCTTCAGCTTCAGCTGGGCTTACGAGCTTCCCTTCGGAAAAGGTAAGCAATTGCTAAGCTCCAGCTCGAAAGTGGTAAACGCTGTGGTGTCCGGTTGGAAGATCAATGGATTCCTCAAGTACAGTTCGGGCGTTCCCCTGACGATCAATGCCGCGGCGGGCAACTTGGGCCAGATCGGTTACTCTCAGTGGGGCAACGCTGTTCAGGGCGTATCTCCGTATCTGGTTACCAACCCGGGCGATTTCACTCCCTCCAGCAAGTTCCTGAATTCGAAGGCGTTTACAACCAGCACAGGGTTCAACTTCGGCAACCTGAATAACAACCTGAGCTGGGTTCGCGGATTCTGGTTCAAGGAAGAAAATCTGACCGCTGGCCGGGTCTTCCGGATCACGGAAAAAGTGAACTTCGAGCTTACGGTGGATGCGGCCAACCCGTTCAACTTCCATCGTTGGGGTGCGCCGAATACCCAGCTCACGTCAGCAGCGTTTGGGACGGTAAGCAGCGTTTCGGCGGGTCGCACCATGCAGGTTAACATGGCGCTCAAATTCTAGCTCGCTCTCGATGCGGCGTGAAAGCGTCCCCGGATCGTGTCCTAGGAGCTCGCACAAGGTGGAGGAACAGTCATGCTGAAGGCCCGGCTGGGGAAAACGCTATGATCTCTTATTCGAGAAGAGACTTTGGCAGAATCACGCTGGCGGGAATCCCGCTGGCGCGGTGCCTCGGAGCTATTCATTCGACCATCAGCGGCGTCCGAATCGGTGTTCAGTCGGCCAGTTTCACGTACAGCGGCATGGGCGTTGACGGGATCATTAAGACTCTCAACGACGTGGGATTGGCGGAGATCGATGTGATGTCAGAACACATCGAGAATTACCTGGGCGGCCCCGTGCAACTGCCTGGAACAGGACGGCCTGGACCATGGGCCCGTGGAAACGCGGCGGGAACGGGGCGTGCCAAAGGGGTGACCGCTGGAACGCCTGCGTCCAGCGGAGCAGCCCGTGGACGTGGTTTCGGCGCGGACCCTGCCGCTCGGGAAGCGCTTCGCAAGTGGCGTCTCGGTATCGGACTCGATAAATATCGCGAGGTCGGGAAAAAGTTCGCCGATGGCGGAGTCAAGTTTTACTCCTACAATTTGAGCTTCAACGACACCTTCACGGATGAAGAGATCGACAAGGGCTTTCAGATGACGCAAGCTCTGGGGACGAGCATTATCACGGCATCTTCCCCGTTGAGTGTTTTCCCTCGCCTGAAACCGTTTGCCGAGAAGTACAACGTGGTGGTTGCCTTGCACAATCACACGACGGGACCGGACGAGTTTAAAGCGGCTATGTCGCTCTCGGAAAAGTTCTGGGTCAACCTGGATGTCGGGCACTTCTTCGCTTCGGGATACGATCCATTGGCGTACTTGAAGGAACATCACTCAAGAATCACCAACATCCACATCAAGGATCGGAAAAAGAACCAGGGAGCCGAAATGCCCTTTGGAGAGGGCGAGACGCCGCTGCGCGAGGTGTTGTTGCTGCTCAAGAAGGAACGGTACGACTTTCCGGCTTGCATTGAGTATGTCGGCCCCGCGGGTCCGGCGATCGAGCTTTCCAAGTGTCTGCAGTATTGCAAGGACGTCTTGACGTTCGCCTAGACAGTCTCAGACTGCCGGCGCCCACCGAACGCAGCGTGAACTTATGAAGATGATCTTGAACGGGCAGAGAGTGGACGCGACGACGGGACAAATGTTCCCCGTTCACAACCCGTCGACGGGCGAAGTCATAGACTGCGTCCCCCGAGCCGACGCGAAAGATGTCGCCAGGGCGATCGAGGTTGCGCAAAGAGGCAAATCAATCATGGCCGCTCTGCCCGCTCACCGGAGAAGCGAGATTCTCGGGAAAACCGCGGACGGAATCGGCCGCCGGCATGAGGAATTGAGCCAGTTGCTGGTCCGTGAGAACGGTAAGACCATCCGCCAATGCCGGTTTGAAATGACGGCGACCCAGCGGCTGTTCGTGGATTTCGCGGAAGAGGCCAAGCGCATTCGCGGAAGTTACCTTCCGATGGACGCCGTGCCCGGTCTCGAGCATATGGTGGCCTATACCATCCGGCAGCCAATCGGGATTGTGGTTGGTATCATCCCGTTCAACTATCCAGCCGAACTGTTCGCTCACAAGATCCCCGGCGCGATCGCCGCGGGCAATTCCGTGATCGTCAAGTTGCCGGAACAGTGTCCTCTCACGGTCCTGGAAATTGGCGGCATCATGCTCGAAGCCGGGTTACCTCCGGAGGGCATGCAGATGCTCACCGGATTTCCGGCGGACCTTGGGGACGAATTGCTCACCCATCCCGACGTTCGCATGATCAGCTTCACGGGCAGCATCGGGGCGGCCCGAATGATCGCCGGCAAGGCTGCGAAGACCCTGAAGCGAACCGCTTTCGAATTAGGCGGCACCGATGCCTTGATCGTGCTGGAAGATGCGGATCTGGCCGCCGCCGCGGAAGCAGTGGTGCAGGGAAGATTGACGAACGGCGCGGGCCAAATTTGTTGCGCTGTAAAGCGGGTACTGGTGCAGGAACCCGTGTATGCGCAGTTCCTGGATTTATTGCTCGAACGCTCTCGTCTCATAAATATGGGAGATCCCGCACTGGAGGCAACCGATCTCGGTCCCTTAATTACTCCCGAGGCGGCCGAAAAGGTCCATGGAGAAGTCAAGCAATCGATTGGGATGGGAGCCCGGTGCATGCTCGGCGGCGAGCGGACGGGGACTTCGTTTTATCAACCGACAGTCTTAGTCGACGTTACGCCGGAAATGCCGGTGATGAAGGATGAAGTCTTCGGTCCAGTGGCGCCCATCTATCCATTCAAGGACGCGGCAGACGCTGTCCGGATTGCCAATGATTCTCCGTACGGGCTTCAAGCCAGCGTTTTTTCCGAGAATATCCACAACGCTTTAACGGTTGCCCATAAATTAGAGGTCGGGGGAGTTGTTATCAACGGGGCCGGGGCGTTCAGGCCGGGCAACGTTCCATTTGGGGGCTTCAAGCAGAGCGGAATTGGACGGGAGAGCATCACGGATACGATCCTCGATATGACCGAGGGGAAAGCAATCGTCATCAGCCACGCTCTTTCGTGAGGGATTTCTCTTGGACATCGGATAAAGACAGGAACAAAGTGAAAGCGAGAGCTGCTGAGATGCAAATACGCGCTCTGTTGCCGACCGTGATCGTGATCGTCACGCAATTGGTGGGACAGGTATCGGCCCAAGGTCAGACGCCCGCGAGAGGGAATGCTTCTGTCGTGAATCCCGCCAATCCCGCCGGAGCGGGCCGCGGCCGAGGGTTCGGCGCAGCAGCGAATAGCCGGCCGCCCAGCGACCCCGCCCAGGTGGAACGTGGGAAGGCGCTGTACGGAGTTCGGTGCACGTTTTGCCACGGAGCCGACGCGCGAGGCGGGGAAGGTGGCCCGAATCTAGTGAGGTCCGGCCTGGTCCTGAATGACATCAAAGGAGAGTCAATCGCCCCGGTGCTTCAGAATGGCCGTCCCGAGATGGGGATGCCGAAATTCGATTTCACCTCCGCGCAGATCGCGGACATCGCCTCATTTCTACACACCTTCAAGGCGGCCGGGCGAGATCCCGCGCGAAACCCTCCGCCCAATATTCTCGTCGGCGACGCGAAGGCCGGGCAGGCCTACTTCAACGCCAAGTGCGCGTCCTGCCACTCGGTGACCGGCGACCTCAAAGGTCTAGCGTCTAAGATTTCCGATCCCAAGACACTGCAGCAGACTTGGCTGATGCCCGGTGGAGGGCGCGGTGGTTCCACGGTGGTTAACGTTCCTCCGAAGACCGTCACGGTTACCGTCTCGCCGGCTCAAAAGTTCGAGGGGCGGTTGGAGCGTATCGACGACTTTATCGTTACGTTGGTTGACGCCGGCGGAACGTCGCGGACCTTTATCCGGAACGGCTTGATCCCGGCAGTCGAAGTTCACGATCCGCTGCGGCCGCATAAAGACCTGCTCTCGGTCTACACCGACAAAGATATCCATAACGTGACCGCGTATCTGGCGACCATCAAATGAGGAACATAAAAGAAGCCTTATTGGTAACAGTCCTGGTTCTGACGCCAGAACTAGCGACGGGACAGGGGTTGGATCCTGCGGATCTGTTGAAGCCGCTGTCTGAATCATGGCCCACATATTCTGGCGACTATTCCGGCAAGCGCTACAGCGCCCTGACCCAGATTAATCAATCGAATATCAAGAATTTAGGTCTGGTGTGGACTTCCAGGATCACCGCAGGCTTGAATAACGCGGGTGGCGGAGGAAGAGGCGGCTTCGGTGGCGCTACGACACCAACGATTATCGGTGGCGAAGGCACGGGCGACCTGAACGAGAGTGGTCCAAATTCAAGGTCGAGCCGAATTGTGAGTTCGATTCTGGAAGTAAACGGAAAACTGTATTTCTCGACTCCCGATAACGCGTGGGCCGCCGATGCCCGCGACGGGCACATCCTGTGGCATTTCGTTTGGAAGACGAAGGGCGGAACTCACACCGGGAATCGAGGCCTGGGGATGTGGGGGAATCGGTTATACCTGGAGACCCCCGATAACTACCTGGTGTGTCTCGATGCAACCACCGGCAAGGAACATTGGCATAAAATGCTTGCTCCTTTAGCTCAGCAATATTTTTCGACGAACTCGCCGATTGTCATCGGCAATCACGTCCTGGTGGGCCTGGGCAACGATCTCGATTCCCCTGCCTTCTTGACCGCCTATGATCCCGAGACCGGAGAAATTCAATGGCGCTGGTACGCAACCCCTCAGGAGGCCAGCGATCCGGCGCTAAAGACGTGGGCTAACTTGACGGCAGCCAAGTTCGGCGGCGGTCACATGTGGATTCCAGGTTCTTATGATCCTGAAACGCATCTTTACATCGTCGGAACAGGGAATCCAACTCCGGCGTATACGTCAAAATCCCGTGGTGAAGGGGACAACCTCTATACCTGTTCGCTGGTTGCAATCAACGTGGACACGGGGAAATTAGTCTGGTACTTCCAGACATCGCCGCATGACACGCACGATTGGGATTCCACGCAGACGCCGGTCCTTGTAGATGCTCCTTTTAATGGAAGGCAGCGCAAGTTGGTAATCACGGCTACTCGCAATGGCTTTTTCTATACTCTCGACCGGGTTACCGGGGAGCATCTGGTTACTGGCAAATTCTCTCCGACGGCGAATTGGGACAAGGGTGTGGACGGCCGCGGTCAACCCGTTCGGAATCCGGCCAAGGACTTCGACATCGCGGGAGCGCTGGTTTCTCCCACCAACGCCGGTGCTACCAACTGGATGCCGCCTACGTTTAGTCCCGATACGGGGCTATTTTACGTCACCACCGAAGATAGCTACGCCATGTACTACCTGACCGACACCGATCCTCGTGGATCCATGGGGCTCGGGGGTAAGGACGAGCAGGCTGCTGGATCTCTAGGGACATTTTTAACCGTCATGGACTACAAGACCGGAAAGATCGCCTGGCGGCATCAATACCCTGAAGCAGGTGCATGGGGAGGCACGAACGTAGGCCATGCACTCCTCACGACGGCCGGCAAACTTCTTTTCGGAGGCGATCCGGGGGGCAATCTGGTCGCCTACGATCCAGCGACTGGTGCGATCTTGTGGCATGTCCATTTAGGCGAAGTCTCGGGTCCCGCGCAAACGTACATGCTGGATGGCAAACAATACATCTTAATCTCAGCGGTTGATTCGCTGTACGCATTTGCGCTGAATTAAGCGCAGGAGCAAGAAAGGGGCAGACGACAATGTATGACCGCAGAAAATTTGCGAAAGTTTTCGCCAGCCTACCGGTGACCGCGGGTCTAGTATCGTTGGCGCAACGCGCAGCCGGCCAGCAAGTCCCTCCGGCGAATCCGGCCAAGCCGCCAGCGGGAAAGGGCCAGATGGACGGCAGCCCGCTAGGTGATCCACTGCCCGGGCAGAGGTGGAGGGTGCATGATCGCAACCGCCCGCAGCCTCGTAAAGTCACCCCCGGGTTGCCTATGGCCATTGAGCTTCCCCCATCCGACGCGATTGTTTTGTTCGACGGCAAGAATCTTTCGCAATGGAACGGTGGCGGGCGAGGCGGTGTGGTTACCGAGCCGCGCTGGAAGGTTGAAAACGGATATGTGGAGATGGTCCCCGGCACCGGCGGACTGGTGACCAAGGAAAAATTCGGCGATATCCAATTGCATGTCGAATGGATAACTCCGACCGGAGCGGATCCCTCACGTGTGGGCCAACAGCGCGGCAACAGCGGTATCGTGCTGATGGAACGTTACGAAATCCAGGTTCTTTCCTCCTTTGATAATCCAACCTATCCGGACGGAGCCGCGGGCTCCATCTACGGCATGTATCCGCCGATGGTGAATCCCTGCCGTCCGGAGGGTGAATGGAACAGCTACGACATCATTTTTGAGAGCCCTCGCTTTGATGGCGAGAAGGTCGTCAAGCCAGCATGTGTGACGTTGATCTTCAACGGCGTTCTGGTGCACCACCGGGTGGAGCTGCTCGGCAGCACCGCGGTGGAGCCCATTGCGAAATATCAGCCCCATCCTCCGGAAGAGCCGTTTTCGCTTCAGGCTCATGCGGGCCCAGTCCGGTACCGAAACATTTGGGTGAGAAGGCTGCTGGGGTACGACGCCTGAAAAGAACGGATCAAGCGAGGTTCAGGAGAACAACCATGAAGATTGCATACGAGTTCAGACAACGTTCGATGTTCGCCCTGGTTGCCGTGGCTTTCCTTTTTACGCTGGGAATAACGGCAATTTCAGCTCAAAGCCCAAAAGGTGGGGTGGTGGCAAAACCCGTCGAGAGCGGTAAGAGTTCGAAGGGCATCACCAGAGCATCCCAGAA
>JAICXC010000147.1 GCA_025980665.1 Bryobacteraceae bacterium
GGGCCACCAGTTCTTCATCCCAGGAGACCCAATTCACCGAGCGATTCACGAGAAGGCGGAAGGTCTTCACTTGTGCCTCTGACCACTCATCACAGAAGATGACGGGGACAGCGGTCATTATTGCGCGCGAGCAGAGGGATCTTGAATCCGAATTCCTTGATGGATGCGATCATCCGATTCACCGCGCGATCGTTCTTGCGCAGGTTTCGAATGTAGCGGAGGAGCGATCGAGATCGTCGATGGCCACCTGCGACTCAAGGCCGCCAAGAAGCTCAATATCGATTGCAATTTCCAGAACTTCCATGGTTAGGCTCTTTTCTGGCAAGCCAGTATGATCGTCTTGTGGTATCGGCCGGACGTCCTTTCGCATCCGGCGACCGCCTCGGAGCACCCACTATTGCGTGCCGTACTTAAGGTCGAGAAGAGCGAAAACTTAACAGGGTGCCGGGCTACAGGGTCAGATCGCAATGCTTTTTTTGAGCGGGCCGGGAGGAGTTGAGTGGAGTGATAAATGCTGAATTGCTGAAGCTCAAGAGACGGTACCTTGGGGCTCCGAAAAGGCACTCTGCTCGTCCTTTGCGGTCCCTTGCTGCTTCCTGTGCAGTCCTTTTCTTCGTTTTCCGGGCCTCAAGATTCGAGAAGGGTTCACCGCATGTGCGGTCCGTTCCGTTTCGGGTTTTTTCACAACGGCCACAACGAGTTACGGGCTGGCACCACCGGGCCAAAAGGTTCGCAAATGCCGCCCGCCGGGCGTAATTAATACCGTTTCCCTCCTTTATATATAGGACGGTAATAATTCTCCACACGCGAGTGCTAATCTTCAAACCGATATGGCCCTTGATTTGGTGTCGCAAGCGCGGTAGACCACCTCGCCCGTGCCCGCCTTTGCCGATCAGACCGGTGATCTCGCGTAGGGCCGAGCTTACTTCTTCAAGTCCGCTTGCCAGTTGAGCACCACGGTGATGGGCGTGGGGGATGTTTGCATGCCTTGGTTCGGCGGAACGATCATCATGAAGCGCTTGCCGTCACCGGTTACATCCCATCCATTGTTGGCTGGAGCCCTGAACAACTGCTGGGGGGTGCCCATCTGAAAGCCCGCGCCGCTGCCGTTCACATCCACCGATAGGATCGCGAGGCCGAAGTTGAAGATGATTTCCTTACCGTCAGCTCGCCACTTGGGGTTGGTTCCGCCATCCTTAGACAGCTGCCATTTGCCTTCGCCGAGCGACGGACCCGAGGGTCCGGATGCTACAAAAGGCCGCACATAGACTTCATTCCGGCCGGACTCGTTGGACACATAGGCCACCCAGCGCCCATCCGGCGAAAAGTCTCCCAGTCCCTCGTTAAAATCGGTTGTCAGTAAGGGCGCCGCTTTGCGATCGCCTTCCAAAGGCAGCACCCACAGGTCGGATCCGGTTTTTGGCACGTTTGCCGCGTAGTAGAGCAAGAAGCGCCCGTCATGGGACCAGCTCGTCGGCAAAATGACCTCACCCGGCTTTTTCAGTAGTTCCTTTTCTTCCCCGGCTCCGCTTGCAGATTTCTCGTAGATCGTGTCCGCAGAGTCGCCAGCCGAAAACGCAATACGGCTGCCATCCGGAGACCATACCGGGTACGAACCTAAACTTTGGCGGAAGGTTAGGCGAGTGCGGACGCCTCGCGCAAAATCCAGCAGCCAAATGTCGCCTCGCGTCTGCCCGGCAGCATCTCGTTCCGCGGCGTGCGTCCCATCCGGCGACAACGTTACACCGAAGTCGTTATTAGGTTCCCCGAACGTGCCTGTCGCCTTCCCCGCGCGGTCAAACCAGGTGTGCTGGAGGCCTATCGTTGCGCTTGCCCCCGTACGATACGCCAAGACCCCGGTTGGGGACACGGCGAAGTACCCAGCCGACAACTCCGCACCGACGTGTTCCGCGATCGGAACCGGCTCGCCCCGCAACTGGAGTTTGCCGGCATCGAACGGCTGCGCCATGAGCGTGCCCTCGCGAAGAAAGAATATGTTCCCGTCCGCATAGGGAGCACCCAGTGTTGTTGTTACCAGGCGTTCCTTGGATTGTTCAGCTGGCTTGACGTCCAATGAACCGACGTAGACTCCGGACACCTCGGGCGAGCCCGAAATCGTGTACACAAAATGCTTTCCGTCCGGCAAAAAGGTGGGGATCAGGTGGTAGGTTTCGCCGCGTTTTGAGTCAATAACCGTAACGTCTGTGGGGATCCCTCCCGCGGCCGAAACGCGACGCAGCGGGCCGTTGGGTTTGCCTCCGAAGAGAATCACATTGTCCTTGCTCCAGGCGCCCGTGCCCACCGCGGATGGCGACTTGCTCAGGGTTTGCGGAGGCCCGCCTGCAACTTCGATTTTCTTGAGTTCATTGGCCACTGAAAACCCAAGAAACCGGCTGTCCGGAGACCAGAACGGTGACGATGAGCCCTCCGTGCCGGCCAGTTGCCGCCACTGGAGCGTATCCAGGTCGCGAATCCACAGGCCGGCCTTGTCACCCGTCGCGTTAAAAACCAGCTTATGGCCGTCCGGAGAAACCGAGACGTACTGGCTGAACTGCACGCCCTCCGGCAGGGTGACTTCGAAGCGCGTCGCTCGGGCGGGCGCCGAAGGCTTCAGCCATAGCACCGCGGCGCCGGCAGCAAGGATCACGAGTAACGCCCCTGCGAGTGCGGGCCATAGCCATTTTCTTTGCGAAGGAGTTTGCACCGGAATCGGAACGCTGGTGCTGGCGCTGGACATGCTGTGGGGAGGCGCATCCAGATCGATCAGCTCCAGCGTCGGCTTCAGATCCCGCGCGGAGTGCCAGCGGTCGTCGGGTTTTTTCTCCAGGCACTTTCTCACCACGCGCTCCAGCGCCCGCGGCACGGCCGGTTGGCGCTGACTCATCGGCGGCGCCTGATCTTTGAGTAGCGCAGCCAGCACGGCGGCCTGAGTATCGCCGGTGAAAGGGCGCTGGCCGGTGATCATTTCGTACAACACGACGCCGAAAGAAAAGATGTCGGACCGCTCGTCGGCTTCCTTGCCTTCCACCTGCTCCGGCGACATGTAGTACAGCGTTCCGAGGACGGCGCCCGCGCGAGTGATCGGCTCCGTGACGGTTTGGATGTTGGCGGCGGATTCGCTGTTGATCTTCTCGGCGCTGAGCTTCGCGAGGCCGAAATCCAGAACCTTGGCGCCGTTCTTGGTGATGATGATGTTACCGGGCTTGAGGTCGCGGTGGATCACGCCTTTGGCATGCGCGGCGGCCAGGGCGTCGACGATCTGCACGGCATAAGTCAGGGCTTTATCGAGCGGCAGCGGACCCCGCTCGGTGATCTTCGAGAGCGTCTCGCCCTCGATGTACTCCATCACCAGATAATTCGGACCGACATCGTGCAACGTGCAAATGTTGGGATGATTGAGCGTGGAGATGGCGTGCGCCTCGCGCTCAAAACGATCGTTGAACTCGCGCGAGGAAACTTTGATCGCGACGGATCGGCCGAGGCGGGTGTCGGTGCCGAGGTAAACCTCGCCCATGCCGCCCTTGCCGATCATTGACAGAATCTTGTAATGACCAAGTTGTTCGCCAGAGGACAAGGGCATAAGGATTGGAATGATTCTATCCCAATCAAGCTTGCTGTGGAGTCGATAGGTCCTGGATGACGGCGTATCCGGAAACTATCTCCACCTGGGCCTCGCAAGAAGCCTGCCGATATAGTACTTAACGGGATCTCCGAACGCACTCGAAAGATTCCGGCTACTCGGTCGGGATGCCGGGAACTCCCGCGATGTTGACTCGTCGGGTTTCGCGGTGGAAGGAAGAATAGCAAACCGTGAGATTGAGATCTCGCCGACCGCTGTCTGTTCTGGAAAGTTGACCGAGGAATCGCGACCGATAATGATAATTATCGGGTGACAATCTACCGCCTGAAAGCAGCGTTGCGGCGACTATTTCTGGCCCGCCGATTTCTGCTTGGCATCCAGGTCGCCCGCGTAGTGGATCGCGTCCCGATCCTCGCAGACTGACTCGAATAGTTCAGTGTCGCGCATCAACTGCCACGTCACGCGGACAGTAAATGGTTCCGTATACGCCTTCGGATCCTCGATAGTGACGTCGATTTGCAGCGTGCCAAAGTTGAGGCGCGTGAAGCGTTCCACCAATTTCCCGCTGCTTGTCAGCGGACTACCGTTCACATCCAGCCAGACATCATCACGGAATCCCACGGTAGTGACCACTAAGGTGTCGCCTTCCCATTTGCCCACCGAGTAGCCGTACCACCAAGGCGCAAGCTGTGGACCCACCTCCGGCAGAGTCTGGCCATTCGTAAGGATCTGGCGGACGTCATTATTGGCGTTGTACATGATCACGATCGCCCCTGGTCCTTGCACAATCTTCTTCTCAAACGGATGTGTGTGGAGCTGCATCAGCCCCAGCGGCTTGCAGTGGGCATCGGGGTTGTCCTTGCTGTTGTTCGCCTTGCGCTCGTCCCGCGTCTTCCGGCCCCACTCCGTAAAAGGAAGTCCTTTCTCAAAACCCGCGCCCAGATCGCCGAACTGCGCTGCAGGCGGCTCGCCAGGCGCACGCGCTGGCGCGACGTTGCCCTTGCCCTTCCCTTTTAAGTTGCCGAAATTCGGGCGCATCGGCTGCCACAGACCCGATAGATCGGGATGTCCGTCCGGCGCTTTCGGCGCAGGCGCCTTCAAATCGAGTTCACCGCTCTCGGTTCTTGGCCCATCGGTGCGGTGTTGCGGCCACTGTCCAAGCAGCATGGTCGCGCCCGCAACCAGCGCCAACAAGGCCGCCGACGTTATGGGAATGCTATTGTTGTATCTCATCTGCATCTTCGGCTCACCCAACTCTCTTCTTTCTTGTCTCGCATTGAGAACTGATACTGATGTGCTTCACATCATACGACGCCTTAGGTTGGGACACCAGATCGCTACAGATATTGCCCCATAACGGTCCCCAGAAGCCGACCTCCGGCACGTGACAACCAAGTCCATCCTTTTTCCGAGTGGCGCGTAATCCGTTCAGAAGCGGAATCTCGCGGGTTTGGCCTACACAAAACCCGAATATCTGAACTCGGGCAGGCGGAAGTTTTCAGCGGTCGCGAGCACTTTCTACCCTTCACGCCGTCGAGCCAGTTGACGACCACGGTCAACGGTGAGGGCGGCGCGTCGCTGTTGGCGCCCGGAATCTCGGCCACAAAAAGCGCTTTCCATTGGGCTCCGTTGTGTGTCTGACCTCCGTACGGTTGCCGACCATGCGGCGAGAATAGGTTTATCGACGGGCACAAGTGCGCTTGAGGTGCCACAAGGAGGCTAGCTCCGGGGCGCGCGTTGGTGTAGGATGTCATCAGGTCGTCCAAACGGAGGAATCGCATGAATGTCCGCCACCTCGTGCCGTCCGTGAGCCGCCGGCTCCTGTTCATGGGATCTCTCTTATTGTTGGCGGCCGGCCTGCAGCAGCCGATTCACGCGTCAGACGTAGACCTCTCGAAGTTCAGGATCCTCATCGAGCCGCAGTACATCGCGGCGCTGGGAGACCCCGGGGCCACCTCCGGCAACGGCGCGCAATCCTGGGGCCTCTGGAGCCAGGACCCGGGCCCGCGCGGTTGCAAGCTGGACCTCTACCCTCAATTGAAGGCGGCGGGCGGCGTGGCGCCGGCACAGTGGAAATTCGACGCTAAGGATTGGTGGCTGGAGGAACACGGCTTGATCATGGAGAAGCCGACCTTTCCGCTGCCTGCTGGGAAATACCTTGTCACGGGCGACCGCAAGGTGACGACCGTGCTGACAATTCAGCCCAAGGACAAGGACGGCAATCAGCGGTGGGAACTCGCCAACCGCGCGACCCTCTACGATGTCACCCATCTCGGATGCCGCTCCGCACGCTACACGCCGGCGACGGCTAACAACACGTGCTCGCCCGCGAAGGTTCCGACCACGGGTTTTCCGGTGACTCCAGGGGCGGCCATGCCCGTCGTGAACGGCTGCAACAAGCAGGACTACGCGGTTCTCATCCTCGTGGGACTGCCCGCCACTCACTGAGTGGCCGCACGCAGGACCGCTCGCCACGTGACCACGCCGACACCCGAACGCTACTTCTCCACCGAATAGCCGGAGCGTGCCCGTAAAGGGCGCGCGGGCACCCTCAATTCAATCGAGTAAGCAGCCCGCGCGCTCCGTTTTGCGGGCTGTTACTTAGAAGAACAGATTCATAGCGGAAGGATCAGGCTATTGCTCCCGAGTAACGCCGTAGTGTTTACCGGGACCAGCCGGCGGATTCTCGGCGACTCTTTCAGAACCGGGTCTATGGACGCCCGCCGACCAATTTCCGGATGGCGCGTCATCCAGACGAAGCGAGGTCTGGTCGATCGGATGGAAGGTCGCTTTCCATCCGCCTTGTCTGCTGCAACAATACGGACGACCAAACGGCGCTTCTTCTCGCGGAACCTTCCCGGCCAATCTCCTGCGATGGTTTGCGAATCCTCTGTTAGAGGCTCCATGCGCTCCTCTAACATGCGAGGTTCCATGTCGGGGCCAACTGCCGGCCTAGCCCGCCGGACGGTACGTCAACCGGATCACATCATTTGCGATTAAATCGCTGGCCACCAAGTGGAGCGGCGGCCGGGAGCCGGCGAAAAATGGCTGGCCGCCACCAAGAACGACGGGGCGGAGGTACAGTCGATACTCATCGATCAGACCGTCCTCGGTCAGGCTTTGCGTCAGGACTGGTCCGGCAACATGGATCTCGCCGACCAACTCGGCTTTCAGCCTGCGTATCACCTTCTCGACGCCGTCCGCGACCAGCGTGGCATTGGGGCCAACGGACTGGAGGGAACGCGACACGACCCACTTCGGCTTGCTCCGGTACGCCGCCGCGAACTCGCGATCCTCCGCGTCCCAATCCGGAAGATCTTCGTCCCAATAACGCATGATCTCGTACGTCCGGCGACCGTAGATGAGGCCTGTCAGGCCACCCATCAGCTCGAGGAAGTGACGGGAGGCCGCGGGCGGAGGCGGCCCAAGCTTCATGTGGTCCACGTAGCCATCGAGAGACTGGCTCAATCCGTAGACAAGTTTTGCCATGCTGGCAATCTCCCTTGCGCTTCAGAATAGCTTAAGCGCGATGGCGCGCGGAGGTGAGGAGGAAGTTGTCACTTGTCTGGGAGCTCTGTACGAATAGCACGTGATTTCAGGAGCAATCTTGGCGGGTCTGAACGTCCCATTGATGAGCCAGGCGTCACTGTGTCACTGCCAATGAGCTGGTACGCTGCGTGGCACAGACCTTTTCCCCGAAAACGATTGGGATAGAAAGCCCCTGGCCTACGCCGGGGGCTCTTCCTTTACAGCACTGATCAGCTTACCTGCTGACTTGGATACTGCTTGGCGGTACGCCGCCACGACCAGCAGCGCCGGGCAGAGCGCCGCCACCGTTAGAGACAAGCTTTACCCAAAGTGTGCCTTCGCCGCGGTAGTACGAGGTGCTGCTGGCGCTGCGCAGTGCATCCATGCTGGTTTGTGCCGTGCCCGTGACTGCGGTGGTGTATCCCGGTAATTCGAAGATAACCCACGAGCCGTTGTCCAGCTCCCTTAGGCTAATGTTCAGGGACGGCGCTTCGCTTTCCGCCCGGATCTCGGTACCCGCGAGTACCGTGGTGTCCCCGTTGACGGTAAATTTCCTGCCATTGCGGCTGAGAGTGATCGGTGGAGCAGCGGCACCTCTACCGCCAGGGCCGCCACGACCTCCAGCAGCGCCACGGCCTCCAGCTGCGCCACGACCTCCAGCTGCGCCAGGACTACCAGCTGCAGCAGGACCGCCAGCTGCGCCAGGAGCGGCAGGCGCGCCAGGCCCACCACGACCTCCGCCACCGCCGGCGCCAATCTGCACGCGCCCCATATCACCCTTACACACGGCAGCGTTCCAATCCGGCTTGATTTGACAGTGTTCAGGATCGTCCGCGATCCCGTTGTCAATCACGATATAGGAGTCGCGGACGCCGCCGACCGACCCGTCGATATCGTGGAACACCGCGCCATTCCAGCCTGAAAACCTCCCGAATTCACCGGAGAAGGACCAGCGGCGATCCTGCTGCGGTGGGAAATACACCGGCTTGGCATTTTCGAATTTCAGGCCTTCGACGTCGTTGTTGGTGCTGACCGGAAAGCTGGTGTACAGCAGGTAAGAGATGGCTCCGGTTTTGCGAGTGGCATTGTCCACAAAATTGACGAACTTGGTATTCACAATATGGTGCGTAAAGTCGTAGTATTCGAAGCCACGGATCGGATAATCCGCGTCCTTGCGAGGCATGGTTCGACCATACGCGATTTCCGCTTCGGTTTTGGGGGTGCCTTTATTGTCGGTTTCGCCCACGAACAGGGAGTCCTCGACTTTCGAGGTAAAGTCGCCGTGGTACGGGGCCACACCAGGGTACGCATGTGTGTAGCCGATGCCGCTGTCGGCGAGTTTCAGGCCGGTGAACACATGATTCTCGCCGCGGGCCCAGATGGCAGCGCCACTGTTCTTGTAGCTGGTAAAGTCTTTGATCACCGTTTCCAGCCGCGCGCTGTTGGTGTCGCTGGGATCCGTATAGGGCAGATGCGTGTTCCCGCCAAGATTGAACTTACCTTGTGCATTGGGGCCGCGATCGAACATCAGCCCGTCGACATCGGAGTGGGAGACGTTGCCGGAAAATTCCTTCAGTTGCATCCGACGGGGCCAGGTAGCCTTACTGACCTCCGTGCCTTCAAACTTACCCGTTGGATGTTCTGGGAAAGCCATCCAGAAGCCTGTTGCCTCAGAACCTGCGGACACATTCCCGCGGTACGTATTGTCGGGGTTCGTGATCCAGAAGGTGGACGCCGTGTTGTCGGAAGGAATCAACTGATCGGTAGCATTTTGACCGGCCCCGGAGCCGTTAAGTGCATTTGTCGAATTACAGGGCCGGGTGGGATTACATTTGGTCAGCATCCCCAGGTTTGAAAGATACTGGTTCCCGTGTTCCACGCCATCTTCGAGGAAGTAGCAGTGACCGACGTTGTCATACGCCACATTGTTCTCAACCCGCACATCGTTCGTACCATGTACCGTCACACAGCGGCTGAAGGTGTGGTGAATCGCAGAGTTCTCGATGTATTGCCCTGGCGCATCGCCAACCAGATGCCAATGGATCGGATACCGCGCGAGGTTCTCGTGCTGACCCATTCGAAAGAACTCGACACCGGAGACTTTCATGGTTGACCCAACCATCGCCATCACGTGCCCGCCACTGAATGACTGCTCGGCGTCGGCTGAAGCCTGGATACGGATATTGCGTGTGAGCATACCGACTTCACCACGCTCATCCACGCCGAAGGTGACTTGACCGTAGTGCATGTACTGCAGTTTCTGATCCAGCGTAATCACTTTTCCAGAGACGCCGGCGATGGTTCGTTCCTCTGCCTGGTGGGGATCGAAATCCGTTGACGCGACAACAATCTGCTCGCCTTTCTTCCAGTCACCGGGATTCAAGACCTCGATGGTGTTGCTCCCCGCGGCGGCTGTCTTTGTCAGCTTGGTCCAGGAGTTTTTCTCCGTACCGTGCAGGCTCAGGGTTCCGCCCATGAGCATGATCCCGCGGTCACCCATCGTTTCAATGTCTTCGCCCGGGACGTTATTGGTCAGGGTGATGGTCGCATTGCGCTTGTGGGGGCTGGCTTCAGTACCAATCTCCAGCTTCCCATGCACCATGATCCACTCGGTGGTCAGTTCAAGATCTTTATTATCTGCAAAGCTCAGTGTGCCGTTGAGTCTTATACCGTGCAGCGGCGGCGGACTGACATTGAGGACAACGTCCATGTCCTTCTCAATGGTGACAACGGCGTCTTTGCCTGGTACCTTTTTGTCAGGCCATGTGGCTGCATCAGACCAGCGCTTCCCGCTGGCCGTCGAAGAAGTTTTTTGCTGAGCCTTAACGACGGCATATCCGCCGAGCACTAAAAACGCTGGAACCAGCAACGAAAGGAACAAGAGAGAGCGTTTTCGCATCGTTAGACCTCCGTGGTCGAGACATCGCGGACAGAC